>NZ_CP021913.1:2390000-2691875 GCF_002814095.1 Sagittula sp. P11
TCGGGTTTGGCCAGACCTACACGGTGAACTTCGGAAACTCTCCGCTGTTTGCCGAGCTGCACGCGATGCCTGGTCTCTACTTCGATAACGGCGGATACGACCTCGGCGGACCGATAGAGTTCCGTTCCGGGATCGAGCTGGGATACGAAAACCGGAAGGGCTGGCGCTTCGGCCTCAGCTACGATCACCGCTCGAATGCGGGGATCTACGACAACAATCCCGGGATCGAGACCGTTGCGTTCCACGTGAGCATTCCAACCAGATAACGGTTGTCATCAGTGTCCAGTCTTGTGACGGCGTACCTTTTGTATAATGGGTCATCGACTTGGTCTATCTAGCAAGCTTAAGCCGTTAGGTGTAGGCGCAGCGAAAGCGAGTCTTAATAGGGCGTCGAGTTAGATGGATCAGACCCGAAACCGAGTGATCTAGGCATGACCAGGATGAAGGTAAGGTAACACTTACTGGAGGTCCGAACCCACACCTGTTGAAAAAGGTCGGGATGAGTTGTGCCTAGGGGTGAAAGGCCAATCAAACTCGGAGATAGCTGGTTCTCCGCGAAATCTATTTAGGTAGAGCGTCATCCGAATACCCCGGGGGGTAGAGCACTGGATGGGTAATGGGGCCCCACAGGCTTACTGATCCTAACCAAACTCCGAATACCCGGGAGTACTAGATGGCAGACACACTGCGGATGCTAACGTCCGTAGTGAAGAGGGAAACAACCCTGACCTCCAGCTAAGGCCCCCAATTCGTGGCTAAGTGGGAAAGCAGGTGGGACGACCAAAACAACCAGGAGGTTGGCTTAGAAGCAGCCATCCTTTAAAGATAGCGTAACAGCTCACTGGTCTAATCAAGTTGTCCTGCGGCGAAGATGTAACGGGGCTCAAGCCACGAGCCGAAGCTGAGGATGCGAGAGCATGGTAGCGGAGCGTAGTGTGATATAGCACTTATCTTTACTATCGCACTCGAGGTTGCACGGGCATTCGTGTCCAGGTGGCCGATAGGCGGTAGCACAAGATAAAGTGCTTTCTGTGAAGCCGGCGCGTGAGCGATCCGGTGGAGAGATCACTAGCGAGAATGATGACATGAGTAGCGACAAAGAGTGTGAGAGACACTCTCGCCGAAAGTCCAAGGGTTCCTGCTTAAAGCTAATCTGAGCAGGGTAAGCCGGCCCCTAAGGCGAGGCCGAAAGGCGTAGTCGATGGGAACCAGGTTAATATTCCTGGGCCAGAAGGATGTGACGGATTGTGGCGGCGTACGTCCCTTATCGGATTGGGGCGTATCCAAGACAGTTCCTGGAAATAGCCCTTCATGAGACCGTACCCTAAACCGACACAGGTGGACTGGTAGAGAATACCAAGGCGCTTGAGAGAACGATGTTGAAGGAACTCGGCAAAATACCTCCGTAAGTTCGCGAGAAGGAGGCCCGGTACATGAGTGCCGGGGGCACAAACCAGGGGGTGGCGACTGTTTATTAAAAACACAGGGCTCTGCGAAGTCGCAAGACGACGTATAGGGTCTGACGCCTGCCCGGTGCCTGAAGGTTAAAAGGAGGGGTGCAAGCTCTGAATTGAAGCCCAGGTAAACGGCGGCCGTAACTATAACGGTCCTAAGGTAGCGAAATTCCTTGTCGGGTAAGTTCCGACCTGCACGAATGGCGTAACGACTTCCCCGCTGTCTCCAACATCGACTCAGCGAAATTGAATTGCCTGTCAAGATGCAGGCTTCCCGCGGTTAGACGGAAAGACCCCGTGCACCTTCACTACAGCTTCGCACTGGCATCAGGCACAACATGTGCAGGATAGGTGGTAGACTTTGAAACCAGGACGCCAGTCCTGGTGGAGTCATCCTTGAGATACCACCCTTGTTCTGCTTGATGTCTAACCGCGACCCGTTATCCGGGTCCGGGACCCTGCGTGGTGGGTAGTTTGACTGGGGCGGTCGCCTCCTAAAGCGTAACGGAGGCGCGCGAAGGTTGGCTCAGAGCGGTCGGAAATCGCTCGTTGAGTGCAATGGCAGAAGCCAGCCTGACTGCAAGACTGACAAGTCGAGCAGAGACGAAAGTCGGCCATAGTGATCCGGTGGTCCCAAGTGGGAGGGCCATCGCTCAACGGATAAAAGGTACGCCGGGGATAACAGGCTGATACTGCCCAAGAGTCCATATCGACGGCAGTGTTTGGCACCTCGATGTCGGCTCATCTCATCCTGGGGCTGGAGCAGGTCCCAAGGGTATGGCTGTTCGCCATTTAAAGAGGTACGTGAGCTGGGTTTAGAACGTCGTGAGACAGTTCGGTCCCTATCTGCCGTGGGTGTAGGATACTTGAGAGGAGTTGCCCCTAGTACGAGAGGACCGGGGTGAACGATCCACTGGTGGACCAGTTGTCGTGCCAACGGCAGTGCTGGGTAGCTATGATCGGAAAGGATAACCGCTGAAGGCATCTAAGCGGGAAGCCCCCCTCAAAACAAGGTATCCCTGAGGGCCGTGGAAGACCACCACGTCGATAGGCCGGAGATGTAAGTGCAGCAATGCATTCAGTTGACCGGTACTAATGGCCCGATAGGCTTGATTTGATCCAGTAACAGCAAGGTTCATTACCCAATGTTACGGACAACAAGCATACACTTCCAAAGTGTAACTTGGACAAACGCCGCAAAAAAAATGCGGGTTGATTGTCACGATGTTTAGACAAACATCGTGGTTGGTTTTTACTCGGTTTGGTGGTCATAGCGTGAGCAAAACACCCGGCTCCATTCCGAACCCGGCCGTTAAGTGCCACCGCGCCAATGGTACTGCGTCTCAAGACGTGGGAGAGTAGGTCACCGCCAAACCTAGCAAAAACCAACAAATCTATAATACGAATGCAGTCGTCACAGAGACACGTGAATTGGCGCGGGGTGGAGCAGCCCGGTAGCTCGTCAGGCTCATAACCTGAAGGTCGTAGGTTCAAATCCTACCCCCGCAACCAAAATTACCAACAAGATATCAAACACTTAGGCCGCCCTCAGGGCGGCTTTTGTGTGTCGCGTCGTGTCGCAAGCCCGTCCCGAACTCTTCCCAAAGATTCCAAAGGCTTACGACCAGCCCCGATTCCTCCGTGCAACACGGATGCGACACGGGACAGGGGCCTTGTTCGCGGGACGTTCGCTGTTAGATGCCGCTGTTCCGGAGGCGGCGATAGGTCGCCTCCCGATCCGCGTCGATACGCGGTGGCGGATAGGGAAGCGCATCTTCATAGCCTTCCGCCACCGCTGCGCCGTCAGCGCGGAAGCGGTTGTAGACCTCCAGAAGCTCTCGACCGACATGATCTGGCAGAGGCTGTCGCCGCGACCGAAACTTGCTGGCGAACTGCGCGACAGGGCTGCCGCGCCTGACATCGTTGATCATGTGGATGAGGGTCGGAACGTCGGAAGCACCGTAGTTGTTCACGAACGTCGGGGCGCTGTCATATCGCAGCGGCATGGCCGATGGCTCCCAGGTGGCCTCGCCGAACATGCCGTGGTGAAGCATCCTGACTGGTGGAGTGACATGGACAAGCTTGATCCCCAGCTGGCCATTTTGGGCAAACGCGAACCGTGCGCCGTTGTGCTCGGTCAGCTTCTTCGGGTTCATCAGGTTCTTCCAATGGCATCCTGTGCAGCCAAAGCTTCCGAATTCCCACAGGGGATCCGTTCTCATCTCGTTCGGATCATCGAGCCGAGGCTGTCGGAGAATAACGATGACGATGCGATGCTCAGCCATCTGCAGCGGTCCCCTGAAATCTCGAGATGACATATTCGCACCACCGAGCGGCTTCATCCCGTTCGCCTGCATCAGCGATGAACTCCTGCCCTCGAGCAGCCACGTTCAGTCCGTCAGCGCCTTCCCAGCGATCCGCCCGCGCGTGATAAGTAAGGCCGACCTCTCGAAGCCATCCTGGGACTCGCCAACGACTAACCGGGCCTCCAGGCCGCGTTAGGCGAAGCTCCTCGTGCGCTGCGCTCGTGACCTGCCCGCGACCGAGATACAACGTGTTGTTGGGGTTCCATTCTCCGAGCGTGTGAGGATGACGCATCGCGAAGCCGCGCGGCTGATCATCCGCGACCGGGTGCGCCCCCAACGAGATCACATCCTCAACCTGCAGGTATCCGAAGAAACGGTGGTGTCGATCCCCGCTACCTGGCTCTGCAAACAGCCCGAAGAACAGAAAGACGTCGCCAACCCCTACGGCGTTGTTTGCGAGATGGGCTTGTGCGGCTCCGGTCTGCCCGAAGGCGCACCGGCCCTGTTGGAACATAGGATCATGATGGCAAAGGCTGGTGCCTGCGATCCGCCCCCTCGTCACGGCTTCGACAATCTCCGAAAGCCCGAGATCTGCGTACGTGGTCTCGGAGCGATGCTTGGTCGGGATGGGCAGACTGATCGGTCGGCCGTCGATAATCGGAGACGGGGCGCCGCCCGCCCCGCTGTCGAAACCCTTCCTGCTGAAAATGATCCTCACGACAATTGGCCGCCGTCCAAGTGCTATCGCAAATAGTCTCTTGGAAAAGCGGCCTGTTTGGCAACGCAATCTTCGCAGCGCTATGCCGCCGCCGTCGCCACCCCATCCAGCCGCACCGCGACGCTGGTGACGCCATTCCCGGCGGCCTCGACCGCCACGCCAATGGGGAAGCGCCCCGCTGCCGGGGTGGCCACTTCCTTCGCCGTGTTGTCCCACGCCACGCGCGCGCCGACCGTGAGCACCGCTGCGCTGGCCTTCGGCAACTGGAACATGCCGGTGGTGGAGAGCTCGACCGGGTCGCCCTCGGCCGAGGAATAGGCGGCGATGCCGAAGATGCTGCCGACGATCAGTGCATCGCCCGAGGCGATACCGCCCGCGGGCGTGGTGACGCGGACGATGTGGCCGTTCTGGAGGTAGTTCTTCATCTCAGAGCCCTTTCGAGGATTGGATGCGGACAACCGAGACGCGCCCTGCGCCGCCCGCGATCTGCCGGTTGAGGTCTGCGAGCGCGGCGGCCATTTCGCCGTCGCTCGCGTAGGTCACGCGCTTGCCGTCGTATTCGACAGTACGGATGCCCTGATAGCGCGCGGCCATCAGGGCGTCCCGCCAGGCGGTGAGCTGGGCGAGGTCGGCCATGCTCACGCCCCGGCGTTCATGAACCAGCCGCGATGGTCGATGAAGCCCGCGCCGAAATCCAGGATCACCCGGATCTCCACACCGTCCACGTCCCAGCCCGAGCGGCTCTCGACCTGCGGGCCCTCAGCGCCAGAGAGATAGGCGAACTCCAGCCCGTCGATCTCGCCGGGATCGGCGGTGACGTACCAGCGGGAGGCAGAGCTCAGGCGCGGCTCCACCACCAGCGACAGCGATCCGGAGAACGGGTTCACGTCGGCGGCCGTCGCGGGCGCAATGGTCGCCAGCCACTTCTCTGCGGTGGTCTCTAGCGCGGGCGGGACCAGCAGGTTGCGGGGCGTCACGCGGATCGTGCGGTCCTCGATGCCCTTCTGCGTACGCAGGGCCAATCGCGCCGCCGACAGCGTCGCATCGGAGATCGCCGCCCCGGTGCCCGCCTTGTTGCCGTGATCGGCATGGAACAGCGTCTTGCCGTCCCACAGGGTCGGGCCGTTGCCGCTGCCCGCCTCGAGGAGGGTGACGAGGATGCGCGCCTCGGTCTCGGCCGCGGCCTGGCCCATGCGCCGCGCGAGGTCCGCGAAGGCGCCAAGATCGTCGTTCACCAGCACTTGCCGCGTGACGCCGATCTTCCGCGCCCAGGTCTCGACCTTGTAGGCCTCGCGCGCCTCGGCCATGGTCCCGGCCTTGATCTCGCCGTGCTCGTTGAGCTTCTCCAGCAGCGGCGCCTCGCCCAGCATGATCTTGTTCACCGCGCGGAAGTCCCTCGCCGTCGTCTGGCGGCCGAGGCGGCGGACGCCCGAGGGTGCGGCCTGGTAGGCGTCGCGCAGCACGCGGCCCACCGTGTCCCCGAGGATGATCGGGAAGTCGGACGTGGTGTGCAGCGCGCGGGTGACGAGGCTCGCGGGCGACAGCGCCATGGTGGACTCGCCGCGCAGCGTCAGCAGCTCCTTCGCCATGTCCACCGGCGTGGAATAGGCGTAGCGCCGTGCGGGCTCGGAAAGCTCGTGGCGCGGGTTGATCCGGGCGTAGAGCGCCTCGCCCATCTGTCGGGCACGGAGCGCGGGGTCGTCCTCGCTCTCGCCCATCTCGACGCTGACCTGTTCCGTGCGGATCGAGGGTGCACTGCGGCTGGCCAGCGCCTCGAAGGCCGCGCGGCGGGCGGTGTCGGGATCGGCACCTCCGTCGATCTGCCCGTCGATCCAGGACTGATCGAGCCCGGCGATGCGGGCGATGGAGCGGATCTCGGCATTCGCCGCGGCGCGGATTTCGGTCTGCGCCTTAGAAGGGGCCGTGGTGGTGGTCGTGTCGGTCATCTCTGTCTCCATGCGAATGTGGGCGCCGGGGTCGGCGGGCGTCGGCACCAGGGAAATCTCGTGCGGGGTCCAGCGCACGGCAGTCAGCACGCGTGCGCCGTTCTCGGTGGTCTCGGCCCAGTCCTCGACCGAGTAGCCGACCGAGACATGGCGAAGGATACCCGTCAGCACGTCCTGCCAGACCGGCTCCACCTCGGGCCGGGCCGAGAACTGGATCAGGGCCGTGCCGCGCTTGCCGTCTACGGCGGCGCTGCGCACGGAGCCGAGCACATCGCGCACGGCGGTCTGGCGGTGCGCATCGAGGACGCTGGCGCCTTCGAGGCGCGACAGGTCCACGGCCTCGGGCGCGAGGCTCAGCCGCTCGATGTACTGCCCCGCCATGTCGCGGCGGCGCACAGGTGCACCGGTGGACCAGACCACCTCGACGGTGCGGCCTTCCGGATCGGCGGTCGCGGGCGCGAGCGTCGCGCGGCGGGTGAGCAGGCAAACGTCGTCATTCCCGACGTTTGAGCGCGTCGGTGCCGGGGTGGTCGCTGTGTCAGCCATCGGCGGCCTCCTTCTGCTGCGGCGCAGCTGTCTGGCCGAAAGCGAGCCCCAGCCCCTCAGCGCGCGCGCAGTCGGCGGCGATCTCGGCGTCTACCTGTTCGGCGTCATAGCCGCGCTCGGAGATCGCCTGGGACCGGCTCTTGAGCCCCGCGCCGATCGCAAGGATCTCGGCCTGCACGTCCTTGATCGGATCGACGTAGTCGAACTTCGGCGGCAGCCATTCGCACCCCAGGTAGGCGTCGGGGTTCCGGTCGAAATCGCGCGCGGGCAGGTCGCCGGTCAGCACCGCCAGCCGAACGAACCGCTCCCAGACCGGGCGGCAGAACAGATGGACCACAACGTTGTGCTGCAGCTGCTCGACCCGGCGGCGGAACTCGATCAGCCCCGCCCGGATCGAGGAATAGGTGACGCCCTCCAGGTCGCCCGAGACCAGCTCGTAGGGCAGGCCAAGCCCCGCCGCGACGGCGCGCAGATGGTTCTTCACGAAGGGCGCGTAGGCGTCGTGCTCGGTCGGGTTCGAAAAGCGGATGTCGGTGCCGGGCGGCAGCGGGATCAGGCTGCCGGGCTCCATGCCCACGGTCAGCGCGCCGCCGGTGTTGGTGCCCGAGAGCCCACCCGCCGTGCCGTCGGGATCGGTGATGAAGCCGGTGAACAGCGCCGCGACCTTGGCCTTCACCAGCGCGGCGTCCTCGAACTGGTCAATCTCGTGCAGCCGCAGCAGCACCGGCGCGAGCCAGGTGATGCCGCGCAGCTGGCCCGCGGCGAGCGGCTTGAACAGGTGCAGGCAATCGGCGGCGGGGACGCGGAGAGGGTCCATGCGGAGAGACCCGAGAGGATCGCCCGGGCGGGAGGACAAGACCCGGTAGGCGACCCGGCGACCGGCAGAGTCGAACTCGATGCCAGCACGGATACGCGCCCCGCCGCCGATCTCGCGGTGCAGGTCCATGGGAACCTGCTCGCGATCCAGAAGCTCGAGGTGGAGGGGGAGGCCGCTGGCGTCGCTTGCCATGCGCAGCCTGGCGAAGCTCTCGCCGCTCTCGACCATCGCGCGCACGGCCATGGCCTGCAGCCCGTAGAAATCGGCCAGCCCGTCCGGGGCGGTGTGATCGGTCCAACGCAGCCAGAGCGCCTGCAGCCGCTCCCGCACCGCGCGGTCGGGATGGGTGGATTGCGGCTTGATCCCGGCGCCGACGACATTGCCGACCAGGCTGTCCACCGCCGCCGCGACCCACGGGTTGTTCCGCGCATACCACCCGGCCCGACGCGCCGCCGTGGTCGCGCCCGCGAGGATCGCCGCGTTCAGCCCATCGACCGTCCGCGCCCCCTCCCAACGCCGCCCGCCACCCGCAGCGTCGAAGCCGCGAGCGCGCGCGAGGGCGAGAAGTCGATGGAGGAAGCTCCGCATGGGCGGGAGAATCGCCCGAAAGGGGCCCTCAAGCTATTGGGAATGTTTGGGAAGCTTCCTCGGACAACTCCGTGTCGCGTCAATCGAGGCGGCGCTTCGGCGCCGCCTTGTTCAGGCGGCGATCAGGTCGGAGTCGATCAGGGCTTCGTTGACCCGCCGAAGGACGGTCAGGACTTTTTCGCGCTGCGCCGACAGGCCACCGGCGACAGCGTCGGCATCGGTCGCGCCGCCCAGTATCACCCGAAGCCTCGGCCGCATGTCCGCAACAGGGCCCGGCTCGTCCCTTGCGGCCTCAGAAAGCCAGTCGGCGATCCAGTTCTGGGCGTCGACATCGCCGAATAGGGCACGCGCCACCAACGTCAGGGCTTCGAGCTTCGGGGCGCGGTTCGCCATACGGGCAAGAAGTTCGGCGTCTTCGTCCCCCAACGCCTGTTCAAATGCCGCCGGCAAGCTGGCAAGTTCCACCTCTTCCGCCGCCCAGATGCCAGCCCGTACGGCCAGCAGCTGCGCGTAAGCGAAGTCGGGTTCTTCGGCCAGAAATGCGGTGACCTCCGCGACGGTATCGTCGTCGGTGCCGGCAGAGAGCCGATCCGCAAGCGCATGGGCTTTCGCCAAATCGCGCAGCCGCACAACAGTGTCGCTGTCGGACCCCGCGAAATGAGCCGATCCATTCGAGTCGCGTGCCAGCGGATGGCGTTGATATCGCACGGCGGTCAGCCAAGGCACCTGGTCGCGGCCAAGCATCTCTTCGTAGTCGGTCAGGAACCGGCTCTCCGGAAACTCTTGCACCGCACTCACCACCGCTTCTCTCGCCGCTTCGATCCCGTCAAGATGCGCGGCAAGTCGGATACGGAGCGCATGCACGGCATCGGTCAACAGTCCCTCGGCAAAACACCGATCAACGACCGTCCGCGCCTCCGTGCAACGGTCCAGCGCGATCAGCATCTCAGCGAGCTGCGCGCGAGCTTCAACACTGAACGGCAGGCGCCGCACTTGCTCCCATCGCACGATCTCCGACGCTGAAACCGCACCACGCGCTTCTAGCGCATCGGCCCAGAGCGTCCACAAAAGAGTATCGAACGGCTGCCAGTGCAGGGCGACGCGCGCGAGTTCCTCCGCACGGACGCACGCCGCCTCGTCGCGCGTCTCGGCCAGAGCTGTGCCAAGTTGGTGCACCGCGGCGACCAGGTGCTGGCTTATCCCCGTCGCCCGCGCAAAGCGGACATGCGCCTGCATGAAGGTCTCGATCGCCGGCGCCACCTCGCCATAGGACGTACCTTGCAGCCGGTCGATCAGCGCCCGGCATTCGTCCGGCATCGGCGAACGGTAACCGTTCGCCGGCTGAAAATTTGGCCTACCCATAACCGCCATTTGCGGGTCGCACGACCACCAGGCCGGCGGCTCGATCTCGGCGTCGTGGTATTGCTTGGTGCGAAGCAACGCAGAGATTTCCCTCCGCCATTGAGCGGGCTGACGCGGATAGACCCGTTTTAACGCCAGCCATTCCGCCGCGAACTCCTGCTCGGACGGCTCCCGTGCCATCGCCCACTGGGCCAGCCCCGCAAGCCACGGCGCCTCGGAGGTCTGGTGCTCCATCTTCGGCAATCGACGCAGGCCCATCAGCCCGACGTCCAGGTATTCTCCCGGCAAGGCCCCACCGGCCTCGCGGCAGATATCCATCCAGAGCCGTGTCAGGTCCTCACCATCAACGACGGGCTGCGTGACCGCCAAGGTCAGAAGGAACGCCGCTCGTGCATCCCGTGCCGGCGATTGGACCAGCCGCGACGTCCAGTCCAGAAGTCGGATGCGGTTGTCATGCACCCACTGCGCAGCCCCGTCCGGCTCCAGCATGCGGATGATCTCGAAGCTCTCCGAAACTTCCCGGATCAGTCGGCCGCGCCGGCGCCGGTCAGCCGGGATCGGCTCGCGCCGGCGCGCATCTAGCCAAGCCGTGATCGCGGTGCCCAGCTGTGCGCGTGCCGGATCGTTAGCGGGCAGCGGGCCGAATATCATGCGCGCCGCGTCCGGTGCTTCGGCGCGCTCATAGGGCGCAATATCTGCGTAGCCGCGAATGAAGCGGTCATAGGCCGTAGCTGGATCGGCCTCGAATGCCGCGATCCACGGATGGCGCGCGCCGCCTGCCATGTCGGACGCCACACCCATCAGGGCATATCCTCGCCGAATTCAGGGCGCCCGTCCGCGGCTGGCTCGTCCAGCAGCGCCAGCCGGACCTTCAGCAGGTGATGGTTGCGCAAATTCTTAAGCTCCTCAGGCCCCCAAGGCCGTTCTATCAACGCCATAGCTTTAATGTGGCTTCGTTTATACTCTATTTTCGTATGTAGCAGCTCTGGCTGCAAGCTCTCCTCGCCCCCATCGGTTCGGAGAGCCATCGCTCGCCCGTAGGGGATCTCCTCAGGAGCCGGGAAGTAATACTCCCAGGGCCTGGAATCCAGCACCGTCGGACAGGTCATCGGCACGGCGTCTGCACGCGCTGCCACCGTGACCTCCTTCACCGTGTAGACCATCAGGGCCACCGGGATCGGCACGCCCGGCTGCGGCTGATAGTGCGCGAGGCCCAACCGATCTCGCAGCAGATGCTGCCAGTCGGCGTGCTCGGCGTCGTCTCTTAAGCCGTCGAGAAACGCCGCGAAAGCCGGCCGATCGTCTCTCTTCCGGTTCCATGTCGCCAAGAATTTGCTGAAGAGGGCGTTGTCCTCGGGGCTGTTGCTCCCCCACGCTGCCTTCAGCGTTTCATAATGCTCCAAGAGAGCATCGATCTCGACGGGTTCCGGAAAACCGAAATGCGCCAATAGCGGGCCACGCAATCCCTCAATGCGGACCAGCTCCTGCGCTTCGTCTCTGTCGCCCGTTCCAGAAGGCTCAAGGTCCACGCGAAACGTGTCCGGCGTCTCGCCATCGATCTCGATATTCTCCTTTACGTAATCGACATGACCGTCCAGCAGCGCTCGAGAATCTGCACAGTCGCCCAAGAGCGCCTCGAACGCCGCTTTTCGCTCGGCCGAGACTGCCTCCTCAAAGACGTAATTGTCAGCCCTCGCCCGGTCCTCTTGTGGTGTGCACAAGCGCAACGTGTCGACAGCGCTCTGGAGTGTTGTGTTGTCGAATCGCAAGGTCTCTTTCAGCCTTCATAGGAAAACGCCGTTCCGACCACTAACACGAACGTGTCCCCATTCGGAGCCCTGATCAAGCCGATGAACGCTTTGGCAACGCGCCCGCTGGCTCACGTCGTTCGCCCTTCTGTCTTCGCCCTCAACGCGGCCGCAGACTCTTGCGAGTGCCGAGCCACTAAGCCATCCATGCCGACCGGATCACGCGCCCGGCGTCGTCACCAGGCCGCACCGGCACCGCGGCCATCCCCTCCACCTCCTCGTTCAGCCTGAGCCCCATGCTGATCAGCCCATGCAGGGCGGCGTGGGCGTAGACGAAGGTGTCGAGGGCCTCGTTGCGTTCGCCGTCGCGCTTGGGCTGCCAGGAGCGGATGGGGCGTCCGCGCTCGAAGCGGGTGACGACGCGCTCGGCGGTGAGTTGGCGGAAGTAGTCGGCGTCGAGGCGGCGCGGGAAGTGGATCGCGCCGGGGCCGGGCTCGGCCAGGCGCAGGCGGGCGTAGACGGCGTCCTTCACCGCGTCCACGCCGACGATGAAGAGCGGGATCTTGCCCTTGTTCGTGCGCGTCGGGCGGCGCGGCCAAACCGGGATGCCGGGGCCGCCGCGGCCCTTGATCGCCCAGATGCGGCGGGCGAGGCGGGTGCGGCAGAACTCGTAGGCCATCTTGGTGTGGTGGCCGCCGGTGTCGATGGCGGCGGCGCGTACGGGCAGGTCGTGCCCGGCGGGATGCGGGAAGGTCGCCTGCAGCACCATGTCGAGGTCGGACCAGAGACGCGGCCCGGACGGGTCGCCCCAGAGCACGCGGTAGTCGATCACCCACGCCTCCTCGTCGCGGCCCCAGCCGAGGATCTGCACCTCGATCCGGTCGCCCTGCACGTCGACGCCCGCGGTCAGCACCGCAACCGAGGCGGGCAGCGCCTCGCCCCAGTCCTCGCGCCGCGCCATCAGCGGGTCGGCCGGGACGGTGTCGCCCGCCTGGTCCTCCCAGGACTCGCCCAGCTTGGTGTTGACCCAGACCTGCAGGCGGGGCGGGTCCTTTCGGACGCGGCCGTGCTCGGCGGCGATCTCGGCCCATGCCTCCCACGGCGAATAGAGCGCGGAGAGGTGGAAGCCCGCGGTGCGGCCGTCGCTCTCGGCGGTCGGACGCCATTCACCGGCTGCCAGCAGGCGGGGCTTCTCGTGCTCGTGATGGATGCCGCCGCAGGCCTCGCAAACCAGATGCGCCTGATCGCGCCGCCCCTCGGGCCAGCGGATGCGCGCCCAGGTGATCGGTGCCATGTCGCCGCAATGCAGGCAGGGGACGTGATAGAGGCGCCGGTCGCTGTGCTCGAAGGCCGCCTCGATGCGGGAATGGCCCTTCAGCGTGGGCGTGGAGACCATGTAGATCTTGCGGCGGCCCCGGAAGGTGGCCGTGCGCTGGATCGCCAGATCGACCGGATCGCCCTCGCCATCTGCGTCGCCGGGATAACCGTCCACCTCGTCGAGGAACAGGTAGCGGACGGGCGTGGACCGCAGGCCCACTGCGCTGTTCGCGCCCGTCATCACCAGTTGGCCGCCGGGGAAGGACTTGCGGAACAGACTGTTCCCGGCGTCGCGGGAGCGGGGATCTGCGACCAGTTCGCGGAGCGTGGGCGTCGCCTCGATCAGCGGGTCGATACGGACGGTGGTGTTCCGGCGCACCATGTCGAGCGAGGGCATGACCAGCATCGCGATGCCGGGCGCGTTCTGGATGATGTAGCCGAGCCAGTTCAGCCCGGCCTCCGAGCCGCCCGTCTGCGCGCCCTTCATCAGCACGACCCGCTCGTAGGGGCTGGCGGTCGAGAGCGCGTCCATCACGGCGCGCAGGTAGGGCGTGCGATCCGTGCGCCAGCGGCCCGGCTCGGCCGAGGTGGGCGGCAGGATGCGATGCCGGTCGGCCCAGTCCGAGACCGGGATCGGCGGTTCGGGGCGGATGCCGCGCCGCCAGGCGAGGTCGATGTCAGTCACCATCGCCAAAACTCCCCAGCGGCAGGTCGGCCAGGTGTTCGAGATGCTCGCGCATCATCCGGTCGAGGGCGGCGAAGGTCGCTCGCGGGTCGGCGCCAAGCTCGGCCGCCAGCAGGGGCGCCGTGCGCTGGACCCACGCCAGATGCGCGTCGCATTCGGCACGGGCGCGCGCGAAGACCGTGCGCCGCGCCTCGTCGGCGTCGATCAGCTTGCCCTGTTCGCGCTCGAATGCCAACCGGGCGCGCTGGACCTTGACGATCTCGTGCAGCCGCTTCGCCTCGGCCAGCGTGGCAGTGCGGGTAGTGGCAGAGGGCGCGCCGCCCTTGTAGCGGCGGGCGGGATCGAGATTGGTCTCGATCCAGGCGAGCCCCTCGGCCACGTCGATCCGCCCGTCGCTGCGCACCGGCAGCCCCTCGGCCACCAGCTGCGAGATGCGGCCCTTGGTCAGCCCGACGCGGGCGGCGAAGGCGGTCTTGGTCTCGGTCCCGTCGAGTTTAGGCATGACCGGCCCTCACGCTGGCGACGCAATGCGCTGCGGGTCCCCACATACGGATCGGCGCAGGAGGAACCGCCCGGCGACCCGCGATCCGGCAAGCCCGACCGTTCCCGACGGTTCTGAAGTTCTCGCGACCCGTTCCGGGCGTCGCCGTCCGTTGACGAGTCGTCTGGTGGGTTTGGTGGAGATCAGGGGTTTGTTTCGGTCCGCACCTGAAAACTGTCACGTCATGCGTCGCGGCGTGATGCATAGCGTCACGTGTCGCGACCTTCCACGTCGCTGACACTTCGGGCGACAAACACAGATATCGGCCGGGACAAATCCACCAAAGCCACCAAACCCACCAGACGGATCGGGAATGAACGTCACGCATCGGCACGGCTCCGGAAAGTTTCAGAACCGTCGTTGACCGGCGCGGCGTCCGATGCCGCGTGTTCCAGCTGCCAGCGCGTGTGCCCTGCCGACACGCCCGCGTTGACGAGACGAAGCCCGCCCACAATCCGGTTCTGGTGCGACCCGATCCACTTCCCGAGCCGCCGGCCGTTGATCGCGCCGCCTTCGCCAGCGACCCGCAGCAGGGCCTCGCGGAACTCGGGATGCACGAACTCGGCGCGGCCGTAGAGCTGCGGTCGCTGCTCGGTTGCGCGCTCGATCACGTCGCGGACGTTGGCTGGTTGCAGGCCGATCACCTCGCGCCAGCCTTCCAGGACCGAAGTCAGCGCCTCGAGTTTCGGGTCGGCGCCGCGCAACTCCTCCATCGTGTCGCAGGGGTCGGCCTCGCCCAGCCAGATCAGGGCGTCGCGGACCCAGCGCGACCAGTCGGTGAAGGAGCCGAGCGGCGCGCGCTGCTGCGGTCGGCCGGCGATGTGGAAGGCGCGCAGGACAGTCAGCCCGGCCGAGACGTAGTCGCCGCGCCGCTCGGTCACCATGGCGAGGGGATCGCGGTCGAAGGCGCGCAGCTCGGGCCGCTCCACACCGGCGTCGAGCGTGGCGCGGAGCGCGCGGCGGGTCATGTCGCCCTCGAAGGTCAGGTTGTTGCCGGTGGCGAAGATGGCCGCGTTGCTCGGCACCTCGGCGTTGATCGACGTCCCGAGGATGCGGACCTTGAGGCTCGTCTGCGTCATGGTCTGGCAGAGAAGCTCGCCTCCCAGCGGTTCCTCGCAGTTGTCGATGGCGATCAGCACGTCGCCCGCGATCAGCGCCGCGCCCAGCCGCTTTTCCATCTCCTCCTGGGACTTGCCCTGTGCGATCACCGGCGCGGGGCGGCCGGTGGCGATCAGGCTCGCGAGGTCCACGAGCATGGACTTGCCCGTGCCCGCCGTCGGCGCGTTGAACCCGTGGAGCGGCGCCGTGGGTAGCGAGCGGCGCACCAGCGCGGTCAGAATGGCCGAGAGGGCGACGGCGCGATCTCCTTCCGTCACGAAAGGAAAGGTCGAGATCAGCTCCTTGAGGTAGGCCAGCGCGCGCAGCGCCATGTCCCGGTCGGGATCGCGCGGGAGCACCGGGAACTGGACGTCCTGCGGATCGAACAGCAGCCCGGTTTGCGCGTCGTAGTCCGGCAGATCGAGGATCGAGCCGTCGGCGCGCAGCGTGGGCGCATTGATGATCCCGGTCAGCACGGGCAGGCGCCATAGCCCTTCGCGGGCAAGGAACGTCTCCGCGATGCGATGCGGGCAGTCGGAGTTCACCCACTTCTCGGCGCGCTTGTCGAACCGCTTGAAGCAGACGACTCGCGTGAACGCTTCGGCCATGTGATGCGCCTTGACGTGGACGAGCCGCGGCGCGTCGATCTGGCGCCCGTCAGATATCGAGACCGGCACCATCGCCGGCCGAACGACCATGCTGCCGCGCTGATAGAAGCCCTGCTTCGCCTGGAGCAGCGCGCTCTCCGACATGTCGATGATGGAGGGCATGTATCCGGCGAAGAGGTAGACGATCGGCCGCCCGTCGTCGTCGTGCGTGGGCAGCTTGTCGTCCTCTTGCGACGCGGCAGCGTCACCATCTACAGCAGTTCGGGCGCGTTGCGGTTTCGCGGCCCGCCATCCGTTCTGCCGCGCGAGCCAGAAGAGCGTGCCCACGGTCACGCTGCGGACACCGGCGAAGCTGTCCCATTTCTCGGCAGTGTATTCCGGATCGTTCTTGTCCGCCCGCGCCGACCATCCCTCCCACAGGTCGCGACCGTCCGCTCCGAGAGCGGCGTAGAGTGCGAGCCCGACCTTGATCCAGTCGTCGTAGGGCAGGTCGTCGTTGGGGATGTGGGCGACGGCCTCCTCGACCAGCGCGCGCGACGGTGCCTGGTTCCGCTTGAGCCCTGCCGCCTTGCGGCCCTCGCGCTCGATCTCGCGGCGGTCGGCGCTGCTGTAGCCGCCGACCTTCCGCAGATACTTCTCGGCCGCGGCGATGAACGCCGCGCACCGCTCCTTGGTGACCGGCGGCAGCGCGTGCAGCGGCACGTCGAGCGGCGAGCACTCGGGCCAGTGATAGGGCGCCTTGGTGTCCGGGTGGATGCCGAAGGCCACGAACTGCTGCCCGGTCGCCAGCACCTCGACCCGCGCCACCGTGCCGTCGAGCATGTGGAACTCGGGCGACTGGATCTTGTCGAAAGGCTCGTCCGTCCGGAACGTCAGCAGGATCTTCGGCGCGCGCCCGATCCGGCAGGCGGGCGTCATGCCGAGCATCTCGGTCGCGATGCAGGTCACCCGGTGGGCGTGCTGGTGGTCGAGCACGTCGATGTCGATGCCGACCAGCGTCCCGCAGAGCAGGCCGGTATTGGTGCAGTTGCGCTGCGCCTTCGTCCAGCGCGCGATCTCGGCCTCGTCGGCGCTGGCGCAGACGGTCTCCCAGCCCTTCATCATCGGCCGCTTGCCCGCGGCCTTCATGGCGACATGCGCGCCCAGCACCGGCACCGGGCGATAGCCGTGGCGATGCAGCTGCAGGCGCAGTTCGGTCGGATCCTCCGGCGCGGCCGGGGCGGGCGCCGCGGTGGACGCATCCGCCGGTGCCTCGGCGCTGGCACTGTCCTCGGTCGTGCGAATGGCGTGCTCCACGGCTCAGTCCTCCAGTTCCCAGCCCGCGAAGTCGTCCAACTCGCATTCCGCCTCGCTGGCCAGGCAGCCCGAGACATGCGTCTGGCCGGCGTAGATGTGCGGGGTCAGACGCCGCGGATCGCGCCGCAGAGACCGGGTCGTCTGGAGATGGCAGTCCATTTCCGAGCGCAGACGATCCACCGCGGCAATGGTCTCGCGCGCGATCCGGCTGGTTTCGCTGTCGGGCGGGGCGGCGGCCAGAAGGCCCATCATGGCCCCGCGGCATGCCCGCAGCTTTTCGCCCAGCACGACGTGATCCCAGGGCGTGAACCGATAGAGCGGGTCCGTCATCGCGCGGCCTCCTGACGTTCGATCCAGTCGATGAGCTTCGATTTCCGCGCGCAGATCACGTTGCCCATGCGGAACGTTGGCATCCGCACCTTGGCCTCGCTGGCGTAGTAGTAGACCTTCCGCCGCGCCTTCGCGTCTCCGAAGACGAAAAGCGCGATGGCGTCCGCGCCCCGAAGCAGATCCTCGGCCAGCGTCGGGCAAACCTCTTCCGTGGCGGGTCCAGCCCGCAAATGCTCCTGCATGTCCTGTCCTCCTAGGTGCGGATCAGCGCGCCGAGCGCGATGATCGTTCTCTGACTGACGGCGAAGCTGATCATCGCGTCGCCGCCCTCGTGAAATCCGGATGCCTCCATCAACCTTCGCAGCTGCCCCTTCGGCGGGGCAAAGCTCGCGATCAGCACGGTCCTGTCGGGCATCAGCCCGTCGCTGGACCCGGCGAGGGAGACGGATGCGGTGTGAAACCGCCGCTCGACCTCGATCTTCATGAAGGGGAGCATCACGCCGCCGAGCGCCGCGTCGAGCGCCCCATCCCGCGCCGCCGCGATCAGCCCGGCCAGCATCTCCCCGAACGTCTTTACCTGCGTCAGCGCCCGCATGGGCTCGGGCAGCGGGAGCCAGGCGTCCTGCTCGTCCTCGGGCATCGTGTCCTGGCTGTGGAGGTCCTCGACGGGGAACTCCCAGAACCGCTGCGACGCCTCGACCGCGTCCTTCACCTGATCGGCCGCCATGATCGCGAGCAGCAGCCGGGCGCAATCCTCGGGCGTCATGTCGGCGGCGCCGGGCCCGCGCCCGCCGGTGGAGATCAGCCGCTCCTTCCGCAGCGCGCGCGCGATCACCGACACCGTCTGCTCGGGCATCGGCAGCACCTGCGCGAGAGTGGGGATGAGGTCGCTGAGCTTTGCCATCGCGGCGGGGTCTCCTGAGTCTGTTTCGGACTTTAGGTTCAAAACCTCTGGCGCACAAGAGAGTTTCGGACTAAAAATCCATTACTGGCTTCCGAGGCGGTCGGTTTCGCCTCGCTATGCCGGAAGAAGAATGGCAATGCGGAAGGCTGACGATGCCCAACGCATTGTTAGGGATAGGGAAAGTCGGATGGCCACGATCCGGAAGAGAACGCTGCCCTCGGGCCTGGTGCGCTGGCAGGTGGATTTCACTGACCAAGCCGGCAAGCGCCGCTCGAAGCTGTTCCCGCGCCGGAAGGATGCCGACGTCTATCTCGTCAAGGTCCGCTCGCTCGTCGCCAACAACACCTATCTGGCCGACAGCGAGAGCATCACCGTGGCCGACGCCGCCAAGGCGTGGCTCGACCACTGCGAGGTGCGGTGCAAGACGGGGCGGCGGATGGAGCGGTCCACGCTCCGCGGCTACAGCGACTATGTTCGGCTGCACATCACGGTTCCCGAAATCGGGATCGGGGACAAGCTGATCGTCCAGCTGACCCGCCGCCATGTGAACGAGTTCCGCGACCGGCTGCTGCTGAACGGCCGGTCCGAGCATCTGACGCGGCGCGCGCTCTCGGTGCTGAAGCTCATCCTCGACCACGCCATCGACAACGGCCAGCTCTTCACCAACGCTGCGCAGGGCGTGCGGGTGATCAAGTCGAGCCGGATCGACTACAAGGCGCCGGTGCCGTCGAAGGAGACGATCCGCGCGCTGATCGAGGCGGCCGACGAGGACTTCAAACCGCACCTGATCGTCTCGGCGCTGACCGGCCTGCGCGCCTCGGAACTGCGCGGCCTGCGCTGGCGGGACGTCGATTTCGACAAGGGCTTCATCCACGTGCGCCAACGCGCCGACGCCTACAACCAGATGGGCGAGCCGAAATCGCGCGCGGGCTATCGCGACATTCCGGCCGGGCCGATGGTGCTGAACGCCCTGCGCCGCTGGAAACTGCGTTGTCCGAAAAGCGACCTCGGACTGGTGTTCCCCGCGCCGCGCGGTGGCGTTCTCCAGCACACCAACACGCAGTCCCGGTTCCGCAAGCTGCAGGAGGACATCGGCGTGAAGCTGCGCTGGCACGACCTGCGCCATTTCGCGGTGTCGCTCTGGATCGAGCAGGGCTTCTCGATCAAGGAGGTGATGACCTTCGCAGGCCATTCCTCGATCCAGATGACCATGGAGCGCTACGGCCACCTGTTCCCGTCGCCCGACCACCAGAATGCCATGGCCGAGGTCGAGGCCAAGCTGCTGGGGTGATCGATTCCGAGTGGCGGCTGCTGGATGCTTCGCCCGGTGCACCCGTATGGCCGGGATCGGCCCTCACCAACGCCCCTGTGGCGGGGCTTGGGGCCGCTCTACCGAAATGGCTCAGGCTCATAGGCCGCCTTAGCCACCACCTTGCTGGCATCCCCGCGGGATCGATAGCGGCCAATCATGTCGCCGCTGGCGGCGTCGTCGACCTCCTGCACCCGATAGAGCGTCAGGCTCTTGTCGCTGTTTCGCTTGAGCTGGAAGACCCGGCCATTCTTGCGGCAATAGAAGAATTTCGAGCCCTTGATCTGGGTCCATGGACAATCGGCGTAGGACAGGAGCCGCCGCTCCCGCTCCAGTCGCGCCTCTTCCGACCGCCGCTCGGTCTCCGCACGCTCCTCGTCGCGCAAGCGCTGCCACTGCGCGCCGACATAATCCGATATGCGCCCGATGATGGCGGGCACTTCCGTGCCAGCCTCTTTCTCGGCCTGGTAGATGGCCAGACATTCGGCCTCGAGCTTCGGTTCCGGATCTCCGAGGTATTCCTCCTCGATCATGGCCTTCATGCGCTGCTCGAGATCGGTCATCGTCAGAGCCGGACCAGGAAGGCCATTCAGGAAGGCGAGCATGTCGTCCTTCGGGATCCAGCAGTCTATCGCCGAGGCCAGGACCTTGTCCCGCGGGCCTTCCCACTTCCTCCAGACGGAGCTGTCCTGATCGAGTTTCGTGACGATCTCGAGGGCCAGTTTGGCGAGGGACCGCTGCTCTCGCATGTGGCGCAGGGAGGGGCTGCGCACGTAATCCGCCAGTAGGCTGAAAACTTCCGAGGTTCGCTGATTCATGAACATGCGGCTTTCCCGTTTCTTCCCAATGATTTGCGTCCGCTCCGTGCGACACGACGCCGACGTCGCCCACCCAAAATCTCTCTAAATATTTGCTTTTGAAAGACTATTCCGGCCCCCTCGGGTTGCCTCATAACCTGAAGGTCGTAGGTTCAAATCCTACCCCCGCAACCAAATTCAGAATGCCAGAACATCAATGAAAGCCTCCTTCGTGAGGCTTTTGTGTTTTGTGCAGCCCCATATACCGAAACCAGTGGCTATCCGCGCCAGATTTTTTCGCGACGCGGTTGACCTGCCACTGAACTTTCATCCAGCCACGACCGGAGCCCGGTTAGTGTTTACGCCGGTTGGCGCAGGTTGAGCAATCGCCCGGCGCGCGGAGCTTTCATCTCGCGCAGCGGGGCGGGCGATTGCGGTGGTCAGGGTCCGCGCGTAGGCAGCCGGGGTCTGGTAATCCAAGGCCGAATGGGGGCGCTCGGTGTTGTAGTCCGTAGCCCAGGCTGCGATCACGATCCGCGCATGGGCCAGATTGCGGAACATGGTCTCGTTGAGCAGCTCGTCGCGCATCCGGCCGTTGAAGCTTTCGACGAAACCGTTCTGCATCGGCTTGCCCGGCGCGATGTCGTGCCATTCGACCCGGTGCTCGGAACACCACCGCAGGATCGCGTTACTGGTCAGCTCCGTCCCATTATCGCTGACAATCATGCCGGGCTTGCCGCGGCGCTCGATCAGGGCCGTCAGTTCACGCGCGACACGGCGCCCTGAGATCGAGGTGTCCGGGATCGCCGCCAGGCATTCCCGGGTGACGTCGTCGACCACGTTGAGCACGCGGAAGCGCTGGCCGTTGGCGAACTGGTCATGGACGAAATCCAATGACCAACGGGCGTTCGGTCGCGCCTCGACCAGGATCGGTGCCCGCGTTCCGACCGCCTTGCGCCGCGCCTTCCGCTTGCGCACCGTCAGCCCTTCTTCGCGGTAGAGCCGATAGATCCGATTGATCCCCGAGGGCTCGCCCTCGCGGCGCAGCAGCACGAACAGGCGCCGGTAGCCGAACCGCCGACGCTCGTTGGCCAGGTCCCGCAACCGGCCGCGCAGAACCGTGTCCGGCGCGCGCTGAGATCGATAGCGGATCATCGTGCGATCCGCGCCGACGATGTGGCAGGCCCGCCGTTCCGACAGGCCATGCTCAGCCTGAAGATAGGCGACGACTTCGCGCTTCACCGCGGGCCCTACCACTTTTTTGAAACCAGATCCTTCATCGCCGCCAGATCCAGCATCTGTTCGGCCAGAAGCTTCTTCAACTTGGCGTTCTCATCCTCAAGCGCCTTCAGCCGCTTGGCCTCTGATACCGTCATGCCACCGAACTTGGCCTTCCAGTTGTAGAAGGTGCCTTCCGACATGCCGTGCTTGCGGCATAGATCGGCGCACTTCGCGCCGGCCTCATGCTCGGCCAGGATGCCGATGATCTGCTCGTCCGTGAATCTCGTTCGCTTCATTGTCCGTCCTCAGGTTGGGCCGGACTCTAATCGACGGTGGAGGAAAAATCCCGTGGCAGGTCATGCCACACGTGGATGACAGGCTGTCATTGCGCAGGGGCCGGACAGGCTCTTCTCGATCTGCGCTTGCAGCGAATGGCGACTTCGCTTCCGATCCCGAAACAGCTATGGAGCCGCGTATGGCACCACATGGCGCGTTTGAGCACACAGGAGGTGTACTTGCTGAGGAAACTCGCCCTTACAGTGGAGCCCGTTGACCGCGAGACGCTCCCGTCGCTGTTCTCGCGCATGGCAATCCTGAATGGAACAGACGCTGCCAGCTTCGCCCTCGATCTCGGGACCACCTTTCGGCGTATCCTGGAGCAGGACGAAGAGGCCGTCGCGATTTTCTCAGAACGCGCAGGGCTGTCGGCCACGCAGCTCGCCGAGTTGCTCTCCTGGACAGGTAAACGCATCGGGGACGTCCGGATGCGGTTTCGGAAGGAGGTCTTCGTCTCGCGGGCCCTGCGAAACCCGATCATTCGGGGCTGTCCACTTTGCATGCGTGAGCATGCAGCCGATCAGCCCCATCCGTTGCGGCAAATTGCCTTGCGGGGCGACTGGCTCTGCAGAGGTGTTGATATCTGCCACAAGCACCTCCATCTCCTCGTTCCCTTGTGGTCCAGCGCGCGCCCCATCGAACGGGATGATATTGGAGCGAGATTGGCGGAGATCCTGCCAGACCTGCGAGCAGGATCATTTGACTGCGTGCGCATCGATCCTACCGACTATGACCTTTGGCTTGATAAGCGTCTATCGCAGGGTATCGCTGCGGACAAAACATGGCTGGCCTCACAGCCGGTGTTTCCGGTGATCACAATCTCTGAGTTTATCGGTGGAGCCTTGCTGCGCAAACAGGGTGAGGCCCCGGACGACCGGCGCGCCAAGGCCACGGGCTTTACCTTTGTCTCGCAAGGCCCTGATGGGCTCCGAGCGGCTCTGGACATCCTTATGCGCTCTCAGGACGGTGGCTACATCGTGAATCAGGGCGAATTGGGTCCGCTCCTCCGACACCTTAGGGGCAGCTATCTTGATGACGATGCCTTTGCGGTCTTTCGCGAAATCCTTCGTGACTATTTTCTGGAAATATGGCCGTTGGCGCCAGGTGATGAACTTCTCGGACATACCGTCACAGAGCGGCGTCTCCACTCCCTTACAACAGCATCCAAGGAAACCGGCATCGGGCCGGCTGTCTTGGATGACCTCCTGAAAGAAGCAGGCGCGTTCGCGCCCAGTGACGCGCGTGCCGATGCCCGCAAGACCTTTGACGCGAAGGCCTGGCAGCACATTCTTGATGAAATCCCGACATTGGTAGGCCCACTTGCGCTACGACGAGCCATCGGCGCGACCCTGGCCGAATTGAACGGGTTGAAGGCAGACGGTGTCCTCGTCCCGAGGACCAAAGTTGCAACGATCAAATCGCCTTGGCGTATTGCGGATGGCCAAGCTCTTCTTGAGGAGTTGCAGGCCTATGCGCAGCCGGTTGCCCCAGATGAGCCAGGGTGGGAGACGATCCAACTCGTTCACAAGCGGCTGGACCTTCCTGTTGGAGAGATCATTGCGGCCATCCGGACGGGTTCTCTGCGCCTTGGTCAGCGTCCTGATGTGTTCGGTTACCACGGGCTTGTGGTGGAAATCACTGAAGTTACTGCGCTCAAGGCGAAGGTCGCCCCGAAGCGCAAGCCATCGACCAACCAGGGAGAGATGACAGCAGCGGCCTTCGCCCGGTCGGCGGGTATTCGGGGGAAAGCTCAATTCCTGGCTCTGATCGAAGGTGGCCACACGCCTGCGATGCTGGTTGTGAATCCTACGACCAGGCGTCGAGAATGGCGCATGAGCCGCGACGACATCGCTGCGTTTGAGGCCAACTACACGACACCATCGATGCTGTCGGCCGAAACTGGTGCGCATTTGAACACAATTCGGGCCGTTTTGCAGAGCGAAGGTATCGAGCCGTTCCGACCGAACGGCCTGAATGTCGGACCGGTCTATCTTCGCAACGCTGTCGAGCCGGTTGTGGCACTCCTGAAATCTCAGGAGCGAAAGTGACCGCTAGCCACCGATTATGCTGAAACACCTGTCTATCTCAGTGTGCTAGCAGAAACCTTCGATACGTCACCCCAAGCCTCTTGACAGGGGGTGTGCATGAAAGCCGCCGCAACGTGCAAGCTTATGGTGCATTGGCACCGCGAAGACAGACAAGTGGCGATCCCTGAAGGACTCGAACCCTCAACCTGCTGATTAGAAGTCAGCTGCTCTATCCAGTTGAGCTAAGGGACCGCTGCGATGTCTTTAATCCGATTGCGCAGGCAAACTCAAAGCGAAATCGATAGGGAGATGGACGATATGTCGTTCCGCGCCGGGCGCCGTCAGAAGGCGTGAAGCGTGGTGCGGGCGGGCTCCGTCCGGGCGACGACCTTGCCGTTCGAGATGACGGCCAGCCGGGCGGGGCGCAGGCGCAGCGCCTCGACCGGGTCGGGCGCGTCGAGCACGACAAACGAGGCGCGTTTGCCCGTCTCAAGGCCGAAGTCGAGGCCCATGATCTCTGCCGGCGTGTCGGTGACCATGGTGAAGGCCGCGCGCATCTGGTCCGGCGCGGTCATCAGCGCGACGTGCAGGCCCATGTGCGCCACGTCGAGCATGTCGCCCGATCCCAGCGGATACCACGGGTCCTTCACGCAGTCCTGCCCGAAGGCAACGGTCACGCCGGCGGCGCGCAGCTCCGGCACGCGGGTCAGGCCGCGCCGCTTCGGATAGCTGTCCATGCGACCCTGGAGGGTGATGTTGATCAGCGGGTTGGGGATCGCGGCGACCTGCGCCTCGGCGATCAGCGGCAGGAGCTTGGCGACGTAGTAATTGTCCATGGAGTGCATGGAGGTCAGGTGGCTGCCCGCGGTGCGGCCCTGCAGGCCGAAGCGGATAGTCTCTGCCGCCAGCGTCTCGATATGGCGGGAGAGGGGATCGTCGGATTCGTCGCAATGCAGGTCCACCCGCAGGCCCCGTTCGGCAGCGAGCGTGCAGGCGGCGGTGACGGAGGCGGCGCCATCGGCCATGGTGCGTTCGAAATGCGGAATGCCGCCCACCACGTCGACGCCCGCGTCCAGCGCGCGGACGACCTGATCCTCGGCACCGGGGGTGCGGTACCAGCCGTCCTGCGGGAAGGCGACCAGTTGCAGGTCGAGCACGTCCTTTACCGTCTCGCGAACCTCCAGCAGCGCCTCGACCGTGTTGAAGGTTTCGTCGGTGACATCGACGTGGGAGCGGATGGCGAGGACGCCCTTGCCCACCGCCTCGCGGCAATAGGTGAGGGCACGGGTGACGATGCCCTCCTTCGACTGGAGGCGCTTCAGCTCGCCCCAGAGACCGATGCCTTCCAGCAGCGTGCCGGAGGCGTTCACCCTTGGCCGCCCGTAGGACAGCGTGGCGTCCATGTGGAAATGCACGTCGCAGAAGGGGGCAGAGACCAGCTTGCCCGTGGCGTCGATGATCTCTCCCGCCTCGGCGGTGATGCCGGGTTCGATGGCGGTGATGCGGTCGCCGGTGATCGCGATGTCCGCCTGCGTGCCGTCCGGAAGGGTGCCGCCCCTGACGAGAATGTCCATCGGCGTCTCCTTATGCCGTGATCGTGTGGGCCGCGTCCGACGGCCAGCTCAGCCAGAAGCGCTGGCCGGGTTCGGGAGAGAGCCGTTCCAGCGCCTCCTCCGAGACCTGCGCCTTCAGCTCCTGGCCTTCCGCCCCTTCGAAATAGCAGATGATGCCGGTGCCCGCGAACTCCTCCGACAGGAATTCGGCAGGGATGGAAGGCGCGTCCGGCTGTGTCGCGCTGACTTGCATCCGGTCGGCGGCGACGACGATCTCCTGTCCCGGGGCGTCGCCCGGCAGGATGTTGTTGCGGCCCACGAACTCTGCCACGAAGCGGGACCTCGGCGCGCGGTAGACCTCTTTCGGCTGGCCGATCTGGGCGATCTCGCCGTGGCCCATGATGACCACGCGGTCGGCCATGGCGAAGGCTTCGGACTGCGAGTGCGTCACGTAGACGAAGGTGATGCCGAGTTCGCGCTGGAGCCGGGTCAGCACGCCCTGCATCCGGATCACGAGGTGTGCGTCGAGCGCCGAGAGAGGTTCGTCCAGAAGCAGGATCTTCGGCTCGGTCACGAGGCTCCGGGCAAGGGCGACGCGCTGGCGCTGGCCGCCGGACAGTTCGTCGATGCGGCGCTTCTCGAACCCTTTCAGGCCCATGCGGTCGAGCCAGAGCATCGCGCGCCCGTGCCGGTCCTGCGCCGTGACGCCGCGCATCTTCAGCCCGAACTCGACGTTTTCCTTCACGTTGAGGAAAGGAAACAGCGCCAGCGACTGCCAGACCATCGGCGTGTCGCGCTCGTGCACGGCCACGTTGTTCATCACCTGCCCGTCGATGGTGATCGTTCCCTCGGTCGGGGTCTCCAGCCCGGCGAGCATCCTGAGCGTCGTGGTCTTGCCACAGCCCGACGGCCCCATGATGGCGACGAACTCTCCGCGGCCGATGTCGAGGTCGATGCCTTTCACCGCCTCGAAGCCCTTGTAGGATTTGCGGACGCCGGAGAAGCGGACAAGCGGATCGGTGGTCATGTGCGGCTTTTCTTCAGGATCAGGAGCTGGGCGGCGATCACCAGCGTCATGGAGGTCAGGAAGACCACCGTGCCGATGGCGTTGATCTGCGGATCGACGTTGCCCTGCAGGATTTCGAGGATCATGACCGGGACGGTCTTGTTCAGGCCCGAGACGAACCACGACACGACGAATTCGTCGAAGGATACGGCGGCGGTCAGGCAGAAGGCGGAGATGAGTGCGGGCAGGCAGAAGGGCACGACCACGGTCTGCATGGCGCGCCACGGCGAGGCGCCGAGGTTCCACGCTGCGGATTCAAGCGCCGGGTCCATCTGTTGCAGGCGCATCCGGCAGATCGCCATGGCAAAGGGCGCGCCCATCACGGTGTGGGCGATGACGATACCGGGAAGCGTGCCCGACAGTCCCATCCGCCCGAGCCACGCCAGCATCGCCAGCCCCATGATGACAAGCGGAATGGTCGGCGGCAGCAGGGCGAGGGCGATGTAGGCGGGTTTCCAGCGGAAGTTGTAGCGGAAGTCGGTGTAGGCAGTGGCGAAGCCGAGGACGGTGGAAAGCGCCGCGGCGGACAGCGCCACGATCAGCGAGTTGCTGAAGGCCGTCCAGACCTCGGGCCGCGAAAACGCGGTCTCGTACCAGTGTGTCGTGAAGTGGCCCAGCGGCACGGTCGGGAAGCGGTCCGAGTTGAAGGAGAAGATCATCGAGGTGACGATCGGTGCGAAGACGAAGGCGAAGAGCGCCGCGAGGTAGAGGCGGGAAAGGATGTCGCCGGGCTTCATTTGCGCCTCCCGTAGGCGGCGCCGACCGCGGCGAAGGCGACAGTGAACAGCGTGACGATCATCATGATCGCAACGACGGCGGCGCGGGGCCACTGCTGGCCGGACTTTGTCGTGTCGATGATGAGGATCGACAGCGTGGGCGGCTTCGATCCGCCGAGGTAGAACGGGCTGACGAAATCGCCGAATGACAGGATGAAGGCGAACACCGCGCCGACGATCAGGCCGACCTTCGCCGCAGGGAGGATCACCTGCGTCAGTGTCGCGCGTGGTGAAGCGCCGAGGTTGCGGGCGGCTTCGATCAGGTTGCGGTCGATGGCGGCGAGCGAGAAGGTCTGCAGGATCACGACCAGCGGCAGGACGAGCGTGAGGTATCCCACCATCGCGCCGAAGCCGGAGTTGAGCATGGTGAAGGGGCCAAGGCCAAGCCCGCCGATGATGGCATTGAGCGGCCCGCTTTCCGCAAGCAGCACCTGCCAGGCGTAGACCCGCACGAGGTAGGAGGTGAAGAACGGCACGATCAGGAAGAAGACCGCCCAGCGGCGCGTCGTCTCCGAAACGCGGAAGGCCAGCGCGAAGGCCGCGGGGAAGGCGATCAGCGTGGAGAGGACCGCGGCGAGCGTCGCCCTCCAGAGCGTGACCCAATAGGCGTTCCAGAAGTAGTCGCGGCCCAGCATCCGGTCCCAGTTGTCGAAGACGAAGGCCGGCTCCATCCGGTAGTTGCGGACCAGCCAGAACGACATGGCGACCATCAGGACCAGCGGGCCGAGGAAGAACAGTCCCTGCCAGATCAGCAGCGGCAGGCGCCAGACGTAGGGATAGACTGCGGGTTTGGACATGGGGATCAGGGGCCGGTTCCTGTGGCGGGCCGCGGAGGGGGCGCTGCCCCCGCCCTTCGGGCCCCCCGAGGTATTTCGGCCAAGATGAAGGCCGGGACGTGTGCGACGGTCGGGTGCGCGCGCCGGGAAGGAGAGACCGGCGCGCGCATGCGGCCCTGCGGCCGCGTGGTGGTCAGGCGGTCTTGTATTCCGACCAGAAGTCGTTCCAGTCCTCGAGACTTTGCTGGCGCGGGATGTCGCGGAAGAACAGGCGGCCTTCCTCGAGCAGCCGGATCGGCGACTGGTCGGAGCCCTCGATCAGGCCGGAGCGCTCGGCCTCGGCCATGTTGGCCTCCTGGATGGCGGTCCAGCCGGATTTCGTCGGCGAGAGGCCGGGGTAGGCGGCCATCTGGATCGACTTCACCTGGCCCTCGGGCGAGAGCATGTACTGGATGAACTTGTTGATGATGTCGTGCTTCGTCGTGCCCTTGCCGATGGAATAGCTTTCGGTCCACTGGATGCCGCCCTCTTCGGGGATGACGGAGGCCACGGGGGCGCCGTCCTTTTCCAGCACGCCGGTGATCCAGTCGCCGATGCCGCACATGGCCAGCATCTCGCCGTTCTTCAGGGCAGCGAAGGTACCGCCGTAGTCGAAGTAGCCGCCGACCTGCGGTTTCAGGGAAAGGGTCTTTTCCTGCACCGCTTCCCAGGCTGCCTCATCGATGTCGTAGGGCGAGGGAGCGCGGTTGCCGTTCAGCAGCGAGATCTGGCCGAGGCTGGGCAGGTGCCAGTCGAAGTGGCCGACCTTGCCGGTGACCTTGGGGTTCCAGAAGGCATTGTAGGACATCGCCTCTTCGCGGGTCAGCGCCTCGGTGTTGTAGGAGACGCCGAGCAGGCCGTAGCGCACCATCACCGACCAGAGCGTGTCGTCCGTCCAGTGGCCGGGGAATTTCTGGTAGGCGGGCCAGAAGTCGTCGAAGGGGTAGAGCGAGGGGTCCATTTCCTCGATGTAGCCGGCGGCGTTGAGCTGCTGCACGAACTCGGCGTCGGAAAGGATCAGGTCGTAGGTCCCCGGGGGCGACTGGGAAATCAGGGCCAGCATGTTGTCGCCGCCCGCGTAGTACTTCGGCACGAACTTGACGTTGTTGGCGGCCTCGAACTCGGCCACGATGTCGGGCTCGGCGTGGCCGTACCATGCGAGCATGTTGATCGTCGTCGGTTCCTGCGCCCACGCGCGGTTCAGCATCGGCGCGGTCAGGGCAGCCGCGGCGGCGGTGCGCAGCAGGCTCCGGCGCGTCAGGGTGAGTGGTTTGGACATGTGTGACCCCCTTGTCGACAGGCCTTTGCGGCCGTTCTGGTGGGGAAAGCATAGGGCCGCCATTTTCGGCTTGGGAAATTTCCAGTTGGTATGGCTGTATTTGCCTGGCTTATGGAAAGCCGTTCTGACCGGATTTCCGGATATGCTCCATCAGGTGTTGGGCCAGCCCGTGCCCGGCCTTGCTGAGGGCGGCGTGTTTGTAGAACAGCCCGATGCGGAGGGGGGCGAGCGGCGGAAAACCCTCGTCTTCGCGCGCGATGCGCATGCCGGGCAGGAGGGTGGCGGGGGTCAGGGCGGTGGCTCCCAGGCCTGCGCGCACGGCGGTCTGCAGCCCGGACACGTCGCGCGATACGAGGGCGGTGCGCCAGCCTCGACCCGAGACCCGGAGGGCATTGCGCATCCGCGCGGCGTATTCGCAGGGGTCGGGGTGGCGGACGATGGGCAGCGGCGCCTTGCGGTCGGCCTGGAAGGTGTCGCGGACTACCCAGAAGGGTGTCACGGCGGTGCTTTCCACGAGGTAGGGCACGTCGCCGTCAGGCACGATGGCGGTGCAGATGTCGAGGCGGTCGGCGGCCAGTGCCTCCCGCAAGTCCTTGGACAGAAGGCTTTCAAGCTCGATCCGCACGTCCGGATGGCGGGCGGCGAAGTCGGCGATCGCGTCGAGCAGGAAGGCATGGGAGAAGTCCGTCGGCACGCCCACTCGGATCCAGCCGCTGAGCGCCGCTTCGGCGAAATGTGCGAGGATGTCGTCGTTGAGCCGGAGCATCTGCCGCGCGTAGGGGCCGAGCGCCACCCCGTCGTCGGTCAGCGCGAACTGGCGGCCCGAGGTGCGGATCAGCTTGGTTTGCAGAAGATCCTCCAGCCGTCGGATCTGCAGCGAGATGGCGGGCTGGGTGCGTCCCAGCGCTTCGGCGGCGCGGGTGAACCCGCCGAGGTCGACCACGGTGACGAAGCTGCGCAGGAGGTCGGTGGGGATGTTGCGGGCCATGCCGACATTTTCATTCCTTATGCAGGCATTGCCAGAATGAATTTCCCCAATGCTCGGGCTGTGCCTATCCAAGCGTAAATAAATCGGAGGATCGGCATGGATCGCCCAAATTTTGATCGACTGGTTAAGGACGGCCTCCCGGCGGTCACGCCGGTCATTCACGTTCTGGATGTGGGGCAGGCGCTCCGCAATATCGATACGGTAGAGGGGGCCGGTTGCCCGGGGGCGTTCCTCATCAACCACGACTTCCCGATGGAGGACTTCCTGCCGGTCCTGCGGGAGGTGCGTGCCGCGCGAACGGATCTCTGGCTGGGGGTGAACTTCCTTGCCCAAACGGGCGGCGTGGGGTTTCCGGTGCTGGGGCAACTGGCGCAGGAAGGCTGCCGGATCGACGCCTATTGGGCCGACGACGCCCGCATCGACGAGCGTGAGGAGGCGCAGGCGGAGGCGGAGCAGATCGCCCGAATCCGCGCGCAGAGCGGTTGGGGTGGCCTCTACCTCGGCGGTGTCGCCTTCAAGAAGCAGCGTCCAGTGAACCCCGAGGATCATGCCGAGGCCGCCCGCAAGGCGCTGCTCTACATGGACGTGGTCTGCACGTCGGGCATCGCCACGGGGCAGGAGGCCGACCTCACCAAGATAGAAAACTTCCGCGCGGCCCTGGGGGATGCGCCGCTGGCGCTGGCCTCAGGGATCACGCCGGAGAACGCGCATCTTTATGCGCCGCTGGTGGACATCTTCCTCGTCGCGACGGGGATCAACTTCGACGGCGATTTCCACAACATCGACCCCGCGCGGCTGAACGCCCTGCTGGAGGTCACGCGCAATGCCCGGAAAGGAGCGCACCCATGACCGATCTGAAAGGCCCCCGTGACGACCGCTGGTACCTCTCGCTTATGTCGCCCAACACCAAGGGGCCGAAGTTCGCATGGCTCGACCCGACCTCGATCTACATCAACGCGGCGGCCTTCGGCGACCTCCTGGACGATCTCTGCGCAGAGATCGACGCCGATGACGTGGACGTTGTCGCGGGGCTGGATGCCATGGGCTTCGTCCTCGGTGCGGCGCTGGCGGCCCGGCTGGGGCGGGGTTTCCTGCCGATCCGCAAGGCAAACAAGCTGTGCGTCGACACCGACAGCGTGAGTTACGGCAACTACTCCGGCCGGACGCAGGACATGGAGATGCGGACGCCTGCATTCGCGCCGGGAACGCGTGTCCTGCTCGCCGATCAATGGGTCGAGACCGGCGGCACGATGGACGGCGCCGTGCGACTGGTGGAGCGGCAGGGCGGCAAGGTCGCCGGGATGGTCGCAATCGCCATGGAGGAGAACCCGGCCACCGACGCCTACCGCTCTGCCTACAAGGTGGTCACTGCCGTGATGCAGGGATCGAAATGGCAGGCGGAATGCAATGCGCAGACGCTTTCCAGCTTCAAGACCTACCGCGCGGACCGTACCTTCCCGACGGCGGGCGTGACGGCGCCTGTCTGAACGGAAAGGCCCCACCATGTTGCTGAACCCCTTGCCCTGGCCCGACGGAAAACGTCTGGCCGCCGCGATCACATTCGACGTGGACGCCGACAGCCTGATCCGAAATGCGCGGCCCGAGGACGGCCACCTGCGGCTCGCGCCGGTCAGCATGGGGCGCTACGGGCCGACGGTGGCGGTGCCGCGCATCCTCGACACCTATCGGCGGTTCGCTCTGACCCAGACCTTCTTCATGCCCGCCTGGGTGATGGAGACCTACCCGGCCACCGTGGAGGCGATCCTGAAGGACGGGCACGAGATCGGTCATCATTCCTGGCGCCACGAGGACCCGATGGGGCATTCCGACGAGGTCGAGGCCGAGTTGTTCGGGCGTGCGATGGAGGTGCATGTCCGGCTGACGGGGCAGAAGCCGCGCGGCTATCGCGCGCCGGTCTACAACGCCACGCCGGGCGTGATCGGGCGGCTGATCGACGAGGGGTTCCTGTACGACAGTTCGCTGATGGCGGACGAGATGCCGTACCTTCTGAAGGCGCCGCAGGGCGACCTGCTGGAACTGCCGCCGCATTGGGGCAACGACGACTGGCCGCCCTTCGCGCATTTCGAAGAGATCGGCTACCTGATGCCGGTGCGCGCCCCTTCTGACGGCATCCGCGGGTTCATCGAGGAATACGAGGCGGCGCATTCCGTCGGCGGGTTCTGGATGCCTGTGCTGCATCCCTTCCTCACCGGGCGACTGGCGCGCTGGCAGGCGATGGAGCGCTGGCTGGAGGGGGTGCTGTCGTCGGGCGACGCGTGGTTCGCCCCGCTGGAGGAGATCGCCCGCCATGCCCTGACCCACAAGGACCGGCTTCGGGTCGACGAGATCTAGCGCGTCGTGACGGTCGGGATGCGCGGCGGCTCGGCCCCCGGCTGGGACCGCGCAGCGACCGCGACCATCAATGCCTGCGCAAGGCACATCGGTGCCGCCAGAGAGCGGGAGAAGGTGTAGTCATGCTCCGGCACCGCGAACAGCAGTGTCGCGGGCTTGTTCAGCGGTGAAAGCGTGCTGTCGGAGATCCCGATCACCGGGGTGCCCTTCCGGGCGGTCTCTTCCACGACGTTGACCACCTCGTTGGCGTAGAAGCGGAAGGCCACGGCGATCAGAAGGTCGGACGCGGCCATGTTCCGGGCCATGTGCGTCGCCAGCCCGCCGGAGGCATCGAGCAGCACGCAGGGTTTGCCCAGCATCGTCAGGATGTAGCGCAAAAGGACGACCACCGGCTCTGATCGCAACTGGCCGATCAGGTAGACGGTCTGGGCGTTGTCGATCATCTCGGCCGCGCGGGTCATGGCCTCCGGGTCGGTGCGGTCCAGCAGGTCCTGAAGCGAGGCGATGTCGCGCACCACGAGGTCCTGCAGCGCGTCGGGTGCGGTGCCGCCATGCTGGCGCAGGTCGCCTTCGAGCGCCCGCTTGCGCGCCTCGAACCCCGGGGCGGCGGTCGACAGGCGCCGCTGGAACAGCGCCTGCAGGTCCTTGAAACCGGAGTAGCCTAACGCCTGCGCGAACCGCACGAAGCTGGAGGCATGTATCCCACACTGCGCCGAGCTGGCGTTGACCGACAGGACGGCGACCTCGTTTGGGTTCTGCGTGAGGTACTCCGCGATCTGCTGGTAGGTCTTGCTCATGCCGTCGAATCGGTCGTGGATCAGGCGGATGAGCTCCTCGTAGTCTGCCGGGGGCGCGGTTGCCGTCATCGTCCGATCTGCGCCCGGTTGACGATCAGCGCCGGGTCGAGCGTCCCGGCAAAGAAGTCGAGGACGTTCTGCGCCGACGAGACCGCCATGCGCTGCGCCGCGCCCTCGGTCACGCCCGCGATGTGGGGCGAGAGGATCACTTGGTCGAAGCCCTTCAGCGGGTGAATCGCCGGCAGCGGTTCCGCTTCGAACACGTCGAGCCCCGCGGCAGAGACCTTGCCCGATTTCAGATGCTTCGCCAGTTCCCGTTCGTCCACGATGCCGCCGCGGGCGGTGTTCACGATCACCACGCCGGGTTTCATCGCCTCGAACTCTGCCGCGCCGATCAGGGGCCGGTCGCCCTTGGGCGCGCTGACAGAGATCACTTCGGCCCAGCCCAGTGCCTCACCCAGGTCCTCGAACGCGGGAATGCCGCCGTCCGGCCAGCCGTGGCGGTGCAGGTAGGGGTCGTGGGCGCGGATGTTCATGCCGAAGCCCGACATCATCCGGGCGGTGTTCTGGCCGATCCGCCCGAAGCCGAGGATCAGCAGGTTGCGGCCGCGGATGTCCTGCGATTCGAGCTGGTTGCGCCAGCCCCATGGCCCGCGCCGCACCGCCACGTCGGCCCGCAGCGCGCGCTTGAAGGCGGCGAGGATCAGCATGCAGGCGTGTTCGGCGACGGAGGTGGAGTTCACGTCGCCGCAGACCGCCAAGGCGATACCCCGTTCGTTCAGGGCCGCGACATCGACGGCGTCGTAGCCGACCCCGTGCCGCGAGACGACCTTCAGCCGCTCTGCCCGGTCTATGGTCGGCGAGGTCAGCGCCTGCGTGCGGATCAGCAGCGCATCGGCCTTGGCGATGTGGGGCGTGTAGCTGTCTTCCGAGATGTCGTCGATGTAGGTGGCCGTGATGTCCGGGGCGGATTCGAGGATATCGCGCCCGAGCTGGTGCAGCTTTCCGGCGACAAGGACGTGGGGCATCAGTAGGCTCCTTCGTTGCCATCTGCGCCCGCGCCGGTCAGGTCGCGGAACCGTTTGACGGAGGCGCTGGCCGCCGCGGCCAGCAGCCGCGAGTCGCCGCCGACGGTGGTCAGGTCGTAACCCCAGCCGATGGCCTGCGCCGCGTAATCCGGTGTCCCGCAATGCAGGCAGGCCTTGATGCCATTGGCCTTGCAGACCTGCGCGATGCGCTTGATGAGGTCGATCATCTCCGGTTCCTGCCGGTCGAAGCCGGGGGGCAGCCGCCCGCCCTGCGTGCCGAGGGTCAGGTCCGCCGGTCCGACGTAGATCCCGTCGAGGCCGGGGGTGGAGGCAATGTCCTCGAGGTTGTCGACGCCGCCCTGCGTTTCGATCATCGCCAGCGCCAGCACCTCGTCGTTCATCTGCGGGCCGTAGCCGGGCATGGCGAAACCCGCCCGCGTCGGGCCGAAACTGCGCTGGCCGTGCGGCGGATAGCGCATGTAGGAAACGAAGCGCTCCGCCTCTGCGCGGGAGTTGATCATCGGGCAGACGATGCCCATCGCGCCGGCATCCAGCGCCTTCATGACCGCCGCCGGATCGAGCCACGGGACACGGGCCATCAGCGTCACGCCGCTGGCGCGCATGGACTGCAGCATCGCCAGCATGTCGGCGTAGCCGATCGCGCCGTGCTGCCAGTCGACAGTCACAGAGTCGTACCCCTGCGCGGCCATGATCTCGGCCGTGAAGGGGTTGCCGATGGAGCACCAGCCGTTCAGCGCCGGTTTGCCTTCGGCCCAGAGGGCCTTGAGCTTGTTCTTCATGTCAGACGTCCTTTACCGCGATTGTCCGGGCTTCGGCGATGGAGCGGAAGCAGGCCTCGGCCAGCGCCAACGCCTTGACCCCGTCGTCCAGCGACACCTCGGGCGCGGCGGTCCCGGCGCAGGCGTCGACGAAGTTGTCGATCTCGGCGATGAAGGCGGCCCGGTAACGCTCGATGAAGAAATGCTGGAGCGGAGCGGCGTGTCGGGTGAAGCCCTTGCCCCAGACTTCTGCCGCGTTTTCCCGGTGGTTGTCGGACAGCGCCATGCCGCCCGATCCGAACAGTTCGACCCGCTGGTCGTAGCCGTAGACCGCCTCGCGCGAGTTGGTGATGATCGCCTGCTTGCCGGAGGCGGTGTTCAGGATGACCGTCACCGTGTCGTAGTCGCCGCAACGTTCCATCAGCTCGGGCGCCACCAGACGCGCGCCGGTGGCGGTGACGTGGGTCACCTCCTCGTCCAGCATGAAGCGGGCGAGGTCGAGGTCGTGGATCGTCATGTCGCGGAAGATGCCGCCGGAGGTCTCGATGTAGCCGTCTGGTGCCATGCCGGGATCGCGGGAGGTGATGACAACCTGATGCAGGTCGCCAAGCTGGCCGTTGCGGTGGGCGGCACGGGCGGCGCGGTGGCCGGGATCGAAGCGGCGGCAGAAGCCGATCATGATGGGCGCGCTGACCCCCTTCACGTCCTCGGCGCATTGCCGCGCGCGGGCGAGGTCGAGGTCCACGGGCTTTTCGCACAGCACGGCCTTGTTGGCGGCGACGGCGGCCTTGATGAAATCGACGTGGGTTGCGGTGGGCGTGGCGATCAGCACGGCATCGGCGTCGGAGGCAAAGGCGGCCTCGGGCGAGTCGTACTGCAGCACGCCCAGCCTGACGGCGACCTCCTCTGAACTGGGCGAATGCGTGTCGAAAACCCCGGCAAGCGTGGCGCGCGGGTGGGCCGCGATGATCTCGGCGTGCATGCGTCCGATCCGGCCGCAGCCGAGCAATGCGATTCTGGTCATTGGGTCCTCCCGACGTTTCTGCAATGATCGTTGCAAGGGCGTTGCATTGTCAATGATCGTTCCGTAGGTTTTTCCCCAAAGAGGAGGAGGAATCGGTATGACGGCAACAGTCCGCCTGACCATGGCGCAGGCGCTGGTGCGCTGGCTTTGCGCCCAGCACACCGAGATCGACGGCGAGCGCGTTCCGCTGTTCGCGGGCGTCTTCGGGGTCTTCGGCCACGGCAACGTGACCTGCCTGTCGGAGGCCCTCGAACAGGTTCAGGACCGGCTGCCAACATGGCGCGGCCAGAACGAGCAGTCCATGGCCCTTGCCGCGGTAGGCTTTGCCAAGGCGAAACGCCGCCGACAGATCATGGTGGCGACCTCATCGGTCGGGCCGGGGGCGACCAACATGATCACCGCGGCGGGCGTGGCCCATGCCAACCGGCTGCCGGTCCTGCTGTTGTCCGGGGACACCTTCGTCAACCGGCTGCCCGACCCGGTGCTGCAGCAGGTGGAGCATTACGGCTGCCCCTCCACATCGGTGAACGACGGCTTCCGGGCGGTGTCGCGTTTCTGGGACCGGATCGTGCATCCGGCGCAGATCCTGTCGTCGCTGCCGCAGGCGGTCACGACAATGCTGGACCCTGCCGATTGCGGCCCGGCCTTCATCGGGCTGCCGCAGGACATCCAGGAAATCGCCTACGACTACCCCGAAGCCTTCTTTGCCGAGAAGGTCTGGACCATTCCCCGGCCGCGCCCCTCGCGGTCGGAGGTCAGCGCGGCGGTGGAGTTGCTGAAGGGGGCGAAGCGCCCGCTCATCATCTCGGGCGGCGGGGTGCGCTACTCCGGTGCGGGCGAGGCATTGGCAGACTTCGCCGTGCGACGCGGCATCCCAATGACGGAGACCATCGCCGGGAAGGGCGCCGTGGTGCACGACCACCCGGCCTACACCGGCGCCATGGGGATCGAGGGGACCGATGCCTCGAAGGAGTTGGCAGAAACCGCGGACGTGGTGATCGCCGTCGGCACGCGCATGCAGGACTTCACCACCGGATCCTGGACGACCTTTGCGCCCGACGCGCGGTTCCTGAACATCAACGCGGCGCGGTTCGATGCGTCGAAACACTTTGCCCTGCCGGTGGTCGGCGACGCGCTGGAATGCATCGCCGAACTGGACGAGGCGCTGGGAGACTGGGCCTGCGATCCGGCGCGGATGGCACGCGCGCAGGAGCTTTACGCCGACTGGAACCGCGCGCTGGACGAGGGGCAGAAACCGACCAACGCGGCGGTACCCTCCTACGCGCAGGTGATTGGCGTGGTGAACCGCAAGGCCTCGCCCGACGACACCATGGTGACCGCAGCGGGCGGACTGCCGGGCGAGACGGCGAAGAACTGGCGGGTCAAGGCGCCCCACACCTACGACCTCGAGTTCGGCTTTTCCTGCATGGGCTACGAGATCGCGGGCGGCTGGGGGCACGCCATGGCGAAGAACGGCAAGGGGGTGCCCATCGTGATGGTGGGCGACGGGTCCTACCTGATGATGAACTCCGACATCTATTCGACCGTGCTGACCGGCCACAAGATGATCGTGGTGGTCTGCGACAACGGCGGGTTCGGCGTGATCAACCGGCTTCAGACCGGCATGGGCGTTCCGGGCTTCAACAACCTGCTGAAGGATACGCGGGTACAGAACCGGGATGCGCCCTTGCATGTCGACTTTGCCGCCCATGCGCGGGCGATGGGGGCAGAGGCGCGGTTCTGCGAAAGCCTCGCCGACCTCGAGACCGCGATGGACTGGGCGCAGACCACCGACCGCACCACGGTGCTGGTGATCGAGACGGACGCCCATGTCTGGACCGACGGCGGCGCCGATTGGTACGTGGGCGTGCCGGAAATCAACGAACGGGAGAGCGTCCGCAAGGCGCGCGACGGACAGGAAGCATTGCGCCGCAGGCAGCGGCAGGGGGTATGAAGATGAACCGCATAGATGGAAAGATCGCCGTCATCACCGGAGGTACGCAGGGTCTGGGTGCAGCCATCGCGCGGCTGTTCGCCGCAGCGGGTGCGGCCGGTATCGCGATTGTCGGGCGCGGCGTGGACAAGGGCCGGAAGGTCGCCGCCGCGATCACCGAGGAGACAGGCGTCCCGGTGGAAATGATCGCCGCCGACCTTGCCAATGTCGAGGACGTGCAGGCCATCATGTCCGCCGTGGACAAGGCGTTCGGCCGGGTCGACATCCTGGTGAATGCGGCCGGTCTGACCGACCGGGGCAATTTGCTGAACACCACGCCCGAGATGTTCGACCGCATGTTCGCGGTCAACACCCGCGCGCCGTTCTTCCTGATGCAGGACGCGGTCAAGTTGATGAGCAGGGAGGGTGTGAAGGGAACGATGGTCAACATCGGCTCCACCTCCGAACACGCGGGGCAGCCGTTCATCGCGCCCTATTGCGCGTCCAAGGCGGCTTTGGCCACGCTGACGCGGAACTCCGGCTTTGCGCTGATGCGCAACGGCATACGGGTGAACCAGCTCGATATCGGCTGGATGAACTCCGACAACGAGCGCGCGCTGCAGGAGGCGGAGCAGGGCGATGCAGGCTTCATCGACAGGATGGCGGCGACGATGCCCTTCGGGCGGCTGCTGGAACCGGCAGAGGTCGCCAAGGCGGTCTTGTGGATGGCGTCGGACGACAGCGGCATGATGACCGGCGCGGTGATCCACTTCGACCAGTCGGTCTGGGGCGGCTACGACGGGCAGGCGCCCGCACCGGCAGAACCGCTGACGGCGTGACCTTTGCCCGGGGCGGCGCTAGGCTGGCCCCGGACCCAAGGGGGAGGTCAACTTGCTGAACCGTCTGAGGATGCGGCATGTCCGCTGTTTCCTGACCATCGCGCGCTGCGGGTCGATGACCGCCGCGGCGAAAGAGATGAACTCCTCCCAGCCCGCCGTCTCGCGGTCGCTGGCCGAGCTGGAGGCCCTCGTCGGCCAGCCGCTTTTCGAACGAGGCGGGCGCGGGCTGACGCTGACGGAGGCGGGCGAGCGGCTGCGCCGGCACCTCGACCCGGCGGTTTCGCAGATGGAAGAGGGTGTGCGTCTGGCGGGTGGCACGGCGGCGGTGCCGCGCGTGTCGGTGGGGGTGCTGCCCAACGTGGCGCGGACCCTCGCCATGCGGTCGTCGGTCATGTTCAAGGCGGATACCCCGGACGTCGATCTGGAGCTGCATTGGGCCAACGTGTCGGAACTGATCACGCGCCTGAACCGGGGCGAGATCGACATGCTGCTTGGCCGGCTCCTGTCGCTGGAACACATGGAGGGGGTCAGCTTCGAACACCTGTACCCCGAGGACATCGTCTTTGCCGTGCACCACACCCACCCTTTCGCGGCGCGGCCCGGGGAGGTCACGCTGTCCGAGGTGGGCGCCGAACTGGTGGTGGTGCCGCTGGGCGGGACAATCATCCGGCGCGAACTGGACAAGTTCATGACGGCGCGCGGGCTGGCCCGGTTCCGCAGGCAGATCGAGACGGTTTCCTTCGAGTTCACCCGCAGTTTTCTGCGCGAGACGCCCTCCGTCGCCGCCATTCCATTGGGCGCGATCCGGCGGGAACTGGCGGAGGGCGAACTCGTGAAGCTGGGCCTGTCGGGCGAGGAACTGGCCGGGTCGGTCGGCATCTCCTTCCGCACCGGGCGGGCGCTGTCGCCCGAGGCCGCGCGCTTTGCCGAAGCGGTGCGGATCGTGGCACGGGACTATGCCTGACAACTCCGATCTATATCCGATCCGATATAGATAACGCGCAGAATCGATTTCATGTTTCCGGGACCGGTCGGTAGTTTGGTGGCATGGCGCCGTCAGAGCGCGACAGTCCAAGGGGAGGGGAACGGCGCGCATGGCGGCTCCGAAGAATATCCTGTTCATCATGTTCGACCAGCTCCGCTGGGATTACCTGAGCTGCTACGGCCATCCGCATCTGCAGACGCCGAACCTCGACCGGCTGGCGTCGAAGGGGATGCGCTTCGACCGCTGCACGATCCAGTCGCCGCTGTGCGGACCGTCGCGGATGTCGACCTACACCGGGCGCTACGTGCATTCGCATGGCGCATCGTGGAACAACGTGCCGCTCAAGGTCGGCGAGCTGACGATGGGCGACCATCTGCGCGATCTGGGCATGGGCTGCTGGCTGGTGGGCAAGACCCACATGGCGGCCGACGCCGAGGGGATGCGCCGCCTCGGACTGGAACCGGACAGCGTGATTGGCGCGCGGGTCAGCGAATGCGGTTTCGACATCTTCGAGCGTGACGACGGGATGCGCCCGGAGGGGCCGGACGGGCTCTATGACGAGGGCGGCGCGCTGAAGTACAACGAATACCTGCGCGGCAAGGGCTACGACAGCGACAACCCCTGGCACGACTATGCCAATTCGGGACTGGACGACGACGGCAACGTGCTGTCCGGCTGGTTCCTCGAAAACTCCGACCGGCCCGCGAACATCCGCGAGGAGGACAGCGAGACCCCGTACCTGACGCGCCGCGGCATCGAATTCATCGAGCAGGCGAAAGGACCGTGGTGCTGCCACCTGTCCTACATCAAGCCGCACTGGCCCTACATCGTGCCGGAGCCCTATGCGTCGATGTACGGGCCGCAGGACTTCCTGCCGCGCATAGCCTCGGAGGCGGAGCGCGAGACGGATCACCCCGTGTTCAAGGGGTTCCAGAATGCGCCCGTCGGCAAGGCGCTGGCCCGCGACGAGGTGCGGGAGAAGGTTCTGCGCGCCTACATGGGCCTTATCAAGCAGTGCGACGACCAGATGGGCGTGCTGTTCGACTTTCTCGAGCGAACCGGCCGGATGGAGGACACGCTGATCGTCGTGACCTCCGACCATGGCGACTTCATGGGCGACCACTGGATGGGGGAAAAGACCTTCTTCCACGAGGCGTCGGTCAAGGTGCCGCTGATCGTCTACGACCCTTCGCCGGAGGCCGATGCCACGCGCGGCACGACCTCTGACGCGCTGGTGGAGTGCATCGACTTCCTGCCGACCTTCGTGGAGGTGGCTGGCGGCGATCCGACGAAGCTGGACCACATCCTCGAAGGGCAGTCGCTGCTGCCGATGCTCCGCGGCGGCGCGGCGCCTGAGCGCGAGGTGGTGGTCTGCGAATACGACTATTCCAGCAGTCCGCTGGCCGGCCGGCTGGGGCTGCATCCGGATCAGTCGCGGATGTTCATGGTCGCGGACCACGACTGGAAGATGATCCACTTCGAAAGTGGTCACCGGCCGATGTTGTTCGACCTGAAGAACGACCCGCATGAGCTGGAAGACCTGGGCGCGAGCGAGGCTCACGCAGATGTCCGGGCGCGGATGTACGACCGCCTGCACGCCTGGGCGCGGCGCCCGGCGGCGCGCACAACCATGTCCAACGACGCCTTCGTGAAGGAGCGCACCGCAGGGCCGGGCCGTACCGGCGTGCTGATCGGGATCGTGGAGGAGACCGAGCTGCCGCAGGAGATCACGGCCAAGTACATCGGGCGCAAGGCCCGGGACATGCGCGGGGGGAGGCTTGGCGCACCCGGCGAATGACAAAGGAAACCATGTCTTGGGGAGGAGAACCATGAAGACATTCTTGAAGACGGCTGCCGTTGCAGGCGCCCTTGCGGTGACGGGTGTCACGGCGCAGGCGCAGGCCAACCTGAGCGCCGAAACATCGAGCGCGGGCAACTCGCCGCACCTGATGATGATGCACCTCGCCGATGTGCTCGCCCGCGAGGGTGTGGCCAACGTGCAGGTGCAGGAAGGCCAGACCGCCACGAACTCCATGGTCAACGTGGCCGAGGGCAAGTCCGACATGGTGACGGCGCCCACGATCCTCTACTTCCTGCTGGAAAACGGACGCGGGCCGTTCTCCAACATCGGTGAGGGCGGCAAGGATCTGGTGCAGAACATCCGTGCCATCGCGCCGTTCAACGCGGGCGCCTACGGGCTGTTCGCGCCGGTCGCGTCGAACATCACCTCCTACCAGGACCTGAAGGGGCGCACCGTCTGGAACGGCCCGCCACGCGGCGCGGCGCTGACGCTCGGACGGCAGACGATCCTGCTGGGCTCGGGCGGGTTCAAGGACGGCGAGGACTACACCGGCTACCAGACCAACTGGGGGCAACTGCCGACCGCGCTGGTCGATGGCTCTGCCGAGGCGTTCCTCGTCCCGATCACCTTCCCCTCCGACCGCGTGGTCATGGCGCTGTCGGCAGGTGACGTGAACATCGTGTCCTTCCCGAAGGACATCTGGGAAAGCGAAGGGATGCAGAAGTTCCTCTCGGCCCCCGGCAACAGCCCGGTGGAGGTCAAGATCGCGGACATGGGCTATGGTCCGGACCAGGGCGTGAACGTGATCTCTGAGGACGACACATTCCGCTCGCCCGGCGTGCCGTTTGCCACCTACGTGCGCGCCGACCTGCCCGACGATCTGGTGAGGGAGGTCACGGCGGCCTACATCGCCTCGATCCCCGAACTGGAAAAGCGCGCGCCCTACGCGGGCAACGTCAACTTCGACGTGCTGGATCAGCGGATCACCGGATTCTGCGGTGCGCTGACGCTGAAGTACCACCCCGGCGCCATCGCCGCATGGGAAGAAGCCGGGTACGAAGTCCCGGACTGCGCGAAGTGACCTGACAGGGCGGGCCGCGCGGTCCGCCCCCTCTGCCGGGAGATCCTGAAATGTCGGACAAGATGCCGTTCCTGAAACGTGCCGCGCAGGCGCTTGGCCTGATCCTCGTGGTCATCGGGATGCTCAACACCATTCCGTCCATCCCCGGGCTGGACGCCTGGGCGCAGGACGTGACCGGCAACCCGGCCTTCGCGATCCGGAAATTCCCCTACGAATGGCTTTATCCCATCGCCTTCGTGCTGATGATGCTGACGGTGGCGTGCAACCACTCGTTCTGGGCGGACTGGACGGTTCGCGGCTTCGGCCCGGGCCGCCGCCGCTTCGGGGCCTTCATGGACATCGCGTTGGTGACGATGGCCGTGGCGGTGTCCGCCGCCTACCTGATCGAGATCGACTCGGTCTGCATGATCGACCAGTTCACCGGCGAACGGGCCGAGCTGATCGCCCGCGCCCTGCAGGAAGAGAAGGAATTCGCCGAGCTCTACGGGCTGCCCGCCCCGACCTCGGTGGATGACCCCGCCTGCATCCGCACGCTCGGCGTCTGGATCTTCGCCATCGTCGGCGCTGGCATCGCGGTCTTCCTTGGCTACAACGTCCGGGTCTGGGGCTTCCCGCTGGTGGCCGTGGCGATCCTGATCTTCGCCTACACCCTGATCACCGTGGGCATCTGGTACTTCTTCGGGTCCGAGGACATGAACAAGTACCTCATCACCAAGCTGGGGGGAGAGCCGCGTTCGCTGATGGATGGCCGCCCCAACGTGGAGGACATCCTCGTCAACAACGCCCAGGGTCTGCTGGGCCGGTTCATGGGAATCCTGCTGTCGACGGTCTTCCCCTATATCGTGCTGGGGTCGCTCTTCGGGATTTCCGCCGGGGGCAAGTCGCTGATCAAGCTGGCGTTCCTCTGGACCCGGCGGCTGAAGGGCGGGCCCGCCCACGCCGCCATCGTGTCGAGCGCACTGTTCGGCACCATCTCCGGCGGGCCGGTGGTGAACGTGCTGTCGACCGGCGTCCTGACCATTCCCATGATGCTGCGGCGCGGGTTTTCCAAGACCTTCGCGGGGGGGTGGAGGCGGCCGCCTCCTCCGGCGGGCAGATCATGCCGCCGGTGATGGGCGTTGCCGCCTTCGTCCTGTCGGCCATGACCGTCGTGCCCTACCGGGAGGTCATCATCGCCGCGGTGATCCCCGCCGTCACCTACTTCGGCTGCCTGTTCCTGACGGTCCACTTCCAGGCCCGCAAGCAGGGCATCGAGGCCGTTGGCGACAAGACACCCGAGATGATGCTGAACGGGCAGGACCGGCTGAACCTGCTGATGATCCTGCTGCCGATCCTCCTGATTCTGATGCTGCTCATCACCCCCAAGGAGGCGGTGGGCTGCGGCATCTTCGGCACCCTGCTGGGCGTCGAGCGCAGCGGTGAGGGGGCCGCCTGCGTCGCGGAGAGCCTGCCCTTCCTGCTCCAGATCATCCAGAACTCGGCCGGCGACGCCGGTTCCGCGGGCTGGTGGGCCGTGTTGCTTCTGGTCGCTCTGTTCTGCCTGGACCCAGAGTTCCGCAAGGCGCCGCGCGCTCTGATCGGGGCCTTCGCGGATGCGGGTGTGCTGATCGCGACCCTCTACCTGATGTTCCTGTCGGTCTCCGTCATCGACTTCTGCCTGAACTTCACCGGGCTGTCGGGCTTTGTCGCGCGGGACGTGCTGGGCCTGCTGCGCGCCTTCGGAGCCGAGGTGCAGGGCGGCGGTGTCTTCCTCTTCGCGGCGCTCTTCGTGACGATGCTGCTGGCGATCCTTTTGGGCATGGGGATGCCGACGGTGCCCGCCTACGTCAACGTGGCGTTGCTGATGGGGCCGCTGGTCGTGGGGCTGGGCATCGCGACCTTCACCGCGCACATGTTCATCTTCTTCTTCGCGGTGGCGAGCGCGATCACCCCGCCGGTTGCCGTCGCGGCCTTTGCGGCGGCGTCGATCACCAAGGCGGACGCCATGGCCACCGGATTTGCCGCCGTGCGCGCCGGTGTGGTGATGTTCGTCCTGCCGTTCGTCTTCGCCTTCTACCCCGAGCTCCTGCTGATCGATTCGGCAAAGCTGGACCCCGCGGCCTCGACAGGTGCGCAGGTCTACATCGAGGGCTACGGACCGGGGATCGACTGGCTGAGCCTCGCGTCGGTCGGCGCGCGGCTGGCGCTCGGGCTTTACCTGATGGCGGGGGCGCTGGCGCGATTCGACATGCGCTCCATCGGACTGCCCGAAGCCATCCTGCGTCTCGTGCTGGCCGTGGCCGTGATGATGAAGGCAGGCGCGATCTTCCTTCCGGCGCTCGGGCTCGCCGCCGTCTACCTCTTGTGGCACGGCAGCAGGGCCATGCGTGGCGGCCCCGTCCGGGCCTGACACATATCCATTCGTGGCCTTGGCCTTTTGCGGGCTTTCGTGCAAACGTCTATGTAGAGTGGTCAATTACCGGAGTGACGACATGCACGACGTCGTTATCCTTTCCGACGAAAGGTTGGTCGGGTCCCTGGTGGAGGCCCAGGGCGCCAAGTGGCGTGGCCAGAAGGTCCAGCCGCTGGCCGCCTCCGGCGCCGACAACGCGATGTTCCGGCTCGGGGACAAATGGGCCGTTCGTCTGCCGCGGCGGCCCGAAGTCGTGCAGATGCTCGAAACCGAAGCCACTTGGCTGCCGCGCCTCGCCGATCTGCCGCTGGAAGTGCCGGTGCCCCGGTTGCTGGGCGCTCCGACGCAGCAGTTCAACTGGCCGTTCACCATCGTCGACTGGATCGACGGCGTGGAGGCAGAGGAGACCGAGGTGTCCGACATGGCCGAGGCTGTCCAGACCCTCGCCACCTTCCTGAAGGCGCTCTGGAAGAAGTCGACCCGGGACGCGCCCCTCGCCGGGGAGGCCAACAATTATCGCGGCGTCAATCTGAAGGAAGTGACACAGCAGGTGCTGACGTGCTTCTCGAAGATGGACGACGAGATCGAGCCGGAATCCGCGCGGGAGGCCTGGCTCAGCGCGCTGGACGCAAGCCCGGTGCGCAAGCCGCGCTGGCTGCACGGCGACCTGCGCGCGTCGAACATGATCGTCCGCGACGGCGAACTGGTCGGCGTGATCGACTGGGGCCGCGCGGCGGTTGGAGATCCGGCGGCGGACGTGGCCGTGGCGTGGCGCTGGGTGCCCGAATGGGAGATGTCGAACTTCCAGGAGGCCCTTGGCGCAAGCGACGACCTTTGGCGCCGGGCACGCGGCTGGGCCTTGTACGACGCGGTTGTCACCCTGGCCCACTACAAGGAGCAGCAAGGCTTCGAAGGCATCTGCGACGAGAGCCGCTGCGTGTTGGGCCGGCTTGGACTGGGCGCCCCCTGCTGACGGCACCTGTGATGGCGTTCAGCTGATGGTGTCGATGGCCTTCTGATGGCCATGCAGGATGCCCAGGTTGTCCCCCCGCACCATGCCGCGCTTCGCCGTCCAGTGGAGCGTGCCTTTTCGGGACATCACCCGCGCGGCTATGTCCCGGTTCCTGCCCGCGCTGCCGACCGCCGGCACGTCCCGGTCCAGCCCGATGTGCAGGGCGTCCCTGTCTTCCTCGGGATCCTTGCCCACCGCTTCGAGGTAGCGGGTCAGGAGTGAGATGTAATCCGAAAGCTCGTCGCGCCGCGAGCGCATCGTCTTGACCCGGGCCTGCAAAAGCTCGGTCTGCTGCTCTGAAAGCCCGTGTTCGAGGATGTGATCGAAGGCCTCCAGCGCCGGGCACAGCAATTCCTGCAGCACGGGCAGGGCCATGTCGCTCAGGCTGTGGTCCGCAGCCGGGTCGGTGCGATAGCTCTTCTGGAAAATGGCGGAGCTGTCGCCGACGCTGCGCACGAAACGGATGTTGGCAGAGGCGTGGCCGTCCCGGTTGAAATGGGTCAGCACACGCAATCCGTGCAGAGCCAGACCGGGTATCCGGACCTGGAAATCCGACTGGCTGAACACCGCCGTGTCTTCGACGCACTGAAGGTGTCCCAGAAGGATCTGCACGATCACCGGCTGGAACACCTCCTCCAGCGGCACGGGCGCGTCGGGAACCATCCGGTTGGAGTGCATCCGTCCGCGAAGACGCGCATTTGCCAGGTGCCAGATCTCGTCCGGGTCCGAGCGCAACAGCCAGAGTTCAATCGTGCCGCAGTCGTTGGGGGTGAATCCATTCATGGTTGCAACGATTCCATGCCATTCGTTGTCTTTTTCCGGCGCGCGCCCGCGTCCGAATTCGTCACGTTAAGCATGTGTAAACGATGATAGGTGAAGAATAGTTTAACGGCGATCGGAGGGCTCGGCGCGCCGTACCGGGGACACTGAATGAGCGAGACTGAACATCAGCAGACCGTGGTCGGCATCGCCGCTTCGGCCGGGGGGCTCGAAGCGATGTCCCTGCTTGCCCAGCATCTGCCGACGGATCTCAACTGCGCCTACATCCTCGCGCAGCACATGTCGCCGCATCATGCCAGCGTCCTGCCCACCCTGATCTCGAGAGAGACGCGCCTGACGGTGAAGGCTGTGCAGGAATCCCTGCCCATCGAGCCGAACACGATCTACGTCCCGGTGCCGAAAAGCGACCTGGTCGTGGAAGACGGCATGGTCCACCTGCGCACGCCGTCCGGCCTGCCGGCAGAGCCGAAACCCTCTGCCGACCGGCTGTTCCGGTCCATCGCCGAAGCCTTCGGAGAGCATAGCGTCGGCATCGTCCTGTCGGGCACCGGCAGCGACGGCAGCTATGGCGTGCAGGCCATCCGCGAGGCCGGCGGGGTCACCATTGCGCAGGACAACAGTTCGGCGAAATACGGCACGATGCCTGCCTCGGCGGTGGAGACAGGGGCCATCGACCTCATCCTGTCGCCGCGCCAGATCGGCGAACAGCTTAAGACCATCCTCGCGCACCCGCGTGACTTCTCCGAGCTGCAGGCGCTTGTCGAGCAACCGACGGAATACGACGACCTGTTCCACATGCTGCAGGCGCGGACCAAGGTCAATTTCCGCCACTACAAGGAAATCACCGTCAGCCGCCGCATCCAGCGCCGGATGATCGCCAAGGGGTTCGATGATTACGGGCGGTACGTCAGCTTCTGCCGCACCAATGTTGAAGAGCTGGACGCGCTGTTCCGCGACCTGCTGATCTCGGTCACGCGGTTCTTCCGCGATTCCGAACAGTTCGACGCGCTGCGGCGTGAACTGGGCCGCTATCTTGCCGAGGTCGGCAACCGGCCGATCCGTGTCTGGGTGCCGGGCTGTGCCTCGGGGGAAGAGGCGTACTCCATCGCGTTCCTGATTGCCGACGCGCTGAAGCTGACCGGCAAGGAGGGCGAACGCGGCGTCCAGATCTTTGCCACCGACCTTGATGCCGCGGCGCTGGCGCGCGGGCGGGCCGGGGTCTATCCGGCGTCGGCCTCTGCGGGCATCCCGGAATCCATGCTGCGCCGCTACTTCACCCTCAGCGACAACCTCCTTCGGGTGAGGCCGGAGATACGGAAGATGGTGCTCTTCTCGCACCACAACGTGTTTCAGGACCCGCCGTTCTCGGAGATCGATCTGGTCAGCTTCCGTAACACGCTGATCTACTTCGAAAGTTCGCTGCAGGAAAAGGTCATGTCGCGGATCCTCTACGCGCTGCGGCCTGGCGGACTGCTGTTCCTCGGGACGTCCGAAAACGTGGGCGCGATGGCACCCTATTTCGAACAGGTCGCCGAGCGGATGCGCCTGTTCTGCAAACGGACAAGCGCGTCGTTCGACCACAAGGCGCTGGTTCGCTTCGGCGTCCCGCCCCGCCGTCAGAAGCGCGACAAGCGCAAGGAGTATGGCAACGGCGAGTTGAACTCCAGCAGCGAGGAAATGTTCGAGGTGCTGGCCTCGTCGGTCGCGCCTGTCGGGTTCCTCGCCAACGAACAGAAGGACCTCGTGCGGATCTTCGGCGACATCAGTGCCTTCACCAAGGTGACCGACGAGGTGCGCGGACGGCTGACCACGAACACGCTGAAGGAGGCGCTGGCCTCTGAGGCGGCCAGCCTCGTCCCGCTCTGTCTCAAGTACAACAAGGCCCGCGACGGCCTTTGGCGAGAGATCCTCGGCCAAGGGTTCAACCGTGCCCGCCTGCGCTGCTATCCCATGACGCTGCCCCCGCACGGCAAGACGCGCTACGTCCTCGTGTCCATCGAGACCGACCTGGTGGAGATCAGTTCGGAACGCGAAAGCCACGGCGACGACAAGGAAACCTCTGGCTATCTTGCTTATGTCGAGAACGAGCTGGCCGATGCGCGCGAGGCCCTGCAGATCACGATGGAGGAGCTTCAGACCTCGAACGAGGAACTGCAGTCGACCAACGAGGAACTGCAATCCACCAACGAGGAGTTGCAGTCCACCAACGAGGAACTGGAGACCTCGAACGAGGAACTCCAGTCCACGAACGAGGAACTGATCACCGTCAACGAGGAACTGCTGATAAACACCGACGAGCTGAACAAGCTGGTCGTCGAACAGGTCGCGATCCTCGAGGCCTTGCCGCTGCCCCTGCTGGTGCTGGACCAGATGCTCAACATCAAGAGCGCGTCGAAGCGGGCCATCGAGATCTTCGGCCTGTCCGAACGCGCCGCCCACCTTGGCCACATCAGCCAGGTGCAACTCCCGAACGCATCGTTTCCCCGCCTCATCGACAATTGCAGCGAAGTCCTGAAGCGGCGGGAGACGGGCAAGGTCCGGTTCACCGTCGACAACGAGGAAATGTCGCTGGTGATCGCGCCGTACTTCATCCAGGACAACGAACTGATGGGGCTGACGGTCGTCCTTGAACGGGCGTCCGATACGGAGATCGTCTAGGTCGGGTCGATGACCCCCATGGTCAGCATTCTCAACGCCGTGATCGACGGGATGAAGAAGTAGTCGCCGCCGCGGCACTCCACCACCGTCTTGAGCTGGCTCATGGTGTAGGGGCAGCCACCGCCCTGCGGATCGGCGGGCAGGGCCATCCGGCGGTGCTTGTCATGGTTGCCGAGGATCGGGCAGGTGTCGTTGCCCTGATGGAAATCCAGCCCGTACTGGATCCATTGCTGCTGGATGAATTCGAACTGCCGGAAGAGCGAGGCGCAGATGATCATCATCGTGACGCCCTGTTCGGTCTTGTCGGTCTGTTGGTCGGAGGGCAGGGCGCCGTAGGGCAGGCCGCGCCGCATGATCCGGCGCCGCTTGTTCAGAGCGGTCGTGGCCTGCGGGTTGTCGCCTTCGGGCGCGTTCAGCGGATCGAGGTAATCGCGCGTGTTCACCCGCCGCATGTGCGCGCCCGGCGGTGTCCTGTACCCCTTCATGTCGTCCGCATAGCGGAAGTCGGATGACCTTGTACTCTTTATGTATGCAATCTGGTTCTCATAGGCCTTCAGCGGGTTCGGGTCGTCCATCCCGGTTTCCGCGCGGGCCTTCTGCCAGTCGGAAAACGTTGGGGCATGCGCCAGCGGAATGCCGTCCGGCCAGCGTCCGACCATCCGGGCGCGCAGGGTCACCTGTGCCTCGTCCGGCAGGATGCCCTGCACGCGGGCGTAGCGGTCGGCTTCCGTGGCGATGACCTCCCGGAAGCTGCCGACGTTCTCGTGCAGCTTGCGGTATGCCATGAAGCTGCCGTTGCGCATGAACTCAGGCGGTTTGGCGGTGGGCGGCAATTCCTGGCTTTCGTCGGGATGGCCGAGGATGAATTCTCCGGGGTTCAGCGGCTCCCACCCTTTGCCCATGCGTTTGCCGCGCCCGATGACGGCTTCCTTCTCGTCCTTCTCCGGCAGTTGCCCGGCAAAGATCGGGTCGCCGATGCCATCGGTGAAGCCGAAGTGCTCCTTGGGCGTCGGCAGCCACACGTCACCGAACCTGTCGAAGACCGCCTGCGCCGCGTGGAAATCGGCGCTGCCGTCCTGCCCGTTGCCCGGCAGGATGCGCACCCCGCCATTGGCCGCGCAGAGGTCGCGCAGCCATTGCGTCGTCTCCTCCAACTCCGGCACCGGGTCCATGCGGGTCAGCTTGGGATCGGGCTTGCCGTCCAGCGCGTGTTCGGGCGTCACGTCACGCAGCGCGTTCAGCGAGATCCAGATATGCACGTTGTCGTCGTCATACCCGTCGCCGCGCCGGTTGCGCTGCCAGATCGGGTCCCAGTGGCCGTCCCAGTTCTGCCGGTCGGCCTGATCCTCGGTCATCGTCTGGTCACGGTCGCCCAGCAGGAAGGCCCGGTCCTTCATGCCTGCGATGAACTCCTCCGGCAGCGCCTGCAATGTGCGGGTCGGGACCTCCAGCCGGAACAGGCCGAAAAAGGTGAAGCCGATGTTCAGCGTGCAGCGCGGCCTCGCGTCCGGCGTTGGCCAGCGGGCGGCGGTTGTCACGCGTTTCGACACCTCTCCGACGAACGCTCGTCCCTTCGCCGGGTCGGATATGTTGAGGAAGAAGTAGCGCGCGAACGGATATGAATACTTTCCGTATGCACGCACCACATTGCCCTGTATGTCATCGAGGTCGAGACGATAACTCATGCCGCGCCCTCCGTTGGTCTGGCGGCGCGCGGTGTCTCGAGGATCCCGGGCGGCTGGCTTGGCCCTGTCACATCCGCGGGGCGGTGCGCGGCGGACCATCTGCCGTAGGCGGCGTGGATTTCCTCGGGCGAGGCGCCTTGCATGTCGATGACCAGATCGGCAAAGCTTTGTTGCACGTAGAGCGCCTTCAGCACGGACCGCAGATCGTCGTAAGGCCCGGGCGGCAAGGGTTTCTCTCCGTTCGCGATGGCGTATCTGACCGACGCCACGAAGGCGCCGAAGGTGACCGCCCCGCCGATCAGAGCCGTCCAGATCGGATTGCCGCCGACCACCGGCATGGGCGCGCTGCTGAAGAGCGCCCATAACAAGGCCAGCAGCGTGATGATGGCCGGAATGCCGACAGCCGCTGCCAGCGCCTTGAGCGGCAGCCGGTGAAAGGCGCCGGACAGGTCGTCGATGTAGTAGTCGTGGAATGGCATCGTCGTTTCGACGTGGCAGCGGTCGAGGTAATCGGCGAACTTCTCGGCCGTGTCGATATCGTCGAAGCCCACGCAGTTGGAATAGATCGCGCTCAGCTCCTCCCCCATGGTGCGCCACAGCTCCATTGCATACGACTTGCGTACATCCCTTTGCTCGGCTGCGGTCAGCGTCGTCGGAAGGGGTGCTCCGTCCATTTTCACCGCGTCGATGTCGGCACAGAAGACGAGGTATGAGCAATTGAGGAAGTCGGTGTGCTGCGGGATCGCGGGATTGCCGGCGTCCTTGTCCCCGGTCAGGCTGCGCAGGGTCGATGCGATGGCGTCGTGCCCTTCGCGCCCGTTGTAAACCACGTCGTCCAGCACGAACATCCGCGCAAGGTGCGTGCGCATGTTGCGCGCAAAGGGGCTGGTCATGCCGGACTTGATCGTCGCGGGGCTCTGCTGGGCGGTGGGCAGTTCCATCAGTGCGTTGCGCACCCGCTGCCGCCACGATCCGTGACCGTCGGCACAGGTGCCGTCGCGGATCGGTGCAAGCGTCGTCAGGAAGATATGGCCCGAGTCGAGATCCGGCATGGCTCAGTTCCTCGCACGCCGGAGGTCGAACGTCGCCTGCGCCTTGCGGACATAGGCCTCGCGGTTCTGGTCCGCACGTTCGGTGTCGAGGCTAGCGACCGGGCCGAACCCGGGCTCGCCGAGGTTGCCCTGTACCTTCGTCATCGCCGCGCGCCAGCTTTCGGCGAACGCCTCCGGCGACTGGTCGGCATGTGCCTTGTCCAGCGTCAGGACCGCATCATAGACCTTAAGCGCCGACTTGATGTCGCGCTGCGCAGAGCCCGGCGTGGCGTTGTAGTAGTGGTCGGTGAAGATCTGGTTGTGGGTGATGTAGGTCTTGAACGGCGTGATCGGGATCGACAGCGGATACTTGGTGGCGGAGTACCAGAACAGGTCCAGACCCTTCGGAATCCCGTCCGAGAAGGCGTCGATGTACTGGTCCCAGGTGCCGTTGAAGTTCGACAGGAACAGCACGTAGTCATTGTCGAGCTGATGCTGTTCGCCCTGACCGAGGTCCGGCCAGTCCTTGCGACGGATGATGACCCAGCGGGCGAAGTGGATCAGCGACAGGCCCAGCAGGCCGGCGAGGTTCTCGGGCAAACCGCGGGCCGCCATGAACAACAGGCGGTTGACCCAGGTGATGCGGGGATGGCTGGGCGTCACCACGTTCATGGCATAGGCCTTGCCGGCAATGTTCGACATGAAAATGCCCCGGTGCTGAAAACGAATTGACGTTACGGTAACACGGGTGGGCGATTTTCCAATAGTGTTTTCATCTTATAGGGGAGTCGGGGTCAGACCAGCAGCGGCTCCTCGGTCTCCTCCGGGGCCGGATCATCCGGCGCTTCGGCCAGCATCATCGCCTCGTAGGTGCCTTCGTGGGTGTACTCGCTGCGCACGTATTCCCGCAGCACCCACTCCGTGTAGGGCTCTGCAATGGCGCCCTCGGGAGTCGTGACGGCGGAGTCGTGGGCGGCGTAGGCCTCGAACACCTCGGTCACGAGCGACTGCTGTTCGGGGGTGAAGTTCTCTTCGAACCCCCAGGATTCGTAGCCGACGTGGCTGGTGACGAGGATGTCGCCGGAATGATCGGCGATGGCCGCTTCGGCGAAGTAGGCGCTGTGCACGTGGTCGGGGTGCTCGATGTCGCTTTCGGTGTCCTGAACGTGCACCTGCCCCGGCTGGTGGGTGTCGAGCAGGCCGGACAGGACGGACACGAGGTCGTCGCGCGAATAGGTCGCCGCGTCGTCGACAGAGGTGATGGTGGCGATCTCCCCGTCCCACAGCTTCGGGAGGCTCTCGCCGCCGTAGAGGTCGGAGCCTGTGCCCGAGAAGCCGTCCGGCAGGCGCAGGAAGTAGAGGTTGAGGTTCGGCTGGTCGGCGAGCGTGGCGTGGTGAAGGTCGAAACCCTGGCCATCGTGTGTGACGGTTGCCGTCCCCTCCTGCCACGCGTCGGAGCCGGTCATGACGCTGTAGGCGTCCTTGATTCCCTCTTCCCGTCCGCCCCAGTAGGCCTCGTCCTGCCCGGCGTCGCCCGCGGTGAGGTAAATCGTGGTGACGTCGTGACCGGCGGCGAGGTGGTCCGCGATCGTCGGGTTCATGAACAGGAGGTCGTCGTCCTGGTGCGCGACGATGAACATCTGCCGGGTCAAGTCGACGGGACCGGGATCCACGGGATCAGTGGGATCGGTCGGATCGGTCGAGTCCATGGGATCGCTCGGGTCTTCGGGGGCGGTGCCGTCCATGCCGAAGGCAATCACCTCTCCGATCAGCGGCGTATCGTCGGGCCAGTTCGATTCTCCGATCAGCAGGTTGATGCGTGGCCCGGGATCGGGCACGGCTCCGTCCGCCTCGGCCAGCAGCACGCCGTCCTTCTCGATCCACATGGTGCCGTCTTCGTCGATGCCGGCACCCCATGTGGCGGTTTCGCCCTGCACGATGGCGCCCTCGGCGATGACGCGGTAGACCGTGCCGGCCTGATGCAGTTCCAGCACCATGTCCGAGGTGTTCTCGACCTGCGACAACAGGATGTTGTTGCTGTTCGGCCCGTCGCCGAAATCGAAGACCCGCTGCCAGTTGCCGCCCTGTATGTCGTCGAACCGCGCCGTGGCCGCGATGGCAAAGGCGCCGTCGATCTGGCCGATCTCGTAGGGGGCCGCCGGGTCGGTGGGGTCCGTTGGATCAGTCGGATCGGTTGGGGGTGTCGGGTCCGTGGGATCGACCGGATCTGTAGGGTCAGTCGGATCGGTGGGCTCTTCAGGCGGCAGCGTTCCGTCGGCGGTCACGGTCAGCCCGAGGATGACCCCGTCCAGATCGTCGGCGACGGAAACCGGCTCCAGAACGACAGACGGAACCTCTGCCGCCACCTCGCCCAGCCGCACGCCTTCCTGAGCCAGCCACAGCGTGCCGTCCGTATCCAGACCCGCGGAAAGGGAGGTCGGCTCTCCCGCAACCAGCGCGCCGGGGGCGGTGACGGTGTAGCTGGCCTCTCCGACCGTCAGCTGCAGGACCAGCCCGTCGGACGCGCCATCCTGCGCCAGCACGAGCGACGCGCTGCCGTCCGCAGAGCCGTAGGCCACAAGCCCCTGGTCCACCCGTCCGGAGACGTCATCGACGCGCGCGGCCAGGTCGATCCGGAACGACCCGGCAAGCGCGCCGTCGTCGTTGTCCGCAGGCGCCAGCCCGTCGTCGCCGGGCTGCACCACGTCGAAGCCCATGACCGCGCCGATCAGATCGTCGTCGTCCACCCAGTTCGACTGCCCGATGTATTCGTTGATCCGGGGCACATTGGCGGGCACGACGGCCTGTATCTCATCCTCCAGCACGCCGTCCTTCTCGATCCACATGCGGCCATCGGGGTCTATGCCGATGCGCCACGTTGCCACTTCCCCGGCCACGATGGCGTCCGGCGCGATCACCCTGTGGACGACGCCATCCTGGTAGAGGGCGAACATCATGTCGGAGGTGTTTTCCACCTGCGCGAGGATGATGTTGCCGTTCTGCGGGCCGCTCCCGAAATCGAGGATCCGCTGCCAGTAGGCACCCTGTATCTCGTCGAAGCGGGCAGTCACTTCGAGCGCGAAGGCGCCTGAGATATCGTCGATGTCGAAAACTGTATCGGCTGAAGGAACGGGCGGCATGATGCCTCCGGATTGACGGCAAGAGTTAATGAGCGCGAAGGTGGCCCCGCGATGAATCGGCTTTCCCGTTCACGATACACGAATTGCCGTAGCGTCATCCTTTGGATTTGTCTGCAAATGGAAACTTTGCGTTTCCCGGAGGTGAGATGGCCGGACTGGTGATACACGGGCGCAAGACGTCTTCGAACGTGCAGGCGGTCATGTGGGGCGCTGCGGAACTCGGGCTCGAGGTCGACCGGCGGGACGTGGGCGGACGCTTCGGCGGAACCGACACCGCGGCATTCCGGGCGATGAACCCCATGGGCCTTGTACCCGTGATGGAGGACGGCAAGCACACGCTCTTCGAAAGTGCCGCGATCCTGCGCTACCTCGTGGCGGCCTACGGGCCGGGGCCCTTCGCAGAGGGCCCAGAGCAGGACATGTGGGCGGAATGGGCGAAACACACGCTTTGCGCTGCGTTCACGATGCCGGTCTTCTGGGGATTCTACCGGACGCCGGAGGCAGAGCGGGACATGACCGCGGTGCTGGGTGCGCTTGAACGGTTCGAGGATCTGGCGGGCATGGCGATGACCCTGCGCGGCGCCGGGTCTTGGCTGGTCGATGGTCGGTTCAGCCGGGCGGACATCATGGCGGGCCACGTGCTGTTCCGGTACTTCACGCTCGACCTGCCGCGGCGACCCCCGGCGGGGCTGGAGGACTACTACGCCGCGCTGACCGAACGCCCCGCGTATCGGGAGCACGTCATGGTCGATTATTCGGAATTGAAAGGCTGACCGCGACCTGAGGGTCAGCATGGTCAGGCGTGGCCGGGGCGCATGTCCCCGGCCACGCCAAATCGGGAAATCAGCTCCCCAGGACGTCGCGGACCGCTTCGCCGGTCTTTGTCGCGACTTCTTCCGCTTCTGCCGGGGTCAGGCACAGCGGCGGGGCAAAGCCCAGGATGTCGCCCTGCGGCATGGCGCGTGCGATGACGCCCTTGGACATGAGGGCAGACGCGATTTGCGCACCGACCTTCTGCGACGGATCGAAGAAGGTCCGGTTGTCCTTGTCGTCGACCAGTTCGACGGCGCAGAGCATCCCTTCGCCACGGATATCGCCGACCTTCGCGTGGTCGCCAAGCGCATCAGTCATCGCCTTGCGGAAATGCGCGCCGGTCTCGCCCGCGTTGGCCACGAGGTTCATCTCGTCGATCAGCTTCAGGTTCGCGACACCGGCCGCTGCCCCGATGGGGTGCGCCGAGTAGGTCCAGCCGTGGCCGATCGGGCCGTTCTCGTCGGTGCCCTGCTCCAGCACCTTCCACATCTTGTCGCCGACGATGGAGCCGGAGAGCGGCGCATAGGCCGAGGTCAGGCCCTTGGCGATGGTGATGAGGTCGGGCTTCAGGCCGTAGTGGTCGGAGCCGAACATGGTGCCGAGACGGCCGAAACCCGTCACGACCTCATCCGCGATCAGCAGGATGTCGTGCTTTTCGAGGATTGGCTGGATCGCCTCCCAGTAGCCTTTCGGCGGGGGCACGATGCCGCCGGTGCCCAGCACGGGCTCACCGATGAAGGCGGCGATGGTGTCCGCGCCCTCGCGTTCGATCAGCTGCTCCAGCTCGGCGGCGCAAAAGGCGCTGAACGCCTCTTCGGACATCGCGATGTCGGGGCGGCGGAAGTAGTAGGGCGCCTCGGTGTGGATCACCTGTGCGAGTGGCAGGTCGAACTTCTTGTGGAAGAGTTCGAGCCCGGTCAGCGAGCCTGTCATCAGGCCCGACCCGTGGTAGCCGCGCCAGCGCGAGATGATCTTCTTCTTCTCGGGGCGGCCGAGGATGTTGTTGTAGTACCAGATCAGCTTGATGTTGGTCTCGTTCGCGTCCGAGCCGGACAGGCCGAAGTAGACCTTCGACATGTGGGCGGGCGCACGGTCGAGGATCATCTTCGACAGGGTGATCGACGCCTCCGTGCCGTGACCGACATAGGCGTGATAGTAGGCCAGTTCCTTTGCCTGCGCGGCGATGGCATCGGAGATCTCGGTCCGCCCATACCCCACGTTCACGCAGTAGAGCCCGGCGAAGGCGTCCAGCAGTTTCGTGCCGTCGCGGTCCTCGATGTGGCAGCCCTGCCCGGTGGTGATGACACGGGTCGCGGTCTCTCCGCGCGCGTGCTGGGCAAGGTGGGTGGAGGGATGGAAGAAGTTCTCGCGGTCCCACTGGGACAGCTGGTCGTTGGTCAGCATATGGCTCTCCTCTGATGCGGCAGCGCGCCGCCATGGAACGTTGCAAACCGGAGCCGGGAGGTCAGCGCGTCTGGCCGGGCCCGAGGCTCCGCTCTCCTCTGCAGCAGCGCGCAATGCCTTTATTGCCGAGGGTGCCTATTGGGTAACCGATCCGTCGCGGGATGACCAGTACGGGTCGGCGGGAGCATTGACCGTGCTTCCCCGGCAGGTCATTTCATGGGCAAAGGCCCGGTTTCCCGGGTGAAAGGAGCATCATGGAGCTGCTGGCACGGACCGAAGCCCTTCTGGGCGATCTCATTGCGTTTCCGACGGTGTCGTCGGACAGCAACCTCGAACTGATCGCCTGGGCGGCGAACTATCTCGAAGGATTCGGCGCCCGATGCGAGATCATGTCGGACGTGACGGGGCTGAAGGCGAACCTGCTGGCGACGTTCGGGCCGGAGGGCAACGGCGGCCTCGTTCTTGCGGGTCACACGGATGTGGTGCCGATCGGCGAGGAAAGCGACTGGAGCGGCGATCCCTTCTCCATGCGGGAGGAGAACGACCTGCTCTACGGGCGCGGCACCTGCGACATGAAGGGCTTCATCGCCTGCGTCATGGCCCTGGCGCCGGAAATCGCCCGGTGGCACCTTAAGACCCCGGTGCATGTGGCGCTGACCTATGACGAGGAAGTGGGTTGCTTCGGCGCGCGTGCGCTGGTGACGGAACTTCTGGGGCGCGGAATGCGGCCCGGTATGGCGATCCTCGGCGAGCCGACGCTGATGAACGTCGTGGACGGGCACAAGGGCTGCTACGAATACACCACCCATTTCTGCGGCTGCGAGGGACACGGATCGGCGCCCGACCGCGGGGTGAACGCGGCGTCCTGCGCCACGCGCTACGCGGGCCGTTTGCTGGAGCTGGAAGCCGCGCTTAAGTCGCGCGCTCCGGAGGCCAGCCCGTTCGAGCCGCCGTGGACCACTCTGAACATCGGCCGCATGTCGGCAGGCACGGCGCGCAACGTTATCGCCGGACTGGCCGAGATCGAGTGGGAGATGCGCCCGGTCTCTTTCGAGGATGCGGCCTGGGTCCTGTCGGAGATCGACGCCTACGCGGACCTGCTGTTGCCGGACATGCGTCGGGTCACGCCGGATGCCTCCATCGTGCGCGAAGTGATCGGCGAGGTGGCGGGCCTGATGCCGGAGCGGGACAACCGCATCGCCGAACTGGTCTGCAGCCTGACCGGCGCCAACGGGACGGAGGTCGTGTCCTTTGGCACCGAGGCAGGGCTTTTCCAATCGCTGGGCACGCAGTGCATCGTCTGCGGTCCGGGCTCCATCCAGCAGGCGCACCGGCCCGACGAATTCGTGGCGCGCAGCCAGCTTGACGCCTGCCTGACCATGCTCAGGGGCATGGAAGGCGCGCTGCACTGAGGTTCGCGGCGTCGCCGGGGGCGGTCCCGGCGACGTGTGCGGTCGTCAGACCAGCGCCATGAAGGCGGGCCATGCCTCCGGATCGGCGACGGTCTTGTCGCGGCAGGTGGCGTTGCAGAACCCGAAGGTCCGCCCGTCCATCTGCATCAGATGCGTCGGCGCCTTGCCGGAATAGGGGCAGGCGTCGTTCTCGGGCTCGCCGCTCTCCACCGCCTGTGCCGCGCGCACCGAGGGGCCGGGCCATGGCGCGGTCTGGAGGTCCTGAGCGTACCACGGCAGGGTTTCCCCCTGAACGAGGCCAAGCGCCCGCCACCGCCGGAAGGACGGGTCGGCCAGATGCGCCGCCACATAGTCGCGGCACACATCGCTGACCGGGATCGAGAAGCCCGCGATACGGGCCGCCACGGGCGCAAAGAACACGTCCGCCGCCGAATAGCTCCCGGCCAGCCAGGGGCCGCCCGACCGTTCGAGCGCATGTGTCCAGATCGTCTCGATCCGCTGGATGTTGGCCACCACCTCCTCTGACGGGCTGAACCCGACATAGGCTGTGCGCAGGTTCATCGGGCAGGCAGACCGGAGCGCCACGAAACAGGAGTGCATCTCGGCGGCCAGTGACCGGGCGAGCGCGCGCATCGCGGGATCGGACGGCCAGATCCCCGCGCCGGGATGACGATCCGCCAGTTCCTCGGCGATGGCGAGGCTGTCCCAGATCACCGCGCCGTCGTCTTCCGTCACGAGGGTCGGTACGGTGCGGGCCGGGGCAATGTCCTGCATCTGCTCTGCGACACCGGCATTCATGAAGTCGACCAACCGGCAATTGACCGCCAGTCCGAAGCGGTCAAAAAGCAGCCATCCGCGCATGGACCAGCTTGAATAGGCGTAATCTCCAATAAAAAGCGTATCGGGCATCCCGTTTCCTCTCGATTCCGTGAGCGGAAGCTAACCTATTGCCATGGATGCAGGAAATTCCGGTTCGTGACGCATGCCATAAGCGATGCACATGATGCTTGCAGGCATATAGCCCGAAAAATCATTCATCCAAATGAACCAATCACCCGTCTGACGCGTAGTACTCACAAATCCCGCTTCAAGGGTAACGCATCGACAGGGGAGTTTTCATGCCATTAGACGGATTCAACGATCAGACCCTTTCGCGTCGGGCCATGAAGGCGGAACTTCTCGATGCGGAAACCGAACTGAAGCTTGCCTACGCTTGGCGCGACGAAAAGGATGAGGCCGCGCTGCACCGCCTGATCCAGGCTTACATGCGGCTGGCGATTTCCATGGCGGCGAAGTTCAAGCGCTACGGCGCGCCGATGAACGACCTGATCCAGGAAGCGGGACTTGGCCTGATGAAGGCAGCCGACAAGTTCGACCCCGACCGTGGCGTGCGGTTTTCCACCTACGCTGTCTGGTGGATCAAGGCGTCGATCCAGGACTACGTGATGCGCAACTGGTCGATGGTGCGCACCGGGTCCACCTCTTCCCAGAAAGCTCTGTTTTTCAACATGCGGCGCGTGCAGGCGCGGCTGGAGCGCGAAGCGCAGGCCACCGGCATGCAGCTCGACAGTCACCAGCTTCGCCACATGATCGCGTCCGAGATCGGCGTGCCCCTGCGCGATGTCGAGATGATGGAAGGGCGCCTCTCCGGGTCCGACTTCTCGCTCAATGCCACGCAGTCCGTCGAGGACGAGGGCCGCGAGTGGATCGACACCCTTGAAGACGATAGCGCCCATGGCGCGGAGATCGTCGAGAATTCGCATGACACCGAATGCCTGCGCGGCTGGTTGGTGAAGGCGATGGGGTCGCTGAACGACCGGGAGCGGTTCATCGTGCGCGAACGCAAGCTGCGGGACGAGCCCCGCACCCTCGAAAGCCTCGGCAACGAGCTGGGCCTGTCGAAAGAGCGGGTCCGCCAGCTCGAGGCTGCGGCCTTCGGCAAGATGCGCAAGGCGCTTGAGGCGCAAAGCGGAGAAGTGCAACACTTCCTCGCATGAAACATGCGCTGGTCCTCGCCGCCCTCATGGTCGGCCTAGCAATCCCCGCGGCATCCGCCGACGGGGATTTCGACGCTGATGTGCTTTTCCTCGGCGAAATCCACGACAACCCCGCCCATCATGCCCGGCAGGCCGAAATCGTCGCCCGGGTTCAGCCGAAAGCCGTGGTGTGGGAGATGATCTCCGGCCCCGTCGCGGTCGGCCTGACGCCCGAGATCGTGCAGAGCGAACAGGTGCTGGAAGCGACGCTGTCATGGGAGGAAAACGGCTGGCCCGACTTCTCCATGTACTATCCGATCTTCAAGGCCGCAGAAGGTGCGCAGCACTTCGGAGCGGCCCTCCCGCGGGAGGAGGCGCGCCGGGGCATGGGGGAGCCGCCGCTCATGGTCTTCGGTGCCGACGCCTGGCAGTACGGTCTGGACCGTCCGCTGCCCGCCGATCAGCAGGCTGCCCGCGAAGCGTTGCAGAAGGCGGCCCATTGCGACGCGCTGCCGGACGACATGCTGGCCGGGATGGTCAACATCCAGCGTCTGCGCGATGCCCGGCTGGCGGCGGTCGCTCTGGAGGCGCTTGGCGTAACGGGTGGCCCGGTGGTGGTGATCACCGGCAATGGCCATGCCCGCAAGGACTGGGGCGCGCCCGCCGTGCTGGCCTACGCCAAGCCTGAGGCACGAATCTTCGCCCTCGCACAGGGGGAAGAAGGGCATGCCGCGCCGGAGGGTGGCTTCGACCGCACGGAAACCTCCCCCGCAACAGAGCGCGAAGACCCCTGCGCGGCCTTCAGAAAATAGCCCAACCTCTCATGCGATGACACCGCCTTCTTTTCCGGGGCGGTCAGACCGGGAGGGGCTTCCCGCGCCGCCGCGATCTACTGGTGATAACCGTCGATAGGGGGCGCGACGGCGTCCCGGCCAGTGCCGTGATTTTCGATGCTCACCGATCCTGCCATGGTGGCCCTTTCCATTGCCTTGGGGGCGAGGGTAGGGTGCACCCGTTAATGAAGGACCAGGCCGCGCAGGCGGCTCACGACATCGGGAAGGGACTGGGATGCTGGCGGGCAGACGGATCCTGTTGATCATCGGCGGTGGCATTGCCGCCTACAAGTCGCTGGACCTGATCCGGCGCCTGCGGGAGCGCGGCGCCGCCGTGACACCTGTCATGACCCGCGCGGCCTCCGAATTCGTGACGCCGCTGAGCGTGGCCGCCCTGGCCGGGGAAGACGTGCACGCCGACCTCTTCGACCTCACGCGCGAGGCGGAGATGGGCCATATCCAGCTGTCCCGCGTCGCGGACCTCGTGGCGGTGGCACCGGCGACCGCGGACCTCATGGCGAAGATGGCAGGGGGCCACGCGGACGACTTGGCGTCGACCCTGCTGATGGCCACCGACACGCCGGTCATGATCGCCCCTGCGATGAACGTGCGCATGTGGGACCACGCGGCCACGCAACGCAACCTCGCCACGCTGCGCGGTGACGGCATCATGGTTGTCGGTCCGAACGAGGGCAACATGGCCTGTGGCGAATACGGACCGGGCCGCATGGCCGAACCGCTGGAGATCGTCGCGGCCATCGAGGGCGCGCTGTCGGATGGACCGCTGAAAGGGCGCCGGGTGCTGGTGACCTCCGGTCCGACGCATGAACCCATCGACCCGGTGCGCTATATCGCCAACCGCTCGTCCGGGGCGCAGGGCACGGCTGTGGCCGAGGCGCTGCGCGATCTGGGGGCAGAGGTCGTCTTCGTCACCGGCCCGGCGGACGCCCCCCGGCCCACGGGTGTGCAGGTGGTCGAGGTCGAGAGCGCAAGGGAGATGCGGGAGGCCGTCATGGCCGCGCTGCCCGTCGATGCGGGGGTCTTCGCGGCCGCGGTGGCCGACTGGCGGGTAAAGTCCGCCTCTGCCTCGAAGATCAAGAAAACGGCTGGGCAACTGCCCGTACTGGAGTTCGAGGAGAACCCCGACATCCTGCGCGACGTGTCTGCGCTGATGGATGGGCGTCCCCGGTTGGTCGTGGGCTTCGCGGCCGAGACGGATGACGTGGTCGCCAACGCCAGGGCGAAACGCGCCCGCAAGGGCTGTGACTGGATCGTGGCGAACGATGTTTCGCCCTCGACGGGCATCATGGGCGGCACGGAAAACGCGGTGGTTCTGATCACCGCCGAGGGGGCCGAGGAGTGGCCGCGTGCTGCCAAGCGTGACGTTGCGCGCAAGCTGGCGGATCGGATCGCCGAGGCACTGAAGCAGGTGCAGGCATGAGCGCGCGGGACGTGGACATCGTGTTTGCATGGGAACCGGAGGCGGACCGTTCGCTGGGCCTGCCTTCCTACGCGACAGCAGGCGCCGCCGGTGCCGACCTGCGCGCCAACCTGCCCGACCGGGGCACGCTGACGCTGGAGCCCGGCGCGAGGGCGCTGGTGCCGACGGGTCTGCGCCTTGCCATTCCCGATGGATACGAGGTGCAGGTGCGGCCGCGCTCCGGCCTCGCCCTGAAACACGGGATCACCCTGCCCAATGCGCCCGGAACCATTGACAGCGATTACCGCGGACCCTTGGGCGTCATCGTGATGAATGCGGGCGACATGCCTTTCGTGATCGCCCACGGCGACAGGATCGCGCAGATGGTCGTGGCCCCGGTCGTGCGGGGCCGCTTCACCGTGGCCGAGGACCTGCCCGACACCGCGCGCGGCGCGGGCGGCTTCGGTTCGACGGGGCGCGGCTGATGCTTCTGGTTCTCAGCATCGGCGTCTTGGTCTGGGGGTTCGGCCGTCTCGTGGGGGCCAGCCGCGAGGCGCGCGCTTACATGGTGGCGCTGCTTTATGTCGGTGTCCTCGTGGTTCATGTGGTCCTGCCATTCGGCCATCCCCTGCGGATTGCCACCGGCGAAAGCGCCGCGCCCTGGCTGATCCTCGGCGGGATGCTCCTGTTTGGCCTTGCCTACGCATGGGGTGTTCGCCGGCTGAAGGAGCGCGCAGATGTCAGGGAGGCGGACGAGGCTCCGGCGCAGGATCCCGGCGCCTTCCGGCCCGGCGAACTGGAACGCTACGCCCGCCACATCGTGCTGCGCGAACTGGGCGGGCCGGGGCAGAAGCGGCTGAAACAGTCCCGCGTTCTGGTCGTGGGCGCCGGGGGACTCGGGTCGCCCGCGCTACTGTACCTCGCGGCGGCGGGTGTCGGGACCATCGGCGTGATCGACGACGATACAGTCGACAGCGGCAACCTGCAGCGGCAGGTGATCCACACCGACGCCCGGATCGGCACGCCCAAGGTGTTCTCGGCGCAGGCGGCGATGGAGGCACTGAACCCCTATGTCACCGTGCGCCCCTACAAGCGCAGGCTGGACGCCGCGACCGCGGCGGCGCTGCTGGAGGACTACGACGTTGTCCTCGACGGGACCGACAACTTCGACACCCGCTACCTGGTGAACGCGGCTTGCGTGGCGGCAGGCAAACCGCTGGTCTCGGGCGCGCTCAGCCAATGGGAAGGGCAGGTCAGCGTGTTCCATCCCAAGGGTGGCGGCCCGTGCTATCGCTGCATCTTCCCCGAGGAGCCGGCAGCCGGTCTGGCCCCGTCCTGCGCGGTGGCGGGCGTGCTGGGTCCTCTGCCCGGCGTCGTGGGGTCGATGATGGCCGTCGAATGCGTAAAGTTGATCGCAGGCGCAGGGCAGCCCCTGATCGGCGAGATGCTGATATATGATGCGCTCTGGGGCGAGACCCGCAAGATCGGGCTGAAGCCCACGCCCGGTTGCCCTGACTGCGGGGGCAAGGCGGCGTGAAACCCCGCCCTGTCTGTGCGGCGTCCTGAACCGCACGCGGCCCGATGTCCGTACGTACGGCAAGACCCCGCAAAGGGCCGGTTCGCGGCGTCCGATCCGACGGAACGGATTGAAGCGGTCCGCCCGGGCGCATAGCTTTCCTGCAAACGTCTGGAGACCGACATGACTAATCCGCTTCTGAAGACCTGGGACACGCCCTACGGCCTGCCGCCCTTTGCAGAGATTTCCGATGCCGACTTCGGCCCCGCCTTCGACGCCGCCATGGCCGAGGACCTTGTCGAGGTCGAGAAGGTGGCCACCAACCCGGAACCGCCGACCTTCGAGAATACCATCGAGGGATTGATGCGGACGGGGTCCGCGCTGGATCGCGTGGCGGGGGTCTTCTACAATCTCGCCGGTGCGGACAGCAACGACGCGCGCGAAGCCCTGATGCGCGACTATGCCCCGCGGCTCTCGGCGCATTCCTCGGCCATCTTCTCCAACAAGCCGCTGTTCGAACGCATCCAGGCGGTGTGGGAGGCGCGCGACACGTTGGAACTGACGCCGGAACAGGCGCGGGTCCTGATGCTGACCCATCGCAACTTCGTCCGTGCAGGCGCCGCTCTGGAAGGGGAAGAGGCCGCGCGTATGACGGTGGTGAAGGGGCGGCTGGCCGAGCTGGGCACCGCCTTTACCCAGAACGTGCTGGCGGACGAACGCGACTGGTACATGGAGCTTGCCGAGAAGGACCTCGAAGGGCTGCCGGCCTTCGTCGTGAACGCGCTGCGCGGGGCGGGCGAGGAACGCGGCAAAGGGCCCTGCGTGACGCTGTCGCGGTCCGTCATCACGCCGTTCCTGCAGTTCAGCCCGCGCCGCGACCTGCGTGAAAAAGCCTTCCGTGCCTGGGCGGCGCGCGGCGCCAACGGCGGCAAGACCGACAACCGCGGCATCGCCGCCGAAACCCTGAAGCTGCGCGAGGAACGCGCGGCGCTGCTGGGGCACTCGGACTTCTCCTCCTTCAAGCTGGAAACGGAGATGGCGGGCACCGCCGACAACGTGCGCGAGCTGCTGATGCAGGTCTGGACCCCGGCCCGCGCCGCCGCCCTGAAGGATCAGGAGGTGCTGGAAGGCATGCTGCACGCGGACGGCATCGACGGCCCGCTCGAGCCATGGGACTGGCGCTACTACGCCGAAAAGCGGCGCAAGGCGGAGCACGATCTGGATGAGGGCGAGATCAAGCCGTACTTCCAGCTCGACCGGATGATCGATGCGGCGTTCGCCTGTTCGGAGCGGCTGTTCGGCCTGACGTTCGAGCCGCTCGACGTGCCGCTGTACCACCCGGACTGCCGGGCATGGACGGTGCAGCGCGAGGGTGAGACGATTGCCGTCTTCATCGGTGACTACTTCGCGCGCGGCTCGAAGCGGTCGGGCGCATGGTGTTCCGCCTTCCGGGCGCAGCGCAAGTTCCCCGACGTGCAGATCCCGGTGGTGGTCAACGTGTGCAACTTTGCCAAGGGATCGCCCGCGCTCCTGTCCTATGACGACGCGCGCACCCTGTTCCACGAATTCGGCCACGCGCTGCACCAGATGCTGTCCGACGTGACCTACGAGATGGTCTCGGGCACCAGCGTGGCGCGCGATTTCGTCGAACTGCCCTCGCAGCTATACGAACACTGGCTGGAAGTGCCCGAAGTGCTGGCGGAATATGCCACCCACGCCGACACCGGGGAGCCGATGCCGAAGGACCTGCTGGACAAGGTGCTGGCGGCGGCGACCTACGACATGGGGTTCCAGACCGTCGAATACGTGGCCTCCGCGCTGGTCGACCTAGAATTCCACGCCGGTCCCGCGCCTGCCGATCCGATGCAGAAGCAGGCGCAGGTGCTGGAGGAAATCGGGATGCCTCGCGCGATCCTCATGCGCCACGCGACCCCGCATTTCGCCCATGTCTTCGCGGGCGACGGCTATTCCTCCGGCTACTACAGCTACATGTGGTCCGAAGTGATGGATGCCGACGCCTTCGCCGCCTTCGAGGAGGCGGGCGATGCCTTCGATCCGGCGATGGCGGGCCGTCTGGAAGAGTTCATCCTCTCCAAGGGCGGGTCGGTGGAGGCCGAAGACCTCTACACCGGGTTCCGGGGGCGGATGCCCGGCGTCGATGCGCTGCTGAAAGGCCGCGGGCTGGCGGCCTGAAGCGGATGGCGCGCGCCGGGGCTTTGGCTCAGAACGGCGCGCGCTCCAGTTCGAACCCTTCCTCCGCCAGGAGGTTCAGCACCCCTTCCTCGCCGGACAGGTGGGCGGCACCGAAGGCGGCGATCACCGTCCCATCGGTGCTGTCCAGCGTGTCGAGGATCACGGGAATCCATGCGCGGTTGCGGGCGTTTATCATCGCACCGTTCACGGTGTCGAAAACCGTGTCGGCCTCGGCTTCTCCCAGCGGGGTCAGGCGGGGCGACAGGACTTCCAGCACCACCTGGCTTTCGGCGTGGGCTTCTTCGAAGTACGTACTGATGATGGTCTCGAAGAGATCCTCGTTCACGTCCGCCGGCGCAAGTGCGGAGCGGATCATGGACAGCTGCGCCTCCATCGGGACGGCGGCGAACAGCGCGAGGCCCGTGTCCCAGGGTTCCAGCGACCGGGTCGGCACGCCCTTTTCCTCGGCGAGGGCTTCGAGCCGGACGTCGAGGCCGTCGTCCTGCTCCAGCAGGTCCTTCATGCAGGCGGGCACCGACAACAGCATCGAGACATACCACGGCTGCATCCGGGCGCCGACGAAGGCGGGCATCCCGCGCGCGGCCATCGCGCCCGAGAGTTGCTGCCACTCGTCCTCCGACAGAAGGTCGGGCAGGCTGCCGTCCGACAGCATGAACATGGCCGGATCGCTGGCGATGCTCGCTTCCATGGCTTCCCGGTCGGTGCCCGACATCTCGAGCAGCAGGGTGGCGGCGTCGTCCAGCAGCGGCGCGATCCGCTCGACCGGCGCGTCGAGGCGCGGGTCGGACAGGTGGATCGTGCCGACGAGGTGGATGGTCTCGGTGCCGCGCCGCGCGATCCAGTGATTGCCGGTCGGGTAGGGCATCGCGGCCACGCGGGCGTCGACCTCAGCCCTTTCCTCGGGCAGCAGGGCGGGACGGAGGTCATCACCGGTGCAACGGGCATGCGCAAGCACGGGAAGCGCGGTGAACGCCAGTCCCATGGCGAGGGACAGTGCGGTTTTAACAAGGGACATACAGGCTCCTTCGGTTGTCCCGCACTTTCTGCGCATGGGCGGCGCTGGACAAGGGGCAATGCCCGGGAAACACTGTGATCATGGAACGGGAAAGCGAGCTTTATGCACCGGTGAAGGCGTTGCTGGAAAAGCAGGGCTACACGGTAAAGGGGGAGGTCGGCGCGGCCGACTTGATGGCGGTGCGCGGCGACGATCCGCCGGTGATCGTGGAACTGAAGCTGCGCATCACCCTGTCGCTGTTCCACCAGGCTTGCGCACGCCTGAAGCTGACCGACCATGTCTATGTCGCCGTCCCCAAACCCTCGGGCAAGACGGCGCGGCGGGCGCTGAAGGACAACCGCGACCTCTGCCGGCGGCTGGGGCTGGGTTTCATCGTGGTGCTGCCGGACGCGCGGGTGGAGGTGCTCTGCGATCCCGGGCCTTACGCGCCGCGCAAGAGTCGCAAGAAATCCGACCGCCTGCTGCGGGAATTCGAGGCCCTGCGCGGCGATCCGAACGAGGGTGGCGCGACGCGGCACGGCATTGTTACCGCCTACCGGCAGGACGCGCTGGCCTGCGCGGCCTTTCTGGCGGAGGCCGGCCCGAGCCGAGGGCGGGATGTGGTGGCAGCGACCGGCGTGGCGCGGGCCACCGGGCTGATGCGCGACAATCACTACGGCTGGTTCGACAAGGTTGCGACGGGGGTCTACGCCCTGTCGGAGGCCGGTCGCGACGGGCTGGTGCACTGGGCCTATTCGTGGGAGCCGGGCGGCGCGTAGCCCCGCCCTACAAACCGTTCTGCGGCGTTGCGGCGGCTTCGTCCGCTCGTGCCCGCGCGGCGGCGGCCCGGCCCTCTCGCGCGGCAATACGCTCGCGGTGCAGGGTATAGAGGCCGGACGCCACGATGATCGCGCAGCCCACCAGCGTCCAGAGATCCGGCAGATCGGCAAAGACGATAAAGCCGTAGAAGGTGCTCCAGATGATCAGCGAGTAATGGATCGGGGCCAGCGCCACCGCCTGTGCGATGTCGAGCGCGCGGATCACCAGCACCTCGCCCACGCCCGCCGTCGCCGCGAGGCCGAAGATCACGAGCCAGAGCTGCAGCGTGTCGGGCGTCTTCCAGACGAACGGCAGGGCGAGCGCCACAAGGACCGTCGACGTGATCGAGGTGAAGGCCACGGTCGTCATCACGTTGTCGGCGCCCGACAGCGTCCGCGACAGGACCTGCCGTGTGGCAAAGAAACAGGCGGCGAGCACGATGAACCCGATGGCGGGGTGGAACACGCCCAGTCCGGGCCGGATCACGATCAGCATCCCGACAAAGCCCACCGCCACGGCGGCCCAGCGGCGTGCGCCGACGGGTTCGCGCAGGAACAGCGCCCCCATCAGCGTCACGAGGAAGGGCGCGATGAAGGTCACGGCGACAGCGTCGGCCAGCGGCACGTAGGTCACCGCCAGCACGAAGCACAACGCCGAAGACGCTGCGCAAATGCCGCGCAGGATCTGGATCGCGGGCAGTTGCGACCGCAGCAGATGTGTGCCCTTCACGGCCAACATCACGATCACGCCCATGAACAGGCCGATCTGGCGGAAGAACACGATCTGCGCGGCCGACAGGGAATCCGTCAGGAACTTTGCCTGCACGTCGCAGGCGGCGAAGGCGAAGAACCCCAGCGCCATCAGGAGGATGCCACGCATGTTCTGGCTTTCGGGGCCGCGGTTCGGGTTGGGCTTGACCGACAGAAGCGGCGTGGCCTGAGGAGAGGGCATGGCAGACTCGAATGGTTGACCGCCAGACCCTAGACGCCGCGTCGCAGAATGGAAATGGCAGGTGGCGGGCATCTGCCTTGCATATCTGCAAGGACGCTGTCTCTGCCGCGCATTTGCCATTATTCGCCCACAGGTCCCGGCGCCGCGACGGGGCCGGAGACGGCAACCGTGTCACCTGCACGCATTGCCATGCCCCGGTCTGCTGTCCAGACTGGGACGCGGCGGCAGCGATAAGGAGCGGTCACATGAGACGACTTTGGCGGGAAGCGCCGTACCTGACGGCAGGGCTGGCCCTGGCGCTGCTGGTCGCGCTCATCTTCGCCGCGCGTCTCGCCATGGGGATGGCCTACTGGTCCGATCCCGGGCACCGGGATCAGCCCATCGCGCCGTGGATGACGCCGCGCTTTGTTGCCATGTCGTGGGATGTGCCGAAGGAGGTGGTGATGGAGACGCTGGACCTCTCGCCGGACAGTTCCGGGCCGCGGCGCCTGTCCGACCTGTCCGAAGCGCGTGGCGTGCCGGTCGAGGAACTCATTGCCCAGCTTGAAGCCGCGATTGCCGCCTATCGCGCGGGTGCGCCGAATGACTGAGACGGTCTTCGAACTCGTCTCGACCTACGGGGTGTGGGTGGTGGCCATGTCGGCTTTCGTATCCTGCCTTGCCGTCCCGGTGCCGACCGCGCTGGTCATGCTGGCGGCGGGGGCCTTCGCGGCCTCCGAAGACCTGTCTTTGTGGCAGGTCTGGCTGGCTGGGTGGCTTGCCGCGCTGGCGGGCGACAACACCGGCTACCAGCTGGGCCGCTGGGGCGGGGCGCCGTTCCTGAGCTGGCTGGGTAGCCGGACAGGGCGCGCGGCACTGATCGCGCGCGGAGAGGCGCTGGTCCGCGACCGCGGCGGGCTAGGGGTGTTCTTCTCCACCTGGCTGGTGGCGCCGCTCGGGCCGTGGGTCAACGTGGTGTCGGGCGCCATGGGGCTGCCCCGCTGGCGCTTTGCGATCTGGGACACGGCGGGAGAGACCATCTGGGTCAGCGGCTATGTCCTGCTGGGGTATGCCTTCGGCGCGCAGGTCGACACCGTCGCCCGTCTGGTCAGCGACTGGGCCGGGCTGGTGTCGGCGCTGGCTGTGGCGCTGGGGTTCGGCGTGGCGCTCGTCCTGCGCCTGCGTCACCGGCACTCCGGTCAGAGCGACAACTGATCGAAAGTATCCTTGAGCAGCATGGCGGACGCTTCGAGCGCGGCGTTCTCCTGACGCGAGATGTCCGGCATCAGTTCGGCAGTCACGCCTTCACGCCCCACCACACGGGGGAGGGAGCAGGCGACGCGGCGCACGCCCGCCACGTCCGACAGGGTGGAGACGGTCAGTACCGCCTGTTCGTCCGATCCGATGGCAGAGACCAGACGGGCCAGCCCGGCGCCGATGCCGTACCACGTCGCGCCCTTGCCCTCGATGATCGTGTAGGCTGCGTTGCGGACGCCCTTGTCGATGCGCTCCCGCACCTCGGCGGTCAGCGGCGCACGGATCTGCGCCGCGAAACTTTCGATCGAGACGGACCCGGCACGGGCAGCGGTCCACGCAAGCACCTCCGTATCGCCGTGTTCGCCCAGCACATAGGCATGGACGGAGCGGGGAGCGATGTTCAGGTGCCGGCCCAGCAGCCAGCGGAAACGGGCCGTGTCGAGGATCGTGCCCGACCCGATCACACGGCCCGCCGGCAAGCCGCTGAGGGTCTGCGTGACATGGGTCATGATGTCGACGGGGTTGGAGGCGATCAGCAGGATCGCGTCGGGGGCGGCGCGGGTCACCTCCGCCACCACGGAGCGGAAGACTTCCGCGTTGCGGGACAGGAGTTCCAGACGGCTTTCCCCGGGCTTCTGCGACACGCCGCAGGCAAGGATCACCACGTCGGCGCCGGTCAGGTCGTCGTAGTCGCCCGCTGCAACCCGTGCCGAACCCGAAAAGGGCACCGCGTGGGCGATGTCCTCTGCCTCCGCCTGTGCGCGTGCCTTGTTGAGGTCCACGAGAACGATTTCAGAGGCGGCGCCCCGCATGACGCAGGCGAAGGCCGCTGCCGATCCGACCATGCCTGCGCCGACTATTCCGAGCTTCATCAAATGGTCCCTGCGAATGGTTTTACCCGAGGATAGGTCCGTGATAGCGGCGCGGGCAAAGAACTTCGACCTCTCGCGCCACGCCAGTGATGAAAATGGCGCGGGATTGTGCGTCCGGACTCCGGATACTTCACGAGTAAACAAAATCAATGGCTTAACATGGCGCCTTGGCTGCGCCTCGGTAGGGTGACTTGGAACGGTTCGGGCAGTCTGCGCAGCGCGTTCCGGCCCCTGCGCGAGCCGTTGGGTTGTTATCGGACGCATGTGCAACGATCCTGATCCGGCGGTGTTGTCATCAGGATCTCCAGACAAAAAGGCCTTTCTCATGCTCATGTCGATACACGTGACGATGCACTACCGGTTCGCCAATCCGAACATCGCCTTTCTCGCGCTGGAGGCGGCTCGGACAGACGGGCAGACCATTCTGTCGGAGAGCCTCTCCACCGGGGACGCGGAGCTGACCCGGATCGCGGGCGATGCAGACATCGGCGAGCGGATCTGGGCCCGTATTCCCGGCGAGGACCTGAAGCTCGACTACAAGGCGACGCTGGAGATCACGCGTCCCGCGCCCGCGCTCCAGACCCTCAAGGCCGCCCCGCTTCCCGAGATCCCGGCAGAGCCCGCGCCCTACCTGCGGCCCTCCCGCTATTGCCAGTCCGACAAGTTCACCGCTTTCGTCGGCAAGCGGTTCGGCCATCTGGAAGGCGGTGCAAAGGTCGCGGCGATCCGCGACTGGATCGAGGACGAGCTGGATTACGTGCCCGGCAGTTCCGACGCGGACACCAACGTGCTGGAAACCTTCGCCGGACGGCAGGGGGTGTGCCGCGACTATGCGCACCTGTTCTGCACCATGGTCCGCGCCGCCGAGATCCCGGCGCGCTGCGTGGCCGTCTATGGCCCCGACGTCACCCCGCAGGACTTCCACGCGGTGGGGCAGGTCTGGCTGGACGGGGCGTGGCACCTTGTCGATCCGACGGGCATGTGCACGGCGGATGCCCTGGCCGTAGTGGCCGTGGGTCGGGACGCCTACGACATCGCGTTCCTCGGGTCGCAGGCCCCGGCAGAACTGATCGAGCAGACCGTGAACGTGACGCGCGGCTGACGTTCCGGGGGGCGATCCGGCCTTGCCTCCGCCGCTCGGTCCGGTAGCTCTGCTGCACCCCGAAGCCTCGCCGGAAGCCCAACCCCATGAGGACGACCCGCGACCGCATCCGCCACGCGGTCCTGTTCGAGATCACCGCCCTGATGATCGTCGCCCCGCTGGGCGGCGCGGTGTTCGCCGTGCCGGTCGGGCATTTCGGGGTGGTTGCCGTGATCAGCAGCCTCATCGCGATGGGCTGGACGTATCTATTCAACCTCGGGTTCGACCACATGCTGGTGCGGACAGGGCGCCCGCTGCGCAAGACCGTGCCCATGCGGATCCTTCATGCGGTGGCCTTCGAGGTCGGGCTGACGTGCCTGCTTGTCCCGTTCATGGCGCTCTATCTCGGCGTTTCCCTTGGAGAGGCGCTGCTGATGGACATCGGTCTGACCGCTTTCTACTTCGGCTTCACGGTCGCCTACAACTGGGCCTATGACGCGGTCTTCCCGATCCCGGCGGACATCCGGCGCCCTTGATCTGCGCGGTCTTCCGCCGCACGGGCTTGGTTCGGCGGGCGGTTCTGCATATGTCCCCTGAATGCGATGCCACAGGCCCGCCCGCCCGGAAATCGCACAAAAAATCTCTTCACCTCATGTTGACACGACTCGGCAGGTTCCTTACCTCAGCGCCGTTAGCACTCTCTCCACTTGAGTGCTAACGGCCCGCTCGAAGACGAGGGGCCAAGGTTGTAACTTTGAGCTAGGAGACTCGAAGATGGCATTCAAACCGCTTCATGACCGCGTGCTGGTTCGTCGCGTAGAATCGGACGAAAAGACTGCTGGTGGCCTGATCATCCCCGATAGCGCCAAGGAAAAGCCGGCAGAGGGCGTGGTTGTCGCGTGTGGCGAAGGTGCACGCAAGGACAGCGGCGAGCTGATCGATATGGCCGTCAAAGAGGGTGACAAGGTCCTCTTCGGCAAGTGGTCGGGCACCGAAGTCAACGTCGGCGGCGAAGAGCTGCTGATCATGAAGGAAAGCGACATCCTGGGCATCATCACCGATGACGCGGCTGCCAAGGCAGCCTGAACGCCGGTTCTGATTTCCAACGACAACTTCTGAAACAGGAGACTTTCGAATGTCCGCAAAAGACGTGAAATTCAACACCGACGCCCGCAGCAAGATGCTGAAGGGTGTGAACATCCTCGCCGACGCCGTGAAGGTGACGCTTGGCCCGAAAGGCCGGAACGTGGTTCTGGACAAATCCTTCGGCGCGCCGCGCATCACCAAGGACGGTGTGTCCGTGGCCAAGGAAATCGAACTGGAAGACAAGTTCGAGAACATGGGCGCGCAGATGGTGAAGGAAGTTGCTTCCCGCACCAACGACGAAGCCGGTGACGGCACCACCACCGCGACCGTTCTGGCCCAGGCCATCGTCAAGGAAGGCATGAAGGCCGTTGCAGCCGGCATGAACCCGATGGACCTGAAGCGCGGCATCGACATGGCAACCGCCAAGGTCGTCGAGCACATCAAGAACGCGGCCCGCACCGTCGAGAACTCCGACGAGGTCGCACAGGTCGGCACCATCTCCGCGAACGGCGAGGCCGAGATCGGCCGTCAGATCGCCGACGCGATGCAGAAGGTCGGCAACGAGGGTGTCATCACCGTCGAAGAGAACAAGGGCCTCGAGACCGAGACCGATGTCGTCGAAGGCATGCAGTTCGACCGCGGCTACCTGAGCCCCTACTTCGTGACCAACGCAGACAAGATGATCGCAGAACTCGAAGACTGCATGATCCTGCTGCACGAGAAGAAGCTCTCCTCGCTCCAGCCGATGGTTCCGCTGCTCGAGCAGGTGATCCAGTCGCAGAAGCCGCTGCTGATCATCGCGGAAGACGTGGAAGGCGAAGCGCTGGCGACCCTCGTGGTCAACAAGCTGCGTGGCGGCCTGAAGATCGCAGCCGTGAAGGCACCGGGCTTCGGCGACCGTCGCAAGGCCATGCTGCAGGACATCGCGATCCTGACCGGCGGCCAGGTGATCTCCGAAGACCTCGGCATGAAGCTCGAGTCGGTGACCATGGACATGCTTGGCAACGCCAAGAAGGTCTCCATCACCAAGGACGAGACCACCATCGTCGACGGCGCTGGCCAGAAGTCCGAGATCGAGGCACGCGTTTCCCAGATCCGTACGCAGATCGAAGAGACCACCTCCGACTACGACCGTGAAAAGCTGCAGGAACGCGTTGCCAAGCTGGCAGGCGGTGTGGCTGTCATCCGCGTCGGCGGCATGACCGAAGTCGAAGTGAAAGAGCGCAAGGACCGCGTGGACGACGCTCTGAACGCGACCCGCGCAGCCGTGCAGGAAGGCGTTGTCGTCGGTGGCGGCGTGGCGCTGGTGCAGGGTGCGAAGGCGCTGGACGGTCTGGAAGGTCAGAACGCCGACCAGAACCGCGGCATCTCCATCGTGCGCATCGCACTGGAAGCGCCGCTGCGTCAGATCGCGCAGAACGCGGGTGTCGACGGCTCCGTGGTGGCTGGCAAGGTCCGTGAATCGACCGACCTGAAGTTCGGCTACAACGCGCAGACCGACGAGTACGGCGACATGTTCAAGTTCGGCGTCATCGACCCGGCGAAAGTCGTCCGCACCGCGCTGGAAGACGCATCTTCGATCGCAGGCCTGCTGATCACCACCGAAGCGATGGTGGCCGACAAGCCGCAGAAAGAAGGCGCAGGCGCCGGCGCAGGCATGCCCGACATGGGCGGCATGGGCGGCATGATGTAATCTGCCCGCTGCAGATGAATTCAGGGAAGGGCCGGTGTTTCACCGGCCCTTTTCTTTTTCCCGGGCGCATTAGGGAATGCGCGTGGCCCTTGCTCCAGTGCCCTACCGAAGATGGTTCGGGGCGCTCCCCTGCGTTGCCCGGCATTTCGGATATGCCTGACGCACAAACCTGAGGGGAATTCCCCTCGCGAAACCGGCGCCCTCTGGCTATCCTGCTGCAGCACGGAATGGGACGCGTTCATGAGTCGTCGGGATAGCAGGAAAGCGATGGAGCTGCGTCTTCCGGACGAACTCCGAAAGCGTCTGGTGTCCACCTCCGCGCAGTTCCTCCCCCTCGCTTATCTCGCGCGACAGGCCTTGCGCCGCGCGCTGGACGGAGAGGCGGGCTGGGAGGTCGATGTCACCCCCGGCAACAGCCGTCCCATCCTCCTGCAGCTGTCCACGGAGGAGCAGGCCCGGCTGGACATCTGGATGACGGCGCGCGGCGTGAACGCAGAGGTTGCCGTGCTCTCGCTGATCTCAGCCGTGGTCTGAGGGTCAGCGCACGTCCGGCGCCACGTCCGAAAAGCGGCCTTCGGGGATAGGGCGGGCCGTGCTGACGTCCCAGGTGTAGAGGTAGCACTCGGCGTCGTGGCGCGTGCCATCGTGCAGGATGACCTCGATGGTTCGGCGTACGTATTCATGCGGCTCGGGCCAGTCGGGAGAGCAGCCCTCGAAATCGTCCAGCGGGCCGAAGACCGCCTCCGGGTTGTGGATGTGGTGCAATTCGCCATGCACCCGGTCGTCCGGATCCGGAGAGGGCAGGGCGCCGGGATAGGCGTTCTGGCCGGGATCGTCCGGGTCGTCGATCAGGTAGAGCCGCGCGCGGATCGTGCCCTCGCCGACAGAGGACGCGTGCCGCCGCAAGAGCGCGCCCATCGGATGGTCCGCGGTCGTGGTCAAGGTGCCGTATACAAAGAGTAGGGTCATCGTCTGGGTTCCGTCCGCCTGGGTCCCGCTTGATAGGAAATCGGGGGCCATGGGTGAAGCCCCGTTTGCCTTTCCTTACGCGACGGTGCGCCTTTTTCGTACCGGCCGACGCGGATCGAGGCGCTTGCCGCAAGGCTCATCATGCGCTTTGAACCCCAGTATGGAGATGAGATTCGAAGAAGCGCTTTGGGCGCAGGGCATGGACCGGGTGGCAGGCGTCGACGAGGTCGGGCGCGGGCCACTCGCCGGGCCGGTCGTGGCAGCGGCGGTGGTTCTCAACCGGGTGTCGATCCCGGACGGGCTGAACGACTCGAAGAAACTGTCGATAAAACGGCGGGAGTTCCTCGCGCCACTCCTGTGGCAAAGCGCCGAGGTGTCCATCGGCCAGGCGTCCGTCGAGGAGATCGACGAGATGAACATCCTGCAGGCCAGCCTTCTTGCGATGCGGCGGGCCGTCGAAGGTCTGCCCAAGGCTCCGGACCATCTTCTGGTCGATGGCAACCGTGCGCCCGGCGGCATTCCATGTGACGCGACTTGCATCGTCGGCGGAGACGGCCGCAGCCCGAGCATCGCGGCGGCTTCAATTGTGGCCAAAATCTGGCGGGATGATGTCATGAAGAGGGCCGCGACACAGTACCCGGGTTATGGTTGGGAAACGAACGCAGGATATCCGACCAAGTGTCACAAATCTGCCCTCCGAAATCTTGGGGTTACGCCTTTCCATAGACGTTCCTTCAAGCCGGTGCGCGATATCTTGTGACAAGTCAAAACTACAACCCACTGATTCAATAAATAAATTGACCGCGAATCGGTTTGGACTCAGATTCGAAGCCAACAACTGAGCGTGAAAACACGCCGGGGACAGAGGCAGAGAATGACAACGATGACACGTGCGAAGAGCGCCGCCGCGCTCCCGATCAATCAGATATTGGCTGGTGACTGTATCGAGGTGATGGACAGTCTTCCGGAGGCGTCTGTCGACCTGATCTTTGCGGATCCGCCTTACAACCTGCAGCTCAAGGGAGAGCTGCACCGTCCCGACAACTCCCGCGTGGATGCGGTGGACGACCATTGGGACCAGTTCAGCAACTTCGCCGCCTATGACGCCTTTACCAAGGACTGGCTGCGTGCGGCGCGCCGGCTGCTCAAGCCGGATGGCGCGATCTGGGTGATCGGTTCCTATCACAACATCTTCCGGGTCGGCGCGGCGTTGCAGGACGCAGGCTTCTGGATCCTGAACGACGTGGTCTGGCGCAAGGCCAACCCGATGCCCAACTTCCGCGGCAAGCGCTTCACCAACGCCCACGAGACGATGATCTGGGCGTCGAAGTCCGAAGGCGCGAAGTACACCTTCAACTACGAAGCGCTGAAGTCCCTGAACGAGGGCATCCAGATGCGCTCTGACTGGGTTCTGCCGATCTGCAACGGTGGCGAACGCCTGAAGGACGCCAACGGCGACAAGGCCCATCCGACGCAGAAGCCGCAGTCGCTGCTGCACCGTGTGATCGTCGGCTCGACCAACCCGGGTGACGTGGTTCTGGACCCGTTCTTCGGCACCGGCACGACCGGCGCCGTGGCCAAGATGCTGGGCCGTGACTGGATCGGCATCGAACGCGAATCCGCCTACCGCGAGGTCGCGCTGAAGCGCATGGGTGACGTGCGCGCCTTCGACAAGGGCGCGCTTGAGGTCAGCACCTCCAAGCGGGCAGAGCCCCGCGTGCCCTTCGGCCAGTTGGTCGAGCGCGGCATGCTGCGGCCCGGCGAGATGCTGATCAACGGCCGTGGCCAGATGGCCAAGGTGCGCGCGGACGGCACGCTGGTGGGCGACGGCGTGACCGGCTCCATCCACCAGGTGGGGGCCAAGCTCGAGGGCGCGCCCTCCTGCAACGGCTGGACCTACTGGCATTTCCGCCGCGACGGCAAGACGGTGCCGATCGACGTTCTGCGCCAGCAGATCCGCTCGGAGATGTAAGAACACCCCCAGAGGGTTTCCCGTAATTCAAGAACACCGCCGGTGCACTGTGGGCTGCCACAGGCACTGACTTGCCCCGTCTGCCCTGCAGACGGGGCTTTTTTTGCGGGCGGGTCCGGTTATCCTGACGGGAAAGGGAGGGCTGCCCATGCGGTTGAGAGCGGACTTCACCCGGCGCGAGGTGGTGCGTCCGGAGGATTACGAATGGCGGTCGTCACCGGCGAGCGGCGTGGATCGGATGATGCTGGACCGGATCGGCGAGGAGGTAGCCCGCGCCACCACCATCGTGCGCTTCGCCCCGAACAGCGCCTTCGATCCCCACACGCACGGCGGCGGCGAGGAATACCTCGTGCTGGAGGGCGTTTTCTCCGATGAGTTCGGTGACTATCCGGCGGGCACCTACGTGCGCAATCCGATCGGCACGCGCCACACGCCGCGTATCGGCCCCGAAGGTGCGACGATCCTCGTGAAGCTCTGCCAGTTCGACGAAAATGATACGGAGCAGAAGGTCATCGACACCCGGACGGCGCAGTTCCAGCCGGGCAGGGCGCCGGGGGTGAGCGAGCTTCTCCTGCACGATGTGCCGGGCGAACGGGTCCGCATGGTGCGGTTTGCACCGGGCGCACGACTGGACACGGCCGACAAGGCGACATCCGAGGAGATCTTCGTGGTCGAGGGCGTCCTGGAGGACGACACCGGTCGCTGTCCCGCGGGGACTTGGCTGCGCAGTCCGGACGGCGCGGGCAAAAGCCGGGGATCGCAGGACGGTTGCCTGCTCTATGTGAAGACCGGCCACCTTCCGGTCTGAGCCTTCGCGCGGGGTGGCGCATAGCCCCACCCTACGGACCGTCGGGACACCCTGTAGGGCGGGGCTGTGCGCCGCCCCGGCGCGGGACCTGCGCGCCGGGCCTTTCCCTCGGTCGGCGCAGGGCCTAAGCCTTGGCGCCATGGACATGCGCGCAATACTCATGGGACTGGCCTTCGCGGCGATGTGGTCCTCTGCCTTCACCTCCGCCCGGATCATCGTCGCCGCCGCCCCGCCGCTTACGGCACTGGCGCTGCGGTTCCTGATCTCGGGCCTCATCGCTGTCGTGATCGCGTTGATCATGCGGCAAAGCTGGCGGCTGACGGCGGCGCAATGGCGTGCGACCGTCGTTTTCGGCACCTGTCAGAACGCGCTCTATCTCGGGCTCAACTTCGTCGCCATGCAGACCATCGAGGCGTCGCTGGCCGCGATCATCGCGTCGACCATGCCGCTTCTGGTGGCGCTTGCCGGATGGCTCTTCTTGGGCGAAAAGCTGGTGGGACAGGCCGCGCTGGGGCTGGTGGCCGGTGTGCTGGGCGTGGTGATCATCATGGGCGCGCGTTTCGGCGGGGGGCTCGACCTCTTCGGCGTGACACTCTGTGTGCTGGGGGTGCTGGCCTTGACCGTAGCCACCCTGTCGCTGCGGGGGGCGACCTCCGGCGGGAACTTCATGATGGTCGTTGGCCTGCAGATGCTGATCGGCAGCGCGGTGCTCTGGGTGCCTGCGCTCGCGCTCGAGACGCCGGAAATCGCGTGGTCGCCGCGGCTGATCGCGGCCTTCGCCTATACGACGCTGGTGCCCGGTCTTGCGGCCACCTTCGTCTGGGTGCTGCTGGTCAACCGCATCGGGACCGTCCGGGCGTCGACCTTCCACTTCCTCAACCCGTTCCTCGGCGTGGCCATCGCAGCCGCGCTGCTGGGTGAGAAACTGCGCCTGCTCGACCTGGTCGGCGTGGCCGTGATCGCCGGCGGTATCCTCTTGGTGCAGCTTGCGAAACTGCCCGCCGCCTCTGCCCCCGTGCCGCGCGACAGCTAAAAAACCTGCGAAAACCACGGCAGTTTGCCGAAGCCGGCGGCAGGTTTTGTTTACCCATCGCATCTAGGGTCGCGCCAAGGCCGTGGGGCGGAGTTTTCTGTCCCCGCGCGCCAGCCATCGACGCGAGGTACAGCATGAGCCGGCTCTCCATTCGACTGCAGATCTTCCTCCTGGCCGCGGTTCTCGTCGGGTCGCTGCTGGCGGTGTCCGGACTTGGCTGGGTCACCCAGCGCCAGCTGGGCGCCGTGATCCAGAGCGGCAACAACACATCCGAGGAGAGCGCGGCGCTGAATGCCCTGATGGAGGAAATCGACGAATCCGTGTCCAACCTTCTGCTGTTCGGAGTGGCACCGGACGGCAATTGGGATACGTTTGCGGAGGGTTATGCCGCGTCGCTGACGAACCTCACCGCGGCGGAGGCGCTGTTCACCAAACCGTCGGAGAAACACACCTTCGCCCGCTCGCAACTGGAAGGCGTCCGGATCGCATTGGAGCAGATCCCGCAGTATTTCGAAGAGGCGCAGAGCGAGGCGCTCTTCGGTCAGCTCGACACGATCCGCCGGGACATCCTGCCGAAACTCGACACCGCCGAGCAGCATGTCGGTGACCTCATGGACTGGATCAACGACGCGGCAGCCACGGCCCGTGCAGAGGCGGAAACGACGCTCGAGTCTGCCGAACTTCGCATCCTGCTGGCGAACAGCTTTGCCGCCGCCGTGGGCATACTCCTCGCGTATTTCTTCGGGCGCCAGCTTTCCCAGCCGATCGAGCGTGCGCGGGAACGGATCGGTCGCCTGGTCGGGAACGATTACGACAGCCCGATCGCGGATCGCGACCGCGGGGACGAGGTCGGCGCCATTGCCCGCGCGCTCGAGGACCTGCGCCGAAAGCTGGTCGATGCCGAACGCGCCGAAGAGCGTACGCGGGCCGAAAACGGGCGCAGGATCGACCTCTTCCAGGCGCTCGGTGTCTCCATGAGCCAGCTGCGCGGCGGCAAGCTGGGGCAGCGGATCGAAGCGGAGGACTGGGAGGATTTGGGCGACAGTTACGTCAAGCTGTGCCGCGATTTCAACGACCTGGCGCAGGCGCTCGAAACGTTGGTCGCTTCGCTGCGAGACAGCACCCAGACCGTGCGGAGCAACGCAACCGAGCTGTCCGGCATGTCGGAGGAGATGTCGCGCCGGGCGGAGGTGCAGGCCGCCACGCTGGAAGAATCCGCCGCGGCCCTCGACGCCTTGTCGAGCGGTGTGCAATCGGCGGCGGACAAGGCCAGGGACGCCGACGAAAAGGTCGTCGAGGGCCGGCGGCGCGCAGAGGAAGGCGGCGAAGTCATGGCCCGCGCCCTGCAAGCCATGAGCTCCATCGCGAAAAGCTCAGAACAGATCAGCCAGATCATCACGGTGATCGACGACATCGCCTTCCAGACCAACCTGCTGGCGCTCAATGCCGGGGTCGAGGCGGCGCGCGCGGGCGAATCGGGCAAGGGTTTCTCCGTGGTCGCCTCCGAAGTGCGGGGACTGGCGCAGCGCGCGTCCGCCTCCGCGGGCGAGATCAAGGAGCTCGTCATGAACAGCGTCGACCAGGTCGAGGACGGCGAGCGGCTCGTGCAGGAGACCAGCCAGACCCTGTCGCACATCGTGGACAGCGTGTCGGAGGTCTCCGGCCTCGTGTCGTCGATCGCACGGATGGCGCGCGAACAGGCGGGCGGCGTTCAGGAGATCAACGTTGGCATCGCCGAACTGGACAAGGTGACCCAGCACAACGCCGCCATGGTCAACCAGACCAGCGCATCGAGCCAGCAACTGACGGTCGAGGCGACGCGCCTGTCCGACCTTCTCGCGCAATTCACTGGCGGGACGGAAGTATCCGCATCCACCTCCGTCCCGCCGGGTGTGCCGGAACTCTTCGGAATGGATTTCACGCTTGAGACCCCTTTGGAGACCCGGGTTGGCACCGGGGCCCGTCGCCCTGCCATCAAGTCTGAGGCCGTAAGCTCCGATGACACAGCGGACGCCGGTGCGGGCACGTCAGGCGCAAAGGGCGGCGCATCTCGTGGCCGTGACAGGGCCGACGACGGGACCTCTGCCGAACAGAAAGAACGCCTGCTGCATGGCAGCTGGGAGGGGGAGAACGTCGATCCCCGCCCGGTCGAAGTCCAAGAAGAAAAGGTGGCGGTCAACGCGCCCGCCGCGGCTCGGTCCCCCGCACCGAAAAAGGTGGCCTCTGCCGCCTCCGGCCCGGTCAGCTGGGACGAGTTCTGATCCGGCCGTTCAGCCGCCGATACGTCCGCCCGCGTCGCCGATCTGGCCACGGTGCAGCAGCAGGTGGTCGAGGATGACGCAGGCCATCATGGCCTCGCCCACCGGGACCGCGCGGATGCCGACGCAAGGGTCGTGACGGCCCTTCGTGACGATCTCCGTCTCCTCGCCGGTCAGCGTGATGGTCTTGCGCGGCGTCAGGATCGACGAGGTCGGCTTCACCGCGAAGCGCACGACGATCTCCTGTCCGGTCGAGATGCCGCCAAGGATGCCGCCCGCGTGGTTCGAACTGTAGCGCGGCCCGGTGTTGGACATGAAGATCTCGTCGGCGTTCTGGGATCCGGTCAGCGCCGCCGCTGCCATGCCCTCGCCGATCTCGACGCCCTTCACCGCGTTGATCGACATCATCGCGGCGGCCAGATCGGTGTCGAGCTTGCCGTAGACCGGCGCCCCGAGACCCGCGGGCACACCGCGTGCCACGACCTCGATCACTGCACCGACGCTGTCACCGGACTTGCGCAGGTCGTCGAGGTAGCCCGCCCAGTCTTCCGCCGTCTCGGCGTCCGGACACCAGAACGGGTTCTGCTCGATCTGCGCATCGTCGTAGCGGGCGGGGTCCGCCTTCCGCGGGCCCATCTGCACCATGTAGCCGCGGATCTCCACATCCGGGGCCAAGGCGTTCAGCGCCGCCCGTGCCAGACCGCCCGCCGCCACGCGCGCGGCCGTCTCCCGCGCGGAGGACCGGCCGCCGCCGCGATAGTCGCGAATGCCGTACTTCTGGAAATAGGTAATGTCGGCGTGACCGGGCCGGAACTTCTGCGCGATGTCGCCATAGTCCTTCGACCGCTGGTCGGTGTTCTCGATCATCAGCTGGACGGGCGTGCCGGTGGTGCGCCCCTCGAACGTGCCCGACAGGATGCGCACGGCGTCCGGTTCGCGCCGCTGCGTGGTGTACTTGTTCTGCCCGGGCTTGCGCTTGTCCAGCCAGCGCTGAAGCATCGCCTCGTCGATCTCCACCCCCGGCGGCACGCCGTCGACGGTTGCCCCCAGCGCGGGGCCGTGGCTTTCGCCCCATGTCGTGACGCGGAAGATATGGCCGAAGGTGTTGAGGCTCATGGGCGGTCTCCTTTGGGCGGTGTCCTAGGGCAGGGCGCGCGGGCGCTCAAGGGGTTTCGCCTTGCCAGCCGGAGCGCACAGCCCTAGGGTCCGCCCTACCTCGGGGTGGCGGAGCACGATCCGCCTGAGATTTGCGTAGCCGCATCAACCCGTTGAACCTGAACCGGTTAGCACCGGCGGAGGGAAGGTATCGGTCTGACTCCGAATCTTGCCCTCTCGTGAGCGAAACTTGGAGGAAGATGATGAAGACCTTCACTTTTGCAGCGGGATTGTTTCTTGCCACCGGCGCCGTCACGGCTGCCGCTGCGCAGGAGGTTCTGACTGTTTATGCCCCGGACTACTTCGTCTCGGAGTGGGGCCCGGGCCCGAAGATCGAGGAACTGTTCGAGGCCCAGTGCGGCTGCGACCTGCAGTTCAAGCCGGGCGAGCTGCTGCCCCGCATCATGCTTGAAGGCGACCGGACCGAAGCCGACGTGGTGATCGGCCTGAACACCGATGTCACGCAGAAGGCGCGGGAAAGCGGCCTCTTCGCGCCGCACGGGGTCGACCTGTCGCCGCTGACCCTGCCGCTGGACTGGACCGACGAGGTCTTCCTGCCGTTCAACTACGGGCACACGGCGTTTGTCTACGACGCCACGAAGATGGAGCCGCCGGCCTCGCTCGAAGCGATGGAGACGCTGCCCGAAGGCGTGCGCATCGTCATCCAGGACCCGCGCACCTCGATCTCCGGCCTTGCGCTGGTCCTGTGGATCAAGTCGGTCTACGGCGACGAGGCTGGCACCTTCTGGGAGGCGCTGGCGCCGAACATCGTCACCGTGACGAAGGGCTGGTCGGAAAGCTACGGGCTGTTCACCGATGGCGAGGCCGACATGGTGCTCAGCTACACGACTTCGCCCGCCTATCACATCATTGCCGAGGGCGACGAGACGAAGAAGGCGGCGATCTTCCCCGAGGGCCATTACTTCATGGTCGAACTGGCGGTCAAGGTCGCGGGCAGCGACCAGCCGGAGCTGGCGCAGCAGTTCATGGACTTCATCCTCAGCCACGACTTCCAGTCGATGATCGCGACCGGCAACTGGTCGATCCCGGCTGCCCTGCCGCAAGACGAGTGGCCGGAAGGGTTCCAGCAGCTCGACCTGCCGGAAGAGGTGATCTTCTATTCCGAGGACGAGGCCGCGGCGCTCAGGGACGAGGCTATCGAGGAATGGCGGCGCGCGCTCTCCCGCTGATCGCGGGCGCGGCCCTTGCATCGCTGACGCTGGGGCCGGTCGCGGTTGTGCTGCTGCGGGCCGGGGGGCTGGGTGCGCTTGCGCCCGGCGACCTCGCCGCGCTGCGCTTCACGCTTGTGCAGGCCGCGATCTCGGCGGCGGTCAGCGTGGCCTTGGCCGTTCCGGTGGCGCGGGCGCTGATGCGGCAACGCTTTCCCGGACGTGCGGCGCTGGTCGCGCTGATGGGGGCGCCGTTCATCCTGCCGGTGATCGTTGCGGTGATGGGCCTGATCGCGGTCTTCGGCCGGAACGGACTGGTGAACGGCCTGCTGGGTGTCCTCGGCCTGCCATTGGTCGATGTCTACGGGTTCCATGGCGTGGTGCTGGCGCATGTGTTCTTCAATCTGCCGCTCGCCGTCCGGATGCTGCTGAACGGCTGGCAGGCGGTGCCGGGAGAGCGGCTGCGCCTTGCGGCCTCGCTCGGCCTGTCGCGCGGAGCGATGTGGCGGGTGATCGACGCGCCGGTCGTGCTGCGCGTCGCGCCGGGCGCCTTCGTGGTGATCTTCGTGATCTGCCTGACCTCTTTTGCCGTGGCGCTGACGCTTGGCGGCGGACCGCGTGCGACGACCGTCGAGCTGGCGATCTACCAGGCGATGCGCTTCGATTTCGACCTCGGGCGGGCGTCGGTCCTGGCGCTGGTGCAACTGGCACTTGGTCTGGTCGCCGGGCTGGCGGCGCTGAAGATCGCGCGGGGCGAAGGGTTCGGCGTGGGCCGCGACCGCATCGTGCCGCGCAGCGACGGCAGGGGGTGGGTCCGGGGTGTGGACTACGCCTGGATCGTGGCGGCGGCGCTTTTCCTGCTGGTGCCGCTGGGCACCGTCCTGACACGGGGGGCGCCCGGCTTGCTGCTGCTGGGGCCGGACACCTTCCGCGCGGCGGGTCATTCGATCGCCGTGGCGCTGGCCTCCACCGTGCTGTGCATGGCCTGGGCCATGGCGCTCGCCAACCGGCGCGGAGAGCTGCTGGCGCTGGCGGCCATCGCCGTGTCGCCGCTGGTGCTGGGCACCGGGCTGTTCCTGATGCTGCGGCCCTTCGTCAACCCTTTCAGCATGGCACTGCCGGTGACGGCGCTGGTCAATGCGCTGATGGGGCTGCCCTTCGCGCTGCGGATCATCGTCCCGCAGGCAGAGGCGGTGGAATCCGGCTTTGGCCGACTGCGCGCCTCGCTGGGCATGACGGGGTTCGCGTGGTGGTGGCTGGTCTGGCTGCCCCGCCTGCGCCGTCCGCTGGGGTTCGCGTCGGGGCTGGTGGCGGCCTTGGCGATGGGCGACCTGGGGGTCATCGCGCTTTTCGCGGACCCGGACCGGGCGACGCTGCCGCTGCAGGTCTACCGGCTGATGGGATCCTACCAGATGGAGGCTGCGGCGGGCGCGGCCCTGTTGTTGCTGGGGCTCAGCCTTGGCGCGTTTGTCATGCTCGACCGGGGAGGGCGCCTTGCTGACGCTTGAAGCACTGCACGCCGACATGGATGGCACCACGCTGTCGGCCGATCTGTCATTGTCGCCGGGGCGGCGTGTGGCTGTGCTGGGGCCGTCCGGCGCGGGCAAGTCCACTCTGCTCGACCTCTTGGCCGGGTTCCGGACGGCACGGAGCGGCTGCATACTTTGGGACGGGCGCGACCTGACGACGGTGCCGCCCGAGAAGCGCCCGGTGTCTATCCTCTTCCAAGACGGCAACCTCTTCCCGCATCTCGACGTGGGTCGGAACCTCGGGCTGGCGCTGCGCCCGGACGGGCGGCGCCCCGGCCCGGAGGACACCGCGCGCATCGAAGAGGCGCTGCGGCGCGTAGGGCTGGAGGGCATGGCGGCGCGCAAGCCCGGCACGCTGTCGGGCGGGCAGCAATCGCGGGCAGCCCTTGCGCGCGTACTGCTCATGGCCCGGCCGATCCTTCTGCTGGACGAACCTTTCGCCGCGCTCGGTCCCGGCCTCAAGCGCGAGATGCTGGCGCTGGTGGGCGAGGTTGGCGCAAGCCTTGGCGCGCTGACGATCATGGTCACGCACGACCCGGGCGATGCGCGCGCCTTTGCCGAGGAGGTCGTGCTGGTGGCGGACGGTAGGGTGCATGCGCCGGTCGCGACGGATGCCTTCTTTGCCGCGCCGCCGCCCGCGTTCCGGGACTACCTCGGGGAGTGAGGGGTTCCTGTGCCGTTGCCGGTCCGGTTATCCTCGGGCCAACTAAGGTGCGGGGGTGAGAGCATGCACAGACGGACTTCATTCCGGCTTTCCGAGCGGGTGATGGGCATGGACGAGGCCACATGGGCGCGCCATGCCAACCCGTGGAGCGCGTGGTCGCGCGTCACGATCCTGCCGCTGCTGGCGCTGGCGATCTGGAGCCGTGTGTGGATCGGAGCTTGGGCGCTGCTGCCGGTCGCCGCCGTGCTGCTGTGGGTCTGGCTGAACCCTCGGCTGTTCCCGGTGCCCCGGACAACGGACGCCTGGATGACGCAGGCCGTGCTGGGTGAGCGGGACTGGCTGGCGCAGGGCGACGCGCCGGAGGTGGCGCATCATTGGACCATGGTGCGCCTTCTGACCGGGGCCAGCGGCATCGGGAGCGTGGTGCTGATCGTCGGGCTGGTCTGGCTGAACGTCGCCTTGACGCTGGCGGGCCTTGTCCTCGCCATGGGCGGCAAGCTGTGGCTGATGGACGTGATGGTGCGCGCCCGCCGCGATCTGCAGGCAGCGGGGCGGGAGACGGTCAGTATTTGAGACCCGTGTCGCAGAGCACCGTTACCACGGTCGCGTCGCGCGCGAGACGGCCCGACGCCAGCAGCTTGGCCGCCGCGCAGACATTGGCTGCGGCGGAGTAGCCCACGTAGAGCCCCTCCTGCGCGGCGAGGCGGCGGTGCCAGTCGGTGACCTCTGCGTCGGTGACGGTCATCCCGAAGTTCATCAGCGTCGCGTCCCAGTGTGGCGGCACGAGGCCGTAGCCGGTGCCCTGCAGCATGTGCCGGGTCTTCACCACGGGTTTGCCTGCGAGCGGTTCGCTCCCTTCCGGTTCGACCGGCGCGCAAAGGGTCGCGGGGTTCGCGGCTTTCAGCGCCTTCGCGATGCCAACGTATGTGGACCCGGTGCCCACCGCCGCGACGAAGGCATCCACCGGGCCGTCTGCCTGGGCGAGGATCTCGGCGCCGGTGATCTCGTGGGCGGCGATGCCCTCGGTCGCGTTGAACTGGTCGACGTAGAAGGCGCCTTCGATGGTGGCGAGGCGCTGCGCCTCTTCCGCGGCGGCGGCGACATCGGCGCCCGTGACCTGCCCGGGGACGCCGTCGACCTGCGGCACCAGCACGACACGCGCGCCAAGGCCCTCCATCATGCGGGCACGGGCGGGGCTGTTACCGGCCGACATGGTCGCGATGAATGGATGGCCGAGGGCGGCGCAGACGACGGCCAGACCGGCACCCATGTTGCCGGAGGTCATCTCCACCACCGGCATACCGGGCTGCAGGCGTCCGTCGGCGCGGGCGGCGCGCAGGATGGCCAGCGCGGCGCGGTCCTTGACGCTGCCGCCGGGCATCAGGAACTCCGCCTTGGCCAGGATACGCCCCGGCCCCTCATGGCAGCGCGTCAACTCGACAAGGGGGGTGTTGCCGATGAGGTCGAGGACGGAGACGGGCATGGGCGGGCCTTTCGTGGTTTCCCGATGGGTAACGGGTCGCGCGGGCGGAGGCAAAGGGCCACAGGCGGCGCACCGCTCCAAAAGCAGAAAGCCCCGCCGGTTGGGGCGGGGCTTTCCGTTTCACTGTCCGATCAGGATCAGGCGTGCGGCTTGCGCTTGATCGGTGCCCAGATGCGCTTGTTCACGAGGTAGAGCAGCGCGGACATGATGATCAGGAAGAACACGCCGATGAAGCCTGCTTCCTTGCGGGCCATCATCTTCGGTTCCGCCGCCCACATCAGGAAGGCCGCGACGTCCTGCGCCTCGTGGTGCAGGGAGTTGGAGTGGCCGTCGTCAAAGTCGACGTCCTCGCCGTAGAGCGGCTGCGCCATGCCGATCCAGCTGCCCGGAACGGTGTGGTTGCCTTCCTCGTCGAGGCACTCTGCCGGGTAGCCGCCCGCGGTGAAGACCGTGTTGTAGCTGCCGGAGAAGTCCTCGGGCGCACATTCCGGTGCTTCGTGGTAGCCGGTCAGCAGCGAGGCGATGTATTCCGCGCCGCCCATGCCCTTGAGGAACTGGTTGATGCCGAGGCCGTAGGGACCGTGGAAACCTGCCCGTGCCTTCGCCATCAGCGACAGGTCGGGTGCGCCGGCCGACGTGACACGCGGGAAGTTGTCCGCGGGACGGGCGGGACGGAAATCGCCGTCGCCATCGGCCAGTTCCTCGTCCCAGACCTGGAAGTTCTCGGCATAGGCGAAGACCTGGTCCTCGTTGTAGCCGAGCGCCGACAGGTCACGGATCGGCACGTACTGCAGGCCGTGGCAGGCCGAGCAGATCTCCGTGTAGACCTTGAGGCCGCGCTGGAGCTGCATCTGATCGTAGGCGCCGAAGGGGCCTTCGAAGGAGAACGCGAAGTCCTCGACGTGGGACTCTCCCCCGGCGGCATGTGCGCCGGAGGCAAGACCGATGGCCGTCAGGGCCGCGAAGGTGAGCTTCTTGAACATCTCTTGCGATCCTTTCGAGGTCATTCCGCCGGAGCGTTGGCGGTTTGGCCGGAAGTGTCGGATTTCGGCGGGTAGTGCGCGTCGAAATCCTCTTCGATGGTCGTCGGGCGCGGAAGCGGCTTCTCGATCACGCCAAGCAGCGGCAGGATGACGAGGAAGTACGCGAACCAGTAGGCCGAGGCGATCAGCGAGAAGGAGGCGTAGGGCTCCTCTGCCGGCATCGCACCGAGCCACATCAGCGCCATGAAGTCGATCACCAGCAGCCAGAACCACCACTTGAACATCGGGCGGTACTTGCCCGAGCGCACGGAGGAGGTGTCGAGCCAGGGTGCCAGTGCCATCGCGAGGATCGCGCCGAACATCGCCAGCACGCCGAAGAACTTCGCATCGACGATGCCGCCGGTGATGAAGCTGGCGATTTGAACGACCCAGACCTCGGACGTGAACGCGCGCAGGATGGCGTAGAACGGCAGGAAGTACCATTCCGGCACGATGTGCGCGGGCGTCGAGAGCGGGTTCGCCTCGATGTAGTTGTCCGGGTGGCCAAGGTAGTTCGGCATGAAGCCGACGATGGCGAAGAACACGGCCAGGATCACCGCAAGGGCGAACAGGTCCTTGATCACGTAGTACGGCCAGAAGGGAACGGTGTCTTTCTGCGCTTCGGCCTTCGACCCGCGACGCACCTCGACACCGGTCGGGTTGTTGTTGCCCGTGGTGTGGAACGCCCAGATGTGCACGGCCACGAGGGCGGCGATCACGAAGGGCAGCAGGTAGTGCAGCGAGAAGAAGCGGTTCAGCGTGGCGTTGTCCACGGCGGGTCCGCCCAGCAGCCAGGTCTGGATCGGCTCACCGATGAACGGGATGGCGCCGAACAGGCCGGTGATCACGGTCGCACCCCAGAAGGACATCTGACCCCAGGGCAGAACGTAGCCCATGAAGGCGGTGCCCATCATGCAGAGGTAGATCAGCATGCCGATGATCCACGTGATCTCGCGCGGGGCCTTGTAGGAGCCGTAGTAGAGACCGCGGAAGATGTGCGCGTAGACCGCGACGAAGAACAGCGATGCGCCGTTCATGTGCAGGTAGCGGATGAAGTGGCCGCCGTTCACGTTGCGCATGATGTGCTCGACCGAGGCGAAGGCCAGGTCGACATGCGGCGTGTAGTGCATCACGAGGATGACGCCGGTGGCGATCTGCAGAACGAGGCAGAAGGTCAGGATGATGCCCCAGATCCACATCCAGTTGAGGTTCTTGGGGGTCGGGATCATGATGGTGTCGTAGAGCAGGCCGATGATCGGCAGGCGCGAATGCACCCAACGCTCGGCGCCGGTCTTCGGCTCGTAATGATCGTGCGGGATTCCAGCCATGGTGCGCGCTCCTTAACCCAGCAGAATGGTGGTGCCATCGACCCAGGAGGTCGGCGGGATGTGCAGGTTCTGCGGTGCGGGGCCTTTGCGGATCCGGCCCGACAGGTCGTAGTGCGACCCGTGGCAGGGGCAGAACCAGCCGCCGAAATCGCCGGAGTCGCCAAGCGGCACGCAGCCCAGGTGGGTGCAGACGCCCATCTGCACCAGCCAGCTCTCGGCGGCCTCGTCCGAACCCTCGGGGCTCGGCATCGTGCGGTTCATGTCCGTCGCGGGAGCGTTCGGATCGATGTTCTCGTTCCGGGCCAGCGGATCGACGACGCTGACGCCTGCCGCAAATTCCTCGTCCTGCGCCTTGGCCCGCTCGATTTCCGCTTCGGTGCGGTGGCGGATGAAGACCGGCTTGCCCAGCCATTTCACCGTCAGCTGCGAGCCCGGAGCCACGCCGGACACGTCGACGCGGATGGTCGACAGCGCCCGCACGTCGGCGGAGGGGTTCATCTGGTTGACCAGCGGCCAGACCGCGGCGCCCGCTGTGACGGCCCCGGCGCCGGCAGCGGCGTAGTAGAGGAAGTCCCTGCGGGTGGCATCATGATCGTCTGCGTGAGACACGATTGTCGCTCCCTTGTTTCGGGCCCGAGGAAGCGCCCTCCGGCCGAGATACGTCCAATGAAGGGAACGAGTCGGTCGACTCTCCCGTACATTTCAGAGCGGTATCTACCCGTCACCTTTCAGGTGGTAAAGCGTGCAAAAGCCACAGATTGCCGTTCGTGCGCATGTGTCGCGGTTGAAAGCCCGCTTTCAGGGGTTTAGATGAGGACCCGAGCAGAGGGAGAACACCCCATGAAGCGTCTGATTCTCGCCGCGGGGTTGTCCTGCGCAATGGCTGCCCCGGCAGCGGCCGAAACCGAGTTGTCCTTTTACCTGGGGTGGCAGACCCTCCCGCACAGCCGCATTTCGGGCGACCTGCCCAACGGCGGCGGATCGTATGACGAGCTGGTCGGCTGGGAAGGCAAACCCTTTGAAATGCCGCCCTATTACGGTGCACGCGCCACGTGGTGGCGGGCCGATAACCTGGGCTTCGGCGTCGAATACACCCACACCAAGGCCTATGCGCCCGACGACACGATGGATGCGCTCGGCTTTTCGCGGTTGGAGTTCACCGATGGGCACAACGTGGCGACGGTCAACGTGATGAAGCGCTGGCCGGAGCTGTGGGGCAAGACAACACCCTATGTCGGCGGCGGTCTGGGTGTGGCTTTCCCGCATGTCGATGCCAAGCACGACTCCGGCTCGCGGACCTACGGGTTCCAGGTGACCGGCCCGGCGGCGCGGTTGATGGCGGGTGCGAGCTATCCGATCAACGACCGGTTCTCCGTCTTCGGGGAATACCAGTTCACCTATTCGTCGAACGAAGGTGAGTTCGACGAGGGCGGCACCTTCGAGACCGACATCAAGACGAACGCGCTGAACGTCGGCATCTCGATGAAGTTCTGAAGGATTTCGAAGGGCGGGCGGCGCATAGCCCCGCCCTACGAAAATCCCGTTTCTTTCCAACAGCTTTCACATGACCTAACGGGCCTGCAAGGCGGCGCGCAGCCCCGCCCTCCGATCCGTACCGCCGGTCAGGCGGTGGGCTGCGTGGCCTTCATCGACTCGCGTTCGGAGAAGCGGGCGTACCACTGGGCCAGCGCGTCGTGGCCGGTGCGCCAGCCGCGGACGTCATGGCGGAAGTCGAGGTAGCCCAGCGCGCAGCCGACGGCGATCTGGCCCATGTCGAGGGGGCCGTTCAGGTGGCTCATCCAGCGGGTTTCCAGAGCGTCGAGGGCGCGGGAGACCTTGCCCCACTGGCCTTCGATCCACTCCATCGACGCGTTCTCGGGCGAGCGGAAACGTTCCTCGTAGATGATGAGGAGGGCGGCTTCGAGGATGCCGTCGGCGGTCGCCTCGAGCGTCAACGTGTCCCAGATTCTGCTTTCGGGATAAAGGTTTGCCCCGGCCTTGGCGTCGAGATAGCGGCAGATCACCCGGCTGTCGTAGAGCGCGGGGGCGTTTTCGCGGATCAGGGCGGGGATCTTGCCCACCGGGTTGGCGGAGGTCAGGGCCGGGTCCGGCGCCATGGGAGAGGCCACCACGTCGATCTGTTCGACATCCCCGATCTGTCCTGTCTCGTGCAGGGTCACGACGACCTTGCGCACAAACGGCGACGGGCCGTGCTTCAGAAGTTTCATGGGGGTTCTCCGCAAATTGCCTGCGCCCATGATTGGCAGAGCGCCCCCGGGGTCTCAAGGGCCTCCGCGCGGCATGGCGTTAACCCGCCCTGCCGGGGTCTTGCCGGTTAATGCGGCGCCCGCCGGGGTAACGGGGCGCACGGTGCGGACAGCCACAGCATTTGGCGGCAGCGGACACAGCCCACCACAACGGTTTAACGGAAGTTTACCGATGGCCCCGGGGCATTAAGGGACGAACCGGCCGATTGGACCCCGATTCCCGGCCGGTTGTTAACCTTTGGCAGATTCGGCCGCCGCAAAACCGTTGCGCGGCGATTTTTCCTGTTAACCTGCCCCGGAAAGCCCCTGAACGCCGCCCAAGGCGCGGGCCACGCCACCTTCACGATGGCGTTGGATCGGCGCGGGACCCGTTCCCTTCGGCGCGGAATGACCCATACTCCCTTGCAGAGGTGACACACGCGGGCCGCGCGTCTGCCGCGCGGCCGCACCGACCGACAGGAGGCACCGCCATGACCCCCCGCCCCAGGGCTTTCGGCCCGATGACCCGCCGCAGCCTGATCCTGACCGGAGCCGCCGGACTGGTGTCCGGCCTGAGCGTGCCCGCCCGCGCGGCGGGTGTCGCGCCGACCCCGTCGATGCGCGGCGGGGCGAACAACTACCGTCCCGGCGCGCCCATAGTCGAGCGGATCGGCGGGGGCGGTTTCCTGATGTCCGGCACGGTGCGCCGGGCCGGGGACGGCGCGCCGCTGAAAGGCGTGCGCATCCAGATCTGGGCGCACACCACCGAAGGCCACGAGCGCGATCCCCAAAGCCACGGCGCCACGCTGACCGACGAAAACGGCGTTTTCCGGATGGACATGCCGCAGATCGTGCCGGCCTTCGGCCAGGCGCACGGGCACCTCGCCTATGACAGCGGCGATTTCGAGACGGTGTTCCTGCGGCCGGTGATGCGCAGCGCAGAGGAGACGAGCCTGACCGCCGACTTCGTGCTGCAACCGGCGTGACGCGCGCCTTTCCATGATACGATACCTGATCTGGGGCGGGCTGGGCCTGATCGCAGTGGCCGCGATCCTCGAGGCGGCGTTCAGCCCCCTGCTTCAATGGCGGCAACCGGTCTACATCGCCGCGGGCTTTGCCGGGATCGTGGCGATGCTGCTGGTGCTGGCCCAGCCGCTGCTGGCGGGCGGTCTGCTGCCCGGCGTGCGGATGCAGGCGGGGCGGCGGGTGCACCGCTGGACGGGTGCCGCGCTGCTGGTGGCCGTATTGATCCACGTGGGCGGGTTGTGGGTGACTTCGCCGCCGGACATGGTGGATGCGCTGACCTTCACGTCGCCCACGCCGTTTTCGCCCTGGGGCGTGGTGGCGATGTGGGCGCTGTTCGCCACGGCGGTTCTGGCGCTACTGCGCGACCGGCTGAGCGCGCGGGGCTGGCGGCTGGGCCATTCCGCGCTGGCGCTGGCGATCGTCACGGGCAGCGTCGTGCACGCCCTGCTGATCGAGGGGACCATGGGCACCCTGTCGAAGGTGGCGCTGTGCGCCGTCACCGTGGCGGTGCTGCTGCGGGTGCTGATGCGGCTTAGGGTGTGGCGGCTGGTGGCGCGCTAGGATCAGCCCGCCTTGGGATGGCAGGCATCGTAGATCTTCATCAGGTGGACCTGATCGACGGCGGTATAGGCCTGCGTGGTCGAGAGGCTGGCGTGGCCCAGCAGTTCCTGGATCGCGCGCAGGTCGCCGCCCGCGTGCAGCAGGTGCGTGGCAAAGCTGTGGCGCATGGCGTGCGGCGTGGCCGTGGCGGGCAGGCCAAGCTGCATCCGGGCCTGTTCGGTGACCTTGGCGATCAGGCGCGCGTTCAGCGGGCCGCCGCGTGCACCCCGGAACAGCGCGAGGTCCCGTTCCGGCGGATACGGGCAGAGGCTGAGATAGGTCTCGACCGCGCGGCGGGCGACGGGCAGGACCGGGACGATGCGTTCCTTGTTGCCTTTGCCGACGATGCGCAGGCTGTCGGTCAGCGGCAAATGGCGCCCGGTGAGCGAGAGCGCCTCGGATATCCGCAGGCCGCAGCCGTAGAGCAGCGTGACCACGGCGGCGTCTCGGGCGCCCTGCCAGCTTGTTGTGGACTGAAGCTCTACCGTGTCGATCATGGCGCGGGCGGCGTCCTCGGACAGCGGGCGGGGGAGCTTCTTCTGGAACTTCGGCGCGCGGGTGGCGAGCACGGCGGTCGGTTCGAAGCCCTCGCGTTCCGAGAGCCAGCGGTAGAAGGTCTTTACCGCCGAAAGTTTGCGCGCCATGGAGCGCGAACTGATCTGGGTGCGCCGCAGGTGGGCCATCCATGCGCGCATGTCGGCGGTGGTGACGCGCGCCAGCGGGGCGAGGCCCTGCGGTTCCGCGTGATGCTGGGTGAGGAAGGCGATGAAGTCGACGACATCCGCGCGGTAGGCGGTGATCGTGTTGTTGGAGGCATCGCGCAGCGCCTTGGCGTGTTCGAGCCAGTCGGCGAGCGCGGTGCGGGCGGCGGGTGAAATCTCGAGCGTCATGGCGCTGCCTTTCGCATCTGTCCCCCGGGGTACTGTGGTCAGGCTGGCAGCGCCTGTGGTCGTGCGGGCGATGTGCGCCCGCGGTGCGGTCAGTTCAGCCAGCGCCGCATGGAGCGTTCGAAGACGCCCGCGAAGAAGGCGAGCAGGTCGGTGCCCTGCTGCGGCGTGAACTGGTGCGGGTCCTCGGAACCCATGACCAAGAGGCCGGGCAGGCGGCCGGGGCCGAAGTCGAGTTTCAGGCAGGCTTCGGACCGGATGAACTCTGCCCGGGTGCCGTAGACCCGGCCGTCGCCGTGGCTGACCTGACGAAGCGTGACCGCACGGATCGGTGCCTCTCGGCCCGAGGCGATGAAATCCTCGACAAAGCCCGGTTCGGCGACCGACAGCACCTCGCCCAGGCGGCGGATCACCGGCTCGCGGTCGTTCTGCTTGCTTTCGAGGACCAGCTTGATGACGTCGACGCGCAGGATCTGCGCGACCTCGCCGCCGAGGTCCTTGAGGAAGGGCTCGAATTCCAGCGGGTCGAGCATGCGCAGGATCGCGCGGTGGATCTGGTTGGTGCCTGCGAGGTTCTCGTAGGCGGCGGCGATGACGGAGCGGTGCGTGTCCTCGAGCCGGTCGAGCCGGGCCTCGAGCCGTTCCATGGCGATGCCGCGCAGGTCGACGATGTTGCCGCCCATGGCCCGTTCGTTCGCCGCGATCAGGGCGTGCATGAGATCCTTGTCGTCGAGGATCATGTCGGGCCGCGAAATGATCGTCTCGCGGAGCGACTCCTCGATTCGTGCAATGCTGCTCATGCTGTGCCTGTCCCGTGATGCTGCCCGTGGCGCGTTTGCCGCGCCGGTTTTGATGGATTGGAGGTTTTGTGTCCCAAGGGCGCCGCCGCTGTCAAGATTTTAAGGGATAATCCGGGGTGTTAACCGGGTGACGGGACACTTGGGACACGGCGCGTGCTGTGCAAAGCTGGGGGCAGGAGGACCACACCCATGCCCGAGATCAGACAGACCACCGACCGCCAGACGGTCATCACCACGTTCGAGACCAGCCCCGGCAATTGCGAGGACCTGCTGGACGCCCTGAGGGAGGCCTATGCGGGCTTCATCTCGAAGCAGCCGGGGTTCGTTGCGGCGGCGCTGCACGTCAACGACGCGCAGACGCGGATCGCCAACTATTCCCAGTGGCGGCACCGCGAGGACTTTCTCAAGATGCTGCGGTCGGAGGAGATGCGCGCGCACAACAAGCGGTTCAACACGCTCTGCCGCAGCTTCGAGCCGGTGCTTTACGAGGTGGCGGCGACGTTCTGACCTTTGCCGCAGCGGCGGGCCGGGTCAGCCGTGGGAGGGCCAGGCGCGGTGTTCGTCGTCGATGACGAAGACGTGCCGGTGCCGCTTGTGTCCGTAGGCCTTCAGGTGCGGATGGTCGGGCGGCAGGTCCGGGTGGTCGTGCGCCAGTTCGGACGGGTCGCCTGCGGGCCAGACACGTGCGCCTGTCAGCACGCCTGCGGCCGCCAGCCCGCCCAGCAGCAGAAGCGCCGGGGTCATGCCGAAGGCGTCGCCGACCCACCCCGCCAGCGGGTAGGTCAGCAGCCAGCAGGCGTGGGACAGGGCGAATTGCGCGGCGAACAGCGCGGGCCGGTCGCCGGACGCGGAGGACCGGCGCAAAAGCCGCCCCGAAGGCGTCAGGATCGCGGAGTAGAGCATCCCGTTCACCGCCCAAAGCGCGAGGAGGGCGGCCCAGGGCACGGCGCCGCCGGTCAGGCGCCAGAGGCCGTGGCCCAGCGTGACCGCCGCCAGAAGCGTCGCCGCCGTCATCATCACCGGGCGGTCTGCCAGCCGGTCGAGCAGGCGCGGCAGGGCCAGCGCGGTCAGCATCGAGCCCACGCCGAAGGCGGCGAGCGCATAGGCCACGTCGGCCTCTGTCCCGGCAAAGGCGGCGCGGACGATCACCACGGTGTTGACGATGACGAAGGCGCCGCCCGCCGCCGCCGCGAGGTTCAGCGCCAGAAGCCCGCGCAGCCGGGGCGTGGCGAGGTAGATGCGCGCGCCCCGGGTCAGCCGGTCGGCAAAGCTGCGGCGGTGGTCTCGCCGCGCGCGGGCAGCGGCGTGACACCGACCAGCAGCGCGGAGGCGAGGAAACCCGCCACGGTGCCCGCGAAAAGGCCGTGGTAGCTCATCACCAGCAGGAGCAGGCCCGCGATGGTCGGGCTGACGAGGTTTTCGAGGTCATAGGCCAGCCGCGACAGCGAGAGGGCGCGGGTATAGGCGGCCTCTTCCGGCAGGATGTCGGGGATCAGCGCCTGGAAGGCGGGGGTGAAGGTGGCGGAGGCGGCCTGAAGCACGAAGATCAGGACATAGACCTGCCAGACCGCGTCGATGAAGGGCAGCGCCAGCGCCACGGCGGCGCGCAGGAGGTCGGCGCCGATCAGCACGGCCTTGCGGGGCAGGCGTTCGGCGGCGGCGTTGGCCAGCGGAGCAAGGCCCACGTAGGCGATCATCTTGATGGCGAGCGCGGTGCCCAGCACGGCCCCGGCGCGGTCCCCGGCTAGGTCGTAGGCCAGAAGGCCGAGCGCCACGGTCATCAGCCCGGTGCCGAGCAGGGCGATGACCTGCGCGGTGAAAAGGCGGCTGTAGACGGGGTGGGCGAGGACGCTCAGCATGTCCGGACCCTAGCACAGGGCCGGGGTCCGGATCATCGGGGATCTGCGTCCTTGCGGCGTCGTTTCACGACCCCGGCCAAGGGTCTTGCCGATCAGGCGGGGATCAGGCCGCGATCGGGGTGACGAGGTCGGCGGCGGCAAATCGGAAGCCGGAGCCGCGCACGGTTTCGATGTCCACCGCCCCGTCCGCCGCCGCGAGGCAGGCGCGCAGGTTGCAGACGTAGACGTCGAAGACCCGGGCGTCGGGCTCGTTCTCAAGCCCGTAGATGTGGGACAGCAGTTCCGACCGCGTGACCAGCCGCCCCGGCCGCAGCGCGAGGTATTCGAGCAGCTCGTAGAGCTTCGGCGAGAGCTTGATCGGGCAGGCCAGCAGGTAGGCCTTGCGGGTCAGCAGGTCGATGCGCAGCGGGCCGTGGAGGATCTGCGGACGGCCCAGCCCGCGCGACCGGCGGGCGACGGCCTGCAGGGTGACGACGTTCTCTTCGGCGGGGCGGGCCGAATCGAGCACGCAGTCGGCGCCGCCGTCGAGCAGCGCGGCGATCTGTTCCGGCGTGGGCCTCGGCGTCACGAGGGCCACGGGCATGTCCGGCGCGGCACGGCGGATCGCGGCGAGCGACAGGCCGCGCGGCCCGAGCTGGTCGGCGGCGACGATCAGCAGGTCGGCCTCGCCATGGCGCATGAAGTGGGGGATGTCCTCGATCCGGTCGGTGCGCGTCATCAGCGTGCCGTTCGCGGCAAGCTCGGCGGCGAGGGTCATCAAGGTCCAGTCGGTTTCGGCAATCAGGTAACGCATCGGTCTCCTCACTCTGATCGGGAGCGTGTCCGCTGCGGCTGGCCCGGAGCGGGCCACGCACATGGCAGTCGGTGCGCGCACGGGAGGAGCCGTTTTGGCCGCCGGGCGCGGAGGGAGGTGCGTTCTGTCACCTGCTTAACGGGTTACGTGTGCAATGTGTGCGTATTGTGGCCGCTTTCCGGCGCGGGCGCGGCATGACCTGAATCAAGGCGGGTTGCGGCGGCCGGGCGCAGGATGAGCCCGAGAGCCGGCCCGGCGGGCGGGCGGCGGGGCAGGAGGCCTTTCCATATATCACAACATTCTGGTTCCGGTCGCGCTCGACCAGGCGGGGGGGCCCGCGGTCCCGAAGGTGCTGGAGGTGGCGCGGCGGCTGGCGGGCGAGGACGCGACGATCACCGTGCTGCACGTGGTCGAGGAGGTGCCGGGCTACATCGAGGGCTACCTGCCGGCGGGTTATCTCGCCGAGGCGCGGCAGCGGATCGCGGAGGAGATCGCGCATCTGACCGAGGAGGTGCCGGGCGGCGTGCCCGCCGTGATCACCGGCCACGCGGGGCGGTCCATCGTCGACTGGGTGGAGGATCACGGCGTGGACCTTGTGGTCATGGCCTCGCACCGGCCGGGGATGCAGGACCTGCTGATCGGCTCGGTCGCGGCGCATGTTGTGCGTCATGTGACCTGTGCTGTGCACGTGGTGCGTTGACAAGGACCCCTGCGCGCCCAGATGTGCGCGTATGGACAAGCTTTACGATCTGACGGAACGGGACGGGCTGCCGGAGGCGCTGAGGGTGCTTCTGGAGGCGTTCCCGCGTGCCGACTGGCAGGCGCACCCCAACTTTGCCGGACTGGTGGCCTTCTGGCTGGACCGGCACGAGATGTTCCGCCAGCTCTGCGAGGTGATGCGGACCGATGCGGAGGGCGTGGTCGACGGCCAGATGGACCCGCGCGAGATGCAGGCCCGGCTGAGCCGCTACGGCGGGATGCTGGTGCAGAACCTGCACGGTCACCACCAGATCGAGGACATGCATTACTTTCCGGTGCTGAAGGCGCGCGAGGCGCGGCTGGACCGGGGGTTCGAGATACTCGACCGCGACCACCACGCGATGGACGGGCTGATCGCGCGATTCGCCGATGGCGCCAACGGGGTGCTGCGCGGCCAGCGCGAGGCCGGGACCTTCCGCGAGGACGTGATCGGCTTCGAGACGCTGCTGCGCCGGCACCTCGCCGACGAGGAAGACCTGATCGTGCCGGTGATCCTGAAACACGGACCCGACGGGCTGCACTGAGCGGCAGGCCGGGGGAGGCGGCGCAAAGCCCCGCCCTACGAGCCGGTGCGCGGGACAGGTGCGATTGCCATGTCCGTGCCGTTGCAGGCCCCCGCGAGCGCCGGGGCCAGCGTCAGGAGCTGCTCAAGCCCGCAATTGCCGCGCGTCAGGTCGTCGAGCGTCACGCGGTCGAGCTCGTGATAGAAGGCGTCGAGCGCGCGTGTCAGGAAGCCGCGCAGGCGGCAGGCGCCGGTCAGCGGACAGGTGTTGGACACGGGGTCGAAACATTCGGCAAAGGGGATCTCGGTCTCGAACAGCCGGAAAACCGTGCCGATGGAGATGGCCGCCGGGGGGCGGGCCAGTTGCAGCCCGCCGCTGCGCCCGCGCTGGGTGTCGAGGAAGCCCTCGGCCTGCAATTGCTGCACCACGCGGGCTATGTGGTTGGCGGAGGCATTGCAGGCGGCGGCGATCTCGGCGCTGCGGACCCGCGTGCCGGGATTGACGGCGCAGAACATCAGGACACGTGCGGCAAGGTTGGTTCGTGTGGTGAGACGCATGGCCGCTCCTCTGGCTGGGCGTCTTTCTTGCATCCGCGGTGCGGAATAACCTTGATCCAGATCAGGGCGCGCGGCGCGGTCCCGGGCCACGGCACGGGGCGGAGCGGAATGCCGCGGACGGAGGGTGACGATGCGGAACGGACAGGCGGCCTCGCTGGCGCAGGCGCTGGTGTGGCCGGTGCAGGCCTGGCTGCTGGCGGCGCTGCTGGCCGACCTGCTGGCCGGGACCGGCGCGCTGCCGGTCTGGGGCATGGCGGGCGGCTTCGTGGCGCTGGGCGCGGTGCGCGCGGCCCTCGAACAGGTGGCGCAGGCGCAGCTTTCGGCGCTGGCAGAGGCCCGCATCGGCGCCGCCCGGGCCGAGATCGTGGAGGTGGAGGCGAAGGCCGCCGCGCCGTCGGCCCTGGGCGGACCGGGCGCGCTGGCCGCGCTTCTGGCGGAGAAGCTGGAGGCGCTGCGCCCCTACCTCATGCGCTACCGCCCCGCCCGGCTGCGCGCCATGGTCGTCCCCCTGCTGATCCTCGCCATCGCCGTGTCGCAGTCCTGGGCCGTGTCGCTGATCTTCCTGATGGCGGGGCCGTTGATCCCGGTCTTCATGGCGCTGGTCGGCTGGGCGGCGAAAGAGGCCAGCGCGCGCCAGATGGTCGAGATCGGCGACCTGAGCGATTTGCTGGTGGACCGGCTGTCGGCGCTGGCCGACCTGCGGCTGGTCGGGGCGGGCGGGCCGGTGGTGAGCGGCTTCGCGGCGTCCTCCGAAGGGTTGCGGGCGCGGACCATGGCGGTGCTGCGCATTGCCTTCCTGTCCTCCACCGTGCTTGAGCTGTTCGCGGCGCTGGGCGTGGCGATGGTGGCGGTCTGGACCGGCTTTCACCTGCTGGGTGTGATCGGCTGGGGCACCTGGGGCGGCGCGCTGTCCCCGGCGGCGGGCATCTGGCTGCTGCTGCTGGCGCCGGAGTTCTTCCAGCCGCTGCGCGACCTTGCCGCCGCGTGGCACGACAAGGCCGCGGCTGAGGCGGTGGAGGCGGAACTGACCGCGTGGCGCGCCGAGACCCGGCCGGAGCTGATGCGCGGCGGTGAGCATGTGCCGCCCGCCGGGCCGCTGTCGCTGCGCGGCGTGGTGGTGCGGGGCATCGCGCTGCCGGAGATGGAGGTGGCCCCGGGCGAAAGCGTGGCCGTCATGGGCCAGAGCGGCGCGGGCAAGACGACGCTGCTGCGCGTGCTGGCGGGGCTTGAGCGGCCTTCGGCGGGCGAGGTGCTTGTCGGCGGACGTCCCTTGCCTGAGGTGATCGACGGCTGGCGTGCGGGGCTGGGATGGATGCCGCAGGCGCCGCATTTCCTCGACCGGTCGCTGCGGTACAACGTGGGTTTCGGCGCGGAGGTGCCCGGCGACGTGGTGGCCCGCGCGCAACTGGCGGAGGTGCTGGCGGCCCTGCCGCGCGGCGCGCTGACCGTGCTGGGCGAGCGCGGCGCGGGCCTGTCGGGCGGAGAGGCGCGGCGCGTGACGCTGGCCCGCGCGCTGATGGCGGGCCGGGGCGCGCTGCTGGCGGACGAGCCGACCGCGGACCTCGACAAGGCGACGGCAGAGGCGGTGGCGGGCGCATTGCTGTCCTTCGCGCAGGCGGGCGGCACGCTGGTCGTGGCGACACATGACGCGGGGCTTGCGGCGCGCATGGACCGGGTCGTGACGCTGGAGGCCGGGTCATGAGGGCGTTGTGGCGCATCGTCGGGCCGCTTGTGGCCGGAGAGGTCCGGGCCGTGCTCAGGGGCTTCGCGCTGACCGTGCTGGTGCTGGTCATGGGCGTGGCGCTGCTGGGCGTGTCGGGCTGGTTCATCACGGCGGCGGCGGTGGCCGGTCTGGCGGGCACGGGCGCGCTGTTCAACGTCTTCGTGCCCTCGGCTATGGTGCGGCTGCTGGCGCTGGGGCGGACGGCGGCGCGGTATGGCGAGCGGGTGCTGACCCATGACGCCACCCTGCGCGCCCTGTCGCGGCTGCGGGTGCGGCTGATGCAGGGGCTGGTTGCGGCGCCCTGGCGGCGGCTGGAGCGGCTGCGGGCGCGGGCCGTGCTGAACCGGCTGGTGGCCGATATCGACGCGCTGGACGGGGTGATGCTGCGGCTGTTGCTGCCGGGGCTGGCGGGCGGCGCGGTGATCCTTGCGAGCGGGCTGGTGCTGTCCTGGCTGGTGCACCCGTGGGTCGGGCTGTGGGTCGCCTGCGGGTACCTCGTGGGGCCGACACTGGTGTTCCTGTTCGGGGCGCGGCTGGCGCGGCGCCCTGCGCGCCGGGCGGAGGCGGCAATGCAGGCGATGCGGTCGCGGCTGGTGGACATGGTGGGCGCGCGCGAGGATCTGGCGGTCTTCGGGCAGCTGGACCGCGCGGCAGAGGCGGTGCAGGGCGCGGTGGCCCGCCATGCGGAGGCGCGGGCGGAGGTCGACCGGGTGGAGCGACGCATGGGTTTCGGCCTCGACCTGATCGGCACGCTGGTGGTCGGCGGGGCGCTTGGCCTTGGTGCGACGCTGGCGCGGGCCGGGGAAATCGGCGCGCCGGAGGTGGCGATCGGGACGCTGGCGGCGCTGGCGCTGGGCGAGACGGTGGCCCCGGTCCGGCGGGCGCTGGCGGAGGTCGGGCGCATGATCTCTGCCGCGCGGCGGGTGGCGCCGGCGCTGGATGTGCCGGAGGAGACCGGGGGTGTGGCGCCGTCCGGAATGCTGGTCCTGGAGGACGTGACATTCGCGCAGGGGCAGGGGCGGGCGCTGTTCGCGCCGGTGTCGCTGCGGGTCGCGGCGGGCGAGACGGTGGCCCTGACCGGGCCGAGCGGCAGCGGCAAGAGCACGCTCCTCCTGATGGCGGCGGGGGTGCTGGCGCCGGTCGGCGGGCGGGTGACGCTGGGCGGGACGGATGTTTCGGCGGTGCCGGAGCGCGCGTTGCGCCGGACGGTCGCGATGGTCCCGCAGCGCCACGCGCTGATCGCCGGAACCGTGGCGGAGAACCTGCGGCTGGCGGCGCCGGAGGCCACGGAGGCGGACCTGACGGCGGCGCTGGAGGCGGTGGCGCTGAGCCGTGTCGTCGCAGGCAAGGGCGGGCTGGACGCGCCGCTGGGGTTCCACGGCGCGGGCCTGTCGGGCGGCGAGGCGCGGCGGTTGGTGCTGGCCCGTGCGCTGCTGCGGCGGCCCGAGGTGCTGCTGCTGGACGAACCGACAGAGGGTCTGGACCGCGCCACGGCCGAGCGTGTCATGGCCGGTCTGCGCGCGGCGCTGCCCGATGCAGCGATCCTTCTGGCGGCCCACCGGCAGGCCGAGATATCGGGCGCCGACCGGGTGGTGACGCTGCGTCCGCCCGCATCCTGAGACCCGCGCCAATCTGTGACATTCCCCTCCCGGGCGAGTGGGCTAATGTCGTAACCGTGATGCGGAATTTGACCTGTGTCAATTTCGTATCGTGAATGTGGAATATATAAGCGCCACGAATTCCGCATCCCGGATGCGGAAAAAAACACCAAGGAGCTCTCTCATGGAGATCGGACTGGTCGAGCTGTCGCGCCTGCAATTCGCTTTGACGGCCATGTATCACTTCCTCTTCGTGCCGCTCACGCTGGGGTTGTCGATCATCGTCGCCATCATGGAGACCGTCTACGTCATGACGAACCGCCCGATCTGGCGGCAGATGACGAAGTTCTGGGGTACGCTGTTCGGCATCAACTTCGTGCTGGGCGTCGCGACGGGCATCACGATGGAATTCCAGTTCGGCATGAACTGGTCGTACTACTCGCACTACGTGGGCGACGTGTTCGGCGCGCCGCTGGCCATCGAGGGGATGATGGCCTTTTTCCTTGAGGCCACGTTCGTCGGGCTGTTCTTCTTCGGCTGGGACAAGCTGTCGAAGGTCGCGCATTGCGTCGTCGCCTGGCTGGTGGCCATCGGGTCCAACTTCTCGGCGCTGTGGATCCTGATCGCCAACGGCTGGATGAACAACCCGGTCGGCGCGGAGTTCAACCCCGAGACCATGCGCATGGAGATGACCGACTTCTTCGAGGTGATCTTCAACGAGGTGGCGCAGTCGAAGTTCGTGCACACGGTGAGTGCGGGCTACGTGACCGCCTCGCTCTTCGTGCTGGGGGTGTCGGCGCTTTACCTGCTGCAGGGCCGGTTCACCGACCTCGCGCGGCGGTCGATCGCGGTCGCCTCGGCCTTTGGCCTCGCCTCGGCGCTGTCGGTGGTCGTGCTGGGCGACGAGTCGGGCTATTCCGCCGGACAGGTGCAGAAGATGAAGCTCGCCTCCCTCGAGGCGATGTGGGAGACGCATGAGGCGCCCGCGCCTTTCACGCTGGTGGGCCTGCCCGACCAGGAAGCGCGCGAGACGCATTACGCCGTGGAGATCCCCTGGCTGATGGGGCTGATCGGCACCCGCAGCCTGACGGAGGAGATCCCCGGCATCAAGGATCTGGTGGCCGAGAACAAGGAGCGCGTGCGGCGGGGCATCATCGCCTACGACGCGCTGATGACCGTGCGCGAGAACCGCGGGGATGTCCCGCCCGAGGCGCGCTTCGTGTTCGAGCAGAACTCCATGGACCTCGGTTATGCCTTCCTGCTGAAGCGCTATGTCGACGACCCGCGCGACGCCACCGAAGAGCAGATCGACCAGGCGGCCTGGGACACCGTGCCGGGCGTCGCGCCGCTGTTCTGGGCGTTCCGGATCATGGTGGGCCTCGGCTTCAGCTTCATCCTGCTGACGGCGTATTTCTTCTGGCGCGCGTCCTTCCGGCGGATGACCTTCCCGCGGTGGGCCCTGTGGGGCGCGGTCGCGTGGATACCCATGCCGTGGATCGCCGCCGAGATGGGCTGGTTCGTGGCGGAGTTCGGCCGCCAGCCCTGGACCGTCTCGGGCGTGCTGCCCACGGCGATGTCGGTGTCGCACCTCAGCGTGGCCGACGTGCTGTTCACGCTGGCAGGCTTCATCCTGTTCTACACGGTGCTCTTCGTGATCGAGGTGAGCCTGATGGTGAAATACATCCGCAAGGGTCCGTTCCAGGACGTTGCGGAGACCGAAGACTGGAAACGGCGGCACGAGGCGCGGTTGCGTTCGCGCGGCGTCGTGTCCCCGGCGGAGTAAGCGACATGATCCTTTCGGACCTGATAGATCTCGAGACGCTGCGCGTCATCTGGTGGGGCCTTCTGGGGGTGCTGCTGATCGGCTTTGCCCTGACGGACGGCTTCGACATGGGCGTGGGCGCGCTTCTGCCCTTCGTGGCGAAGACCGACGTGGAACGCCGGGTCGTCATCAACACGGTCGGCCCGGTGTGGGAAGGCAACCAGGTGTGGTTCATCCTGGGCGGCGGGGCGATCTTTGCCGCCTGGCCGCCGCTTTATGCCGTGTCGTTCAGCGGGTTCTACATCGCGATGTTCGTGATCCTCGCCGCGCTGATCGTGCGCCCGGTGGCGTTCAAGTACCGCTCCAAGCGCGAGGACCCGGCCTGGCGGGAACGCTGGGACTGGGCGCTGTTCGCGGGCGGCGCGGTGCCGGCGACGCTGTTCGGCGTGGCGGTGGGCAACGTGCTTCTGGGCGTGCCCTTCCACCTGACGCAGGACCTGATGCCGATGTACGACGGGTCGATGCTGGGCAAGTTCGTGGGCCTGCTGCGCCCCTTCGCGCTGCTGGCGGGCGTGGTGTCGATGGCCATGCTGCTGATGCACGGCGCGGCCTGGCTGTCGGTGAAGGCGGAGGGCGCGGTGAAGGACCGGGCCCGCGCCATCGGCGTGACCGCCGGGATGGTCGCCGCGGGCGGCTATGCGCTGGCCGGGCTGTGGCTGGCGGTGGGCGTCGACGGGTTCGCCTTTGCCGGAGAGGCGGTGACGGACGGCCCGTCGAACCCGCTGCTGAGCGAGGTGGTGCGCGGCGGTTCGTGGCTCTCGGCCTATGCGGAGCGTCCGTGGATCGCCGTGGCGCCGCTGATGGGCTTTGCCGGGATCGCGCTGGCGGTCATGGGGCTGAAGGCCGGGCGCGAGGTGACGACGCTGCTGGCGTCGAAGCTGGGCATCCTCGGCGTCATCTCCAGCGTCGGGCTGACGATGTTCCCGTTCATCCTGCCGTCCACCGTGGACCCGGACAGCTCTCTGACGGTGTGGGACGCCTCGTCCTCGCACCTGACGCTGTTCATCATGCTGGTCTGCGCGGTGATCTTCATGCCGCTGATCCTGATGTACACCGCGTGGGTCTACCGGGTGCTCTGGGGCAAGGTCACCGAGGACGACGTGACCGGAAATTCCGACGCGCTGTACTGAACCGAGGAAAGGAGACGGGATATGTGGTATTTCGCTTGGCTTCTGGGCCTGCCCCTGGCCGCGCTGTTCGCGGTGATGAACGCGATGTGGCTCGAACTGCGTTCCGACGCATGGACCGCCGAGGACGCGGACCGCGAGGAGGACGAAGCGGCGCGCTGAGGCTGTGGCGTGACGTGGAAAAGGCCCCGGGGTGATCCGGGGCCTTTTGGTATCGGGTGCGGGGGGAGATCGGACGGGCCGGTGCGCTGGTTCGAATTGCCGTCCGTGAAGATTTCTCCGCTTCTCAGGAAGCGTTCGCAGTTTCGGCTGCCTTGCCACATCCGGAAAGGGCGGGAAGCGGTCATTCGCTACGCATACCACTAACGTCAGCTTTGGTTCCCAAAGCTACCGAGCGCTGCACTTGAAATGAGTTTCGGCTTTCACCTGTTCAACGCAGTCAGTCACAAGAACTCTTGTGTCTGCATTTCTTCCATGTTGTCTTGCGCTTGGCAGATCAGACAAAGACCGAACGGAGAGTGCCAAACACAATGGGTTTCAACGTTTCCTATTTGGCGACGCGATTGTCTGCGGCCGAGCTTGCCTCGAACTACCGATTGGAACTTGGCCCTCCTGAGCCCGAGGTCCCCAGCAGTGCGAAGCCCTTTATTGCGGAGCTTTCCAACGGATGGACGATTTGGTGGAGCCAAGAACCGGACAGCTTCCAACTTAACAAAATCAATCCGCATTTGGGCTGCAAGCAAGGGCAGCACTGTTATGTCGTATCGGTTTCTGAATTTTGCATGCATTCGAGCATCGCCAAATACACGCCGATTTCTAAACGCTGGAGCGTCGCACATCACGGTGATGGGAACGACCCGGTACACCTTAAGATCACAGGCCAACCGCCGAAGATATTCTCCGAAATACGTGACGAAGTCTTACAACGGCAAAGAAACCAGATTGTCGATGCGGTAAAAGTTGATGCCGTTCCCGATGAACTTAAGGCTATTGCAGAGCGGATTGGTGGCTCGGTTAAACCTTGGGGAAGCAGTTCGGTGGACTATGCCTTCGATATCCCCATGCTGTTAGGCAGACATTTCTTTAACTTCATCTACGGTCAATTGCCTGAGAAAGGCACAATTTTGCAGTGCTACGAGGTCTTGGAAAATACGTCAGCCAGTCCGGGCAAGCGTAGTTTTCGGCAGCGAATTTTCGGACGTTGAGGTGCAGCCGCAGCGAAAGCAAACTTCGTCCGCATAGCCGACTTCAACGGTGTCGAGGTTGCCGCGCGAAAGTGCCAACGGCAGCTTCAGGAAGAAGGCACCGCAGCATCGGCACCCTGCGTGAATGTCGGCAACGGGCCGTATTTGGCAAGGCATACTCTGGCCGGTCGAGATCCGCTCCCACACAAAAAAAGGCCCCGGATCGCTCCGGGGCCCTTTGTGTCGCGCCTTGGCGCCCTGCCTCAGCCGAGGTCGCTGGGGAGGAGGGCGTCGGGCATGTTCTGGTAGCAGACCGGCCGCAGGAAGCGGCGGATGGAGAGGGTGCCGACGGAGGTCGCGCCGAAGTTCGTGGAGGCCGGGTAGGGGCCGCCGTGGACCATGGCGTCGGCCACTTCGACCCCGGTGGGGAAGCCGTTCACCAGGATGCGGCCCGCCTTGCGTTCCAGCACGGGCATCAGGCGCTTGCCGAGCGCCGTGTCGCCGTCGTCCATGTGCAGCGTCGCGGTGAGCTGGCCTTCGAAGCCCTTGGCCAGGGTCTCCATCTCGTCGGGGCCGGTGACGCGCACCACGAGGCCGAGCGGGCCGAAGACCTCTTCGCCCAGGGCGTGGTCCTGCAGGTAGTCGGAGGCGTCGGTCTCGTAGAGGTTGGGCAGCGCGTTGCGGCCCTCGCTGTCGGTGACCAGCACCGGGCGCACGGCGTTGCGGCCGTCGAAGCGCTTCTTGCCGTCCTTGTAGGCCTGCGCGATGCCGTCGGTCAGCATGCACTGGCTGCTGGCGCCCTTCAGCGCCTCGGCTGCGGCCTGCACGAAGGCGTCGCCCTCGGGGCCTGCCTCGACCACGGCGATGCCGGGGTTGGTGCAGAACTGGCCCGCGCCCATGGTCAGCGACCCGGCCCAGCCTTCACCAATCTGCGCGCCGCGGGCCTTGGCGGCCTCCGGCAGCAGGAACATCGGGTTTACGGAGCCGAGCTCGCCGAAGAAGGGGATCGGTTCGGGACGCTGGGCGCAGAGGTCGAAGAGCGCGCGACCGCCGCCGAGCGAGCCGGTGAAGCCCACGGCCTTGATCAGCGGATGCTGGACGAGGGACTGGCCCACGTCGCGCTTGCCGCCCTGGATCAGGGAGAACACGCCCTTGGGCATGCCGCATTTCTCGATGGCGGCGTGGATCGCCTCGGCCACGATCTCGCCGGTGCCGGGGTGGGCGGAGTGGCCCTTGACCACGACCGGGCAGCCCGCGGCCAGCGCGGCGGCGGTGTCGCCCCCGGCGGTGGAAAAGGCCAGCGGGAAGTTCGAGGCGCCGAACACGGCCACCGGGCCGATCGGGCGCTGCACCATCTTCAGATCGGGGCGGGGCAGCGGCTGGCGGTCGGGCAGGGCCTCGTCATGGCGACGGTCGAGGTAGTCGCCCTTCTGGATGTGTGTGGCAAACAGCCGGAGCTGGCCGGTGGTGCGGCCGCGCTCGCCCTGGAGGCGTGCCTCGGGGAGGCCGGTTTCCTGCGTGCCGATCTCGGTGATCTGGTCGGCGCGGGCCTCGATCTCGTCCGCGATGGCGTTGAGGAAGGTGGCGCGCTCCTCGCGGGTGGTGTAGCCGTAGGTCCAGAAGGCTTCTTCCGCCGCCTCGCAGGCGCGGTCCACGAGGTCGGGCGTGCCGACGGCATACGCATGGGCCGGGCCGTGCGCCGGTTCGGACTGGAACGTCTGGTCGGAGGCAATCCATTCGCCTGCGATCAGGTGCTTGCCGTGGGGGGTGAATGTGTCTTTGGGCATAGTTCTCTCCCTTTGTGGTCGGTGCCTCAGCCGGTCACTCCGATCGGCCATGGGGCAAATTCATCTGCGCCGACGCCTGCGGCTTCGCTTTTCGTGGCCTCGCCGGATGCGGTGGCGAGGATGCGGGCAAAGATCGTTTCACCCAGGGCGTCGAGCGTGGTGGCGCCATCAATCACGGTTCCGCAGTTGATGTCCATGTCGCCGAGCATCTTCGTGTACATCGGCGTGTTGGATGCCAGTTTGATCGTCGGTGCGGGGTAGGATCCGAAGCACGACCCCCGCCCGGTGGTGAAGGCGATCAGGTTGGCGCCGCCCGCGATCTGTCCGGTGGCGGCGACAGGGTCGTAACCGGGTGTGTCCATGAGGACAAGCCCGTGCGCGGTCACCGGCTCCGCGTAGCGGTAGACCGCCTGAATGCCGGAGGAACCGCCTTTTTTCGCGCCGCCGAGCGCCTTTTCGATGACGTTGGCCAGCCCGCCCTGCATGTTTCCGGGGCCGACGACGCCCTGCATCTGCACGTCCTTGCCGTCGGTGTAGTCGAGCCACCACCTGATCCGGTCGAGGATGGCGCGGCCCGTGGCCTCGTCCTTTGCGCGGGCGGTCAGGGTGTGTTCGATGCCGTAGAGTTCGGGGAATTCCGACAGGATCGCGGTGCCGCCGTTGCGGGTCAGCAGGTCGACGGCGCGGCCGAGCGCGGGGTTGGCGGAGAGGCCGGAGAACCCGTCGGAGCCGCCGCATTGCAGGCCCACGGTGATGTGTTCGGCGGACTGCGGCGTGCGGGTGGCTGTGTTCGCTTCGGGCAGCATCGCGAGGATGGCGGCCTTGCCCTCGGCGATGGCGGCGGCGGTGCCGCCCACGTCCTGCATGCGGACGGTGTGCAGCATCTTGCCGCTTTCCAGCGCGGTGTCGCGGAAGAAGCGGTCGAGGTTGTTGCGTTCGCAGCCGAGCGAGACGACCAGCGCGCCCGCGACGTTGGGGTGGCGGATGTAGCCCGCCAGCGTGCGGTGCAGAAGGTCCATCGCCTCGCCCGTGCCTTCCATGCCGCAGCCCTGCTGGTGGATGAAGGGCACGACGCCGTCGACGTTGGGAAAGTCCGCGAGCCGGTCCTCGTCGAAATGCGTGGCGATCCTGCGGGCGACGGTGGCGGCGCAGTTCACGGTGATGAAGACGCCGATGTAGTTGCGGGTGCCGACGCGGCCGTCGCCCCGTGCGTAGCCCAGGAAGGTGGCGCGCTGTTCCGGCGGCAGCAGGTCCGGGGCGCGGTAGTCCTGCGCGAAGCGGTAGTCCTTCTGCACCTCGTCCATCAGCACGTTGTGGGCGTGCAGATAGGTGCCGGGCGGGCAGTCCTCGCCCGCAAAGCCGATGACCGTGGCGTATTTCAGCACCGGCGCGCCACGGGCGATGTGCCGGGTGGCTACCTTGTGGCCCGCGGGCACGTCCGAAAGCGCCACCAGCCCGTCGCCCAGGTCGGTGCCCGCGGCGATGGCCACGCGCGCGACGGCGGTGTTGTCCTGCGCATCGAGGCGGATCAGGGGGCCGGGCACGGTGTGCGCCGGGCTGGCTGTCAGGGTATCGGTCATCGCCCGGTCTTCTGCCGCCAGTCCTCGTACTTCTGGCGGTTCTCGTCCTTGGTGCAGGGATAGAGGCCGATGATGGTCGCCCCGGCCTTCACCTGTTCCAGCGCGAAATCCTCGTAGGAGGTCATCTCGGTCGCCTCGGCGGCGATCTCGTCGGCGAGGTGCGCGGGGATGACGATCACGCTGTCGTCGTCGCCCACCATGATGTCGCCGGGAAAGATCGCGACGTTGCCGCAGCCAATGGGGCCGTTGATCTCGATCGCCTCGTTGTTGGTGAGGTTGGTGGGCGAGGAGGGGCGCTGGTGGTAGGCGCGCATCTCCAGCGTGGCGATGTTCATCGCGTCCCGGAAACCGCCGTCGGTCACGACGCCCGCGCCGCCGCGCATCATCAGCCGGGTGATGAGGATGTCCCCGGCGGAGGCCATGGAAGCGTCGCCGCGGCTGTCCATCACCAGCACGTGGCCCTCGGGGCAGGTTTCGACGGCGACGCGCTGCTTGTGGTCGGGGTTGCGGAAGACCTCGATCCCGTTGCGGTCCTCGCGGGCGGGGATGTAGCGCAGGGTGAAGGCGGGGCCGACCATGTTGCGGCCCTTCATCGCGACCGGGTGGACGTCCTGCAGCACCTGCTTCTTCAGCCCGCGCTTGAAGAGCGCGGTGGCCAGCGTCGCGACAGAGACCTGTTCAAGCTGCGCCTTGGTGTCGGGTTTGAGCGGAAAGTCGGTCATGCGGTGTCCTCAGATCAGGCCGTTGGCGGTCATGAAGGTTTCCAGCCGCTGGCGCTGGCTGTCGGAGAGCGGCCAGGCGGCGGGCGGTCGGGCGGCACCGCAGTCCTCGCCCATCATCTGGAGCGCGGCCTTCACGCCGGGCACGTTGGCGCCGCCCTGTTCCTCGGCGCGGATGTCCTCGAACACCTGCATCCCGGCGATCAGGCTGCGCGCCTCGTCGTAGTCGCCGCCTTCGAGCGCGGTGTTGATCGCGACGGAGCGTTCCGGCCAGACGTTGATCAGCCCGGAGGTGAAGCCGCGCGCGCCCACGGCGTAGAAGGTGGGCGCCCAGACTTCGGCGAGGCCGCCGGTCCAGACGATGTCGTCCGGGCAGGCGGCGATGGCGGCCTTCAGCTTCATCGGGTTGGGGGTGGCCCATTTGACGCCGATCACCCCGTCGATCAGGCACATGGCGCGGATCGCGTCGGTGCCGATGGCGTCGTTGCGCAGGTACAGCACGATGGGCAGGCCGTCGCCGGCCTCGCGCACCGCTTCGACGTAGTGGACGAGGCCACGGGGCGAGACGAAGGGATCGGGCGGCTGGTGGATCATCAGGGCGGAGGCCCCGGCAAGCCCCGACGCCTCGGCCAGCGCCTGCGCGTCGCGCACGCCGCGCCCGACGCCTGCGACCATGGGCACGCGGTCGTCGATGTGCTGGCCCGCGGCATGGACCATGGCCTGCGCCTCTTCCAGCGTCAGGCCGTAGAACTCGCCGGTGTTGCCGTTGGCGGTCAGGACATGAACGCCCGCCTCGATGGCGCGCTCGACGATGGGGCGTTGCAGGTCGGGGGCGATTTCGCCCGCCTCGTCGAAGGGGGTGACGAGGATGCCGGACACGCCGGTCAGGCTCTTGTGGAGGTCAGATGGCATGGGGTTCTCCGTGAAGCCGGGCGGCGGTCCTTCGGCAGGGCCGCGCGCCACAGGTGAAGAAATGGATGGGAGGAATGCGGGTCATGCCTGCCCTTTCCGGAGGGCGTTTAGGCACAGGAGCGCCAGAAGCGCAGGGCCCGCGATGTAGGGGAGGGCGCCCGGGTCTTCGAGCGCGCCGAAGCGGATGGCGATGCCGGTGAAGACGACCCAGACCGAAGCGATGAGCCAGAGCCCGGCCCGCAGGCCGCGCGGCGCGGGCCGCGCGGGTGTGCGGAAGAGGCGGATGAAGTGCACCGCGTTCCAGAACGCGATCCCCATCATCAGCGGGCAGAGGCCGACGTAGAGCGGCGACAGCATCAGGTCCCGGCGCGAGAGGCGGTCGGCGGTGAACATGTCCACCAGTACGCCGGCCAGCAGCACGCCGTAAAGCAGCGCCAGCGCGGCCAGCGCAAAGGCCGCCAGTGCGCCCAGGAGCACCGGACCGGGAAGGCCCTCCGGCCTGTCGTCTGCCGCCACCTCCGACACTCAGTTGATTTCCGGTTCCGGCACGGGGCCGCCGAATTCGCTGGTCAGGAAGTCGAAGTCGCAGCCCTTGTCGGCCTGTTCGACGTGCTTGGTGTAGACGTAGCCGTAGCCCCGTTCGAAGCGCGGTTCGGGCGCGGTCCAGGCGGCGCGGCGTTCGGCCATCTCCGCGTCGGAGATCTGCACGTTGAGGCGGCGGTTCGGGATGTCCATCTCGATCATGTCGCCGGTGCGGATCAGGGCGAGCGGGCCGCCGACGAAGGCTTCGGGCGCGACGTGCAGGATGCAGGCCCCGTAGGAGGTGCCGGACATGCGCGCGTCGGACAGGCGGACCATGTCGCGGTGGCCCTGTTTGAGCAGCGCCTTGGGCATCGGGATCATGCCCCATTCCGGCATCCCCGGCCCGCCCTGCGGCCCGGCGTTCCTGAGGACCAGGACGTGGTCCGGGGTCATCGGGTAGTTCTCGTCGTTGATGATCTCCTTCAGCTCCGCGTAGCTGTCGGCGACGATGCAGGGGCCGGTGTGCGTCTGGAACTTCGGGTCCATGGCGGCGGGCTTGATGACCGCGCCATCCGGGGCGAGGTTGCCGCGCAGCACGGCGAGCGAGCCTTCGTGGTAGAGCGGGTTGGACAGCGGGCGGATCACGTCTTCGTTGTAGTTCACCGCCGACTCGATGGTTTCGCCCAGCGTCTTGCCGGAGACGGTCATCACCGACAGGTCGAGCTTGTCGCCCAGTTCCTTCATCAGCGCCGGGAGGCCGCCGGCGTAGAAGAAGTCCTCCATCAGGTATTCCTTGCCCGAGGGGCGGATGTTGGCGATCACCGGGGTCGTCCTGCCGATCTCGTCGAGGTCGTCGAGCGTCAGCGGGATGCCCGCGCGGCGGGCCATGGCGATCATGTGGATGATGGCGTTGGTCGAGCAGCCGGTGGCCATGGCGACGGTGACGGCGTTGCGGGTGGAAGCCTCCGTCATGATCTTGTTCGGGGTCAGGTCTTCCCAGACCATGTCGACGATGCGGCGCCCGCAGGCCTTGGCCATGCGCTTGTGGCCCGCGTCGGGCGCGGGGATCGAGGAGGCGCCGGGCAGGGTCAGGCCCCAGCCGTCGGCGATGCTCATCATGGTGGAGGCGGTGCCCATGGTCATGCAGGTGCCGTAGCTGCGGGCGATGCCGCCCTGCACGCCCATCCACTCTTCCTTGCCGATGGTGCCGGCGCGGCGTTCGTCCCAGTATTTCCAGACATCCGTGCCGGAGCCGAGCTTCTGCCCGGCGTAGTTGCCGCGCAGCATGGCGCCCGCGGGCATGAAGATGAACGGCAAGCCCATGCTGACCGCGCCCATGACCAGCGCGGGCGTGGACTTGTCGCAGCCGCCCAGCAGCACCGCCCCGTCGATGGGGTGGGAGCGCAGGGTTTCCTCCACCTCCAGCGCGCCCATGTTGCGGTAGAGCATCGAGGTGGGTTTCAGGAACTGCTCGGAGAACGAGTGCACCGGCATCTCGACCGGGTGGCCGCCCGCCTGCAGGATGCCCTGCTTCACGAACTCTGCCCGGTCGCGCAGGTGGTGGTGGCAGGGCGAGAGGTCGGACCATGTGTTGATGACGGCGATCACCGGCTTGCCGGTCCAGTCCTCGTCGTCCCAGCCCATCTGCATCGCGCGGGACCTGTGGCCCATGGAGCGCAGGTCGTCGGGCGCGAACCAACGGGCGGAGCGGAGCTCTTCGGGGGACTTGCGGCGGTCGGTCATGGTCTTTCCTTACTGGTATTCGAAACTGGCGGCGCTGGCCGGGTCATTGCCGGCGGCGCGCGGCAGAAGGGTTTGGCACGGGGTCCGGAGGATGCTGCCCGGCACCACCATGCCATCTGCGGGGCTCGTGGTCACGTGGGCCCCGATGGGGTCTTGGGCGGGTTCTGCGAACGGTTCGTCCCCGGGCTTGGCGGCGTCCGGTCCGCGCCGGGGCCCGTGCGGGGGCGTCGGGTGCTCTGGCATCTCTTCCCCCTCCCACGGGCCGGCGTTCACGAAATCGGCTGTGCGGCACCGAACATGATGCCGATGATGACCGCCACCAGGACAAGCCCGAGGAGCCAGGGCCAGATGCCGTAGCCGTCGATGTCTTCACGTGAGTCGCGTCCGATCATGGCTCTACCTCAGTTCAGGAGTTCGGGAAGGAAAAGGGCAATCTGCGGGAAGACCATCACCAGCACGAGGCCGATGATCTGCAGACCGATGAAGGGCAGCACCGCGAGGAAGATCTCCTGCAGGGTCACGTCCTTCGGCGCCACCGACTTCAGCCAGAAGCAGGCCGGGCCGAAGGGCGGCGACAGGAAGTAGATCTGGATGTTCATCACGAAGAGGATGCCGAACCAGATCTTGGCCTGGTCCTCGGTCAGGCCGAGTTCGGGGGCCAGCGTCATGACCACCGGCGCGAAGACCGGGACGGTGATCAGCACGATGGCGATCCATTCCATGAAGGTGCCCAGCACCATCAGGATCAGCATCATGACGATCACGGTGCCCATGGCCGACAGCCCGAGGTCGAGGAACAGCGAGCGCATGAACTCTCCGCCGCCGACGAGGTTGAAGATGCCCACGAAGGAGACCGCGCCGAGGATCAGCCAGATGATCGTGCCGACGGTGGCCATGGTGCCCATGAGCGCGGCGGTCACCACCTCCCAGTTGAAGCGGTTGCGGATGGCGGCGATCACCATGGCGCCGATGCAGCCCACGGCGGCGGATTCGGTGACGGAGGCGATCCCGGCGTAGATCGACCCCATGACCGTGGCGATCAGCGCGATCGACAGGATCACGGCGGTCATCCGTTCGGAGGAGAGCTTCTGTTCGGTGCCGGTGATCTCGGCCACTTCCCTCGCGGTGGGCGCCATGGAGGGGGTGATGTTGACGCGGATCAGCACGTAGCCCGCGTAGAACACCGCCAGCATGATGCCGGGGATGGCGCCGGCCATGAACAGGTCGCCGATGCCGACCTCGGCCGAGAGGCCGTAGACGATCATGATGATCGACGGCGGGATCAGCGTGGCGAGCGCACCGGCGGCGCAGATCAGGCCGATGGTGATCTTGCGGTCGTAGCCCAGGCGGAACATCTGCGGCAGGGCGACGAGGCCCAGCATGACGATCTCGCCGCCCATGACGCCGGACATGGCGGCGAGGATCACGGCGACGACGGTGGTCTGCACGGCCACGCCGCCGCGCAGGTTGCCCGCGAAGATCGACATGGCGTCGAAGAGGTCCTCGGCGATGCCCGCCCGTTCGAGGATGGAGGCCATGAGCACGAAGAACGGCACCGCGACGAGGGAGTAGTGTTCCAGCAGACCCACGGCGTTCGAGGACACGAGGAACAGCCCGCGCGGTCCGAAGAAGCCGATGGCCATGATGACCGACACGATCAGCGTGACGATGCCCAGCGGCATCCCGGTCATCATCAGCGCGATCAGCATGACAACCATGATGAGCGACACGGTGCCGAGGTCCATGGACCGCATGTCGAGCGCCTGCGACGGGTCGAGCGCCTTGCCGATCCCGGAGATGAAGCCCGAGAACATCTCGGCCGGGGCGAAGGCGAAGACTTCGGCCAGGAAGGCGGAGGCGAAGTAGAGGACGAAGTAGGCGGAGACGATCTTGACCAGCAGGCGCCCGAGGTTGGAGTTCAGGTGCCGGTGCAGGTTCATCATGAGCTGCGCGAGGTACATGAAGGCACCGATCACCATCAGCGACTTCATCATCATCGGCAGCGGGGAGTTGAAGGCTGAGCCGGATTTCTCGACGCGTTCGATGCTGACATAGGCGCGGATCGGCGCGTCGGTCAGCAGCATGTAGAGCGCGAAGATCCCCACCAGCATGGCGAAGAGGTCGAGCCACCATTTCTGGCGCCGGGTGGTCAGCCCGTGGATGACGGTGATCGCGATGTGCCGCTTCTTCAGCGTGACGTAACCCGCCGACAGCATCCACGCGGCGGCAACCGTGGTCATCACCGTCTCGAACGCCCAGAAGGTCGGGTGGTTCAGCACGTAGCGCGAGAAGACCTCGTACAGCGTGGCAAGCGCCGCGACGAGGTAGAAGGAGGAGATGGCGATGCCGGTGATGTGGCTGGCATGGTCGACCACCGTGTAGTCAGACATCGGCAGGTCCCGCTCCTCCGCGTGGGCGAGGGGGTCCTGATCGGCGATTTCCAGATCGGTTTGGGCGATGGCGTCGTCGATGTTTCGGGTCACAGCGGGAGTCCTCCCTCGGGGCCGGGAAAAGAGGGCCGCAGACGGGCCCTAGAGGTGCTGCGGCGCCCCCTTGGCCGGGGGCGCCATCGGGTCTCTGTTGGAGTGCGTCAGAGCAGCCCGGCTTCCTTCATGAAGGCGATGTGCGCGTCGTAGACTTCCTGCGCGAGGTCGGAGCCCTTGGCGAAGTCTTCCCATGCCTGCTGCGCCACCTTTCGGAAAGCGTCGCGCTCTTCCTGCGGCCAGTCGATCACTTCCAGCTCTCCGGCGGCCTTGTCACGGGCGACAAGCTGGCGGTCGAGGCGGTCGAAGTGCTGGCGCAGCCCGTTGTAGGCGGCGAGATACCAGGTTTCGAGCGCGACCTGCTCCTGCTCCGACATCTCGTCCCAGACGGCCTGGGAGACGGTGAACTGCAGGATCGGGGTGGAGTGGATGCCCGGGAAGATCGGGTACTTGGCGATCTTGTGCATCCCGTTGGCGTCGTTGTTGGCATAGGCGGAGTTGTCCGCCGCGTCGATCACGCCCTTTTCGAGCGCGCCGTAGGTTTCGGAGCCGGACATGGACACGGGCGCTGCACCGACGCGCTTGAAGACGTCCGCCGCAAGCCCTTCGGGGGAGCGCACCTTGACGCCCTCGAAGTCCGCCACACCCCGGATCGGCACCTTGGAGACAAAGGCCTCACGCGCGTAGGCGCCGCAGCCGACGACGTGCACGCCCTCGAAATGCGCGTCGAAGAGCTTCTGCAGCATCTCCTTGCCGCCGCCCTGCGCGCAGAACGCCTGGATCTGGTCGGCCGAGTCGTAGCCTGCGATCAGGTCGCCCATCAGCGCGAAGGCCGGGTCGACACCCGCGAAGTAGTTGATCGAGGTGAGGTCGCCGTCGAGGATCCCGACCGAGATCGCCTCGGCCGTCTCGCGGCGCGGCACCACGGCGTCGATCGGCAGAAGCTCCACCCCCAGCGATCCGCCGGTCATGGTTTCCAGCTTCGGCACCCATTCCTCGTTCAGGTAGGCGAGCGAGGCGTGGCTGGCGTTGGACGAGGTCTGGATCTTCAGCGTCTTGTCTGCGGCGCTTGCCGCCGTGGCCAGTGCCGCGACGGAGGCCGCAAGGACCGCCGCCTTTGACATGTTCTTCAGGATGTCGGTTTTCATTGAGTTCCTCCCTTGGTGCAGTGCACGCGACGCGGCCCTCCTCGACCGGCGCTCACGAGCTGGTCAGACTAATATATTAGTTGAATTAGACGGTCAATCTTGATTGAATTGGCGAAGCGCCGATATTGAGTGGAGGCAAGGCCGCCACGGTGGCGCAATCGGAACGGACATGGCGATCATCGAACAGGCCTTCGGCGAACATGGAGAGAAGCACCCCGTCTCGGCGGCGGGCGCCGTCTATGACGCGCTGCGCAAGAAGGTGGTGTCGCTGGATTATCCGCCGGGCACAGTCCTGTCGCGCACGGCCATCGCGCAGGAGTACGGGGTCAGCCTGACGCCGGTGCGCGAAGCGCTGCAGCGGCTGGAGGAAGACGGGCTGGTCCGGATCATGCCGCAGTCCGGCACGGTGGTGAAACGCATCGACGTCGACCAGCTGCGCGAGACGCAGTTCCTGCGGGTGTCCGTCGAGACGGAGGTGGTGCGCCGGCTGGCGCTCGACCCCGATCCGGAGGTGATCTCACGCGCGCGGGCGATCATGAACATGCAGGAATCGCTGCACGGCGACACCACGCAGATGGGGCTGTTCAACGAGCTCGACCGCGCCTTTCACCGCACGCTGTTCGCGGGTGTCGGCATGACCAACCTGCAGCAGATCCTGATCCGCAGGCTGGGCCACCTGTTCCGCTGCCAGATGCTGGACCTGCCCTCCGAGGGCAAGATGGCCGACATCGTGGAGAAACACTGGCGCATCCTGCACGGCATCGAGCGGGGCGACCCCGACGAGGCGATGGAGGCGATCCGAGTCCATCTGTCGGGCACGATACGCCGGCTCGACATGCTCCGCGGGCAGTTTCCGGAGTTCTTTTCGAGCTGACGTCCCGCCGGGGCGCTCTGGGCGTTCAGGCGCTTTCGCGGACCTCTGCCACCTGCCGCTGTTCGTTCATCAGGGCGGTCAGCAGGGCGCGCGTGTCGATCGTGCCCACGGGCCTGCCGTCCTCCATCACGATCAGCGGATCGGTGTCCTGGCTGAGCAGGGGAAGGATCTCGCGGATCGGCGTCGTGGGGGCGACGTGCCGCGCCGAAGCGGGCGGCGAGGCGGGGGCGGGGCCCATGATCTCCATCGCGCGCAGGACGTTGAGCGGGTTCATGTGCGCGACGAAATCGGCGACGTATTCGGTGGCGGGGGTCAGGACGATGTCCTGTGGCGTGCCGCATTGCACGATGCGCCCGCCCTCCATGATCGCGATCCGGTTGCCGATTTTCAGCGCCTCGTCGAGGTCGTGGCTGACGAAGATGATCGTCCGCCCGAGTTTTTGCTGAAGTTCCAGCAGCTCGTCCTGAAGACGGTTGCGGATCAGCGGATCGAGGGCCGAGAACGGTTCGTCCATCAGGAGGATCGGCGCTTCGGTGGCAAGCGCCCGGGCAAGGCCCACGCGCTGCTGCATCCCGCCGGACAGTTCCTGCACCTTGCGGTCAGCCCATTCGCCGAGGTTCACGGTGTCAAGCTGCCGTCGGGCGCGGTCGAGGCGTTCGGCGGCGGGCACGCCCGCGATTTCGAGCCCGAAAGCCACGTTGTCGATGACCGTGCGCCACGGCAGCAGGCCGAACTGCTGGAAGACCATGGCGACACGCTGGGTGCGGATCTGGCGCAGCGCCTTCGGCGAGGCCTTGGCGACATCGACGAACCTGTCGTCGACGCGGACCTCCACCTTGCCGCGCGCCACGGGGTTCAGCCCGTTGACCGCGCGCAGCAGCGTCGACTTGCCGGAGCCGGACAGGCCCATCAGCACGAGGATCTCGCCGTCGTGCACGTCGAGGGTACAGTCGTGCACGCCCAGCACCTGGTTTGTGCGTTCCTGGATTTCGGGCCGCGAGAGGCCTTCGTCCATCAGCGGAAGGGCGGTTTCCGGCGCGTCGCCGAAGACGATGTTGACCGCGTCGAAGCGGACCATGGGACGGTTCATCACGGGATCGCTCATCTCAGGCCCCCCGCTTCTTGAACATGCGGTCGAAGATGATCGCCACGAGGACGATGGCGATGCCCACCTCGAAGCCCTGCGCGATGTTGACGGAGTTCAGCGCCCGCAGCGTCGGCACGCCCAGCCCGTCGGCACCGACCAGCGCGGCGATGACGACCATCGAGAGCGACAGCATGATCGTCTGGGTCAGCCCGGCCATGATCTGCGGCATCGCGTAGGGCAGTTCCACCTTGTAGAGCAGCTGGCGGCGGGTGGCGCCGAAGGCCTCGCCCGCCTCGATCAGCGCGGTGGGGGTGGATGTGATCCCGAGGTGGGTCAGGCGGATGGGGGCGGGGATGGCGAAGATCACCGTGGCGATCAGCCCCGGCACCATGCCCAGCCCGAAGAGGATCAGCGCCGGGATCAGGTACACGAAGGTCGGAATCGTCTGCATCAGGTCCAGCACCGGCGACAGCGCGTTATAGAGCCACGGACGGCGCGCGGCGGCGATGCCCACGGGAACGCCGACCCCCATGCAGACCACGGCGGCGGCGATCACCAGTGCCAGCGTCTCGGTGGTTTCTTCCCAGTAGCCCTGGTTGATGATCAGCAGGAGCCCGGCTGCGGTGAAGATCGTGAAGCCGACGGAGCGGCGGGCGAACCACGACAGCAGGGTGATGAGCGCGACGATCAGCAGCGCGGGCGGCGTCTGGAGGCACCAGAGCAGCGCGTCGATCACCGATTCCAGCGCGAGGGAGAGCCCGTCGAAGAACCACACGGCGTTGTCGGTCAGCCAGTCAACCGCGTCCCTGACCACGCTGCCGATCGGCAACTTGTGTTCTTCCAGCCATTCCATGTCACGCCCTCTTTCTTGATTGATCCGTCAGTCAACTACCGCAAGCGCGCCAATTTCTAAAGGGGGCTGGCGGTTCGGGTCCGGCGCACTATCGCAAAACCCTTCGGAATGTTCATGTTCTTTCCGCCGCGCGTGCCGGGAAATCCGGGTTGATGCGGAGGTCGGCAGCTTTGCCGGGCCCGGGCGAATCGCCCTGTCGGTCCGGCGGGTGGTCTTCGTTTCCGGTGCGTCTGGGCCGGTCGCGGCGGTTGGCGCGCGGCTGAAACGAAAGACGCCCCCGCGGTCTGCGGGGGCGTGTGGTGGGGTGGTCGTCGGGCGCTTATTCCAGCGCGGCCTTCACGGCCTCCATGGCGTCGCCGCCGTCCTTGGTGGTCACGCCGGTCAGCCAGCCGTCCAGCACGCCGGTGTTGGCCTGCAGCCATTCGGTCGCGGCATCTTCCGGGTCTGCGCCGCCGTCGAGGATCTTGCCCATGATCTCGTTCTCCATCGCGAGGGAGAATTCGAGGTTGTTGAGCAGGGCGCCGAGGTTCGGGCACTCTTCGGCGAAGCCGGCGGAGGTGTTGGTGTAGACGGTCGCGCCGCCGAGGTTCGGGCCGAAGTAGTCGTCGCCGCCGGTGAGGTAGGACATCTCGTAGTTGGCGTTCATCGGGTGCGGTTCCCAGCCGAGGAAGACGACGGGTTCGTCGCGGCGGTCGGCGCGGGCGACCTGGCTCAGCATGCCCTGCTCGGAGGATTCGACGACCTCGAACCCTTCGAGACCGAAGGCGTTCTCCTCGATCATGGACTGGATCAGGCGGTTGCCGTCATTGCCCGGCTCGATCCCGTAGATCTTGCCTTCCAGCGCGTCCCTGTGGGTGGCGATGTCGGCGAAGTCCTTGATGCCGAGGTCGGCGGCGGCCTTGTTGACGGCCAGCGTGTACTTCGCCCCTTCGAGGTTGGCGCGGACGGTGTCGACGGTCCCGGCTTCGCGGTAAGGCGCGATGTCGGCCTCCATCGTGGGCATCCAGTTGCCGAGGAACACGTCCACGTCGCCGGAGGCCATGGAGGTATAGGTCACCGGCACGGACAGCACCTTCACGTCGGTCTCGTAACCGAGTGCCTCGAGCACGACGGAGGTGGCTGCGGTGGTGGCGGTGATGTCGGTCCAGCCGACGTCGGACAGGACAACCGTCTCGCAATCGGCCCAAGCGCCATTGGCCGAAAGAGCCGCTACGGCGCAAAGGGTGAAGGTCTTTTTCATCTGGTTTCTCCGCTGTCGGGTCATTTTGATGCATCCCAACATCCGGCAATGTCGCCCTGTCTTCAAGCAATCTTGTCGCGGGCGTGTCAGAGGGTCATCTCAGGCGGCATTCCTCGCCGGCACCGGGCGTACGGGGTGAACCCGGGGCACGCTCAGTGCGCGCCGTTCCTTGCGGCGTGGCGAATGTCGCCTGTGTCCAGCACTGGGGACGCGTCCAGATCCTCCGCATCGAGCATGGCTGCAACGCGTTCGAGGGACGCCACGAGCATGGCCTGCTCCCAGTCGTCCATGGCCTCGAACTTGCGCACGAAACGCTGCTGCAGGGGGTCGGGCGCCCGGTCGAGCGTCTTGTATCCCAGCGGCGTCACCTGGATGTTGGTCTGACGGCGGTCGGCGGCGGACTTCTCCCGGACAACGAGCTCCTGCCGCACGAGCTTGTCGACAAGCGACGTCACCGTCGCCTGAGTTACCCTCATGCGTTGCGCGATCTCTGTCGCGGTGGCGGAACCGTTCTCCGCGATGATCTGCAAGGCGCGGAACTGGGGCGCGGTGATACCTGCCACCTGCTTCAGTTCGCGACCGAACAGCTCTGTCGCGCGGAGAATCCTGCGTAATGCGATCAACGACGTATCGATGCGATCCATCGAACCTCCTTTGTTAGACTGTCTAAATATAAGGACGGCTAACCATTGCGTCAAGCAGGTCACAGGTTAGCTTGTCGAAGGATGTGCCCTTAGCCATATAAAGGGCTTGTAAGCGCTTATAGCGGGGTTTTGCGCGAAACATGGCGCGAAACCGAAGAATATTTACTTTGCCTATTGAAGCAATGCCTAGCCCGCGCTATTTAGATTAACGAAGCAAAATGGAGCAACCGATACATGCAACATCCGCGTGACCTTGCCCGGCAGGCCTTGCCGACACTGCGCACCCCGGTATCCGAGGACGGCTCGGGCATCTGGGAGCTTGTGCGCGCCTGCAAGCCGCTCGATGAGAACTCGATGTATTGCAACCTTCTGCAGTGCGACCACTTTTCCGACACCTGCGTGGTGGCGGACAAGGGCGGTGAAGCTATTGGCTGGGTGTCTGCCTACATCCTCCCGAACGATCCCGAGACGCTGTTCGTCTGGCAGGTCGCCGTGTCCGAAAAGGCACGCGGCATGGGCCTTGGCGGCAAGATGCTGGCCGAGATCCTGAACCGTGACGTGTGTGCGGACGTGACCCGTCTGCAGACCACGATCACGAGCGACAACAAGGCGTCCTGGGGGCTTTTCCGCAAGTTCGCCCGCAACCAGGGTGGCAGCCTCAGCTCTGAGCCGCACTTCACCCGCGAAGATCACTTCGCAGGGCGCGCCGCGACCGAGAACATGGTGACCATCGAGTTGCCGAACCCGGTGGCGCAGGCCGCCTGAGGCGCAGACGCTCCAGAATTCCTGACATTCAAAGTTATCCGAGAGAGGTCGTAATGACTACGCAACCGACAGAACTTAACGTGTTTGAACGACGCGAATCCGAAGCCCGCTCCTACTGCCGCGGCTTCAAGACCACCTTCACCAGCGCCAGCGGGTCGGAGATGACCGACGAATCCGGTCAGACCTACATCGATTTCCTGGCGGGCTGCTCCTCGCTGAACTACGGGCACAACGACCCGGACATGAAGGCAGCGCTGATCGAGCACCTGACCAACGACGGCATCGCCCACGGTCTGGACCTGCACACCAACACCAAGAAGGACTTCATCGAAGCCTTCGAGCGTCACATCCTCGAACCGCGCGGGATGGACCACAAGCTGATGTTCGTGGGCCCGACCGGCGCCAACGCCGTCGAGGCGGCGATGAAGATCGCCCGCAAGGTGACCGGCCGCACGAACGTGATTTCCTTCACCAACGGTTTCCACGGCGTGACGCTTGGCGCGCTGGCCGCGACCGGCAACAGCTACCACCGTGGCGGCGCCGGCATCGAGCTGAACGGCGTGACCCGGATGCCCTACGACGGCTACATGGGTGAAGGCACCGACACCGCCGACATCCTCGAGACGATGCTCGAGGACAAGTCCTCCGGCATGGACGCGCCTGCCGCGATCATCGTGGAGCCCGTGCAGGGCGAGGGCGGCTTGAACGCCGCGCGCCCCGAGTGGCTGCGCCGCGTGGCGGAGCTTGCCAAGAAGCACGGCGCGCTGCTGATCGTCGACGACATCCAGGCGGGCTGCGGCCGGACCGGCGACTTCTTCGGCTTCGAAGAGGCAGGTCTCAAGCCGGACCTCGTCACCATGGCGAAATCCGTCTCGGGCTTCGGTCTGCCGATGGGCCTCGTGCTGGTGAAGCCGGAACATGACATCATGGGCCCGGCTGAGCACAACGGCACGTTCCGCGGCAACACCCATGCCTTCGTGACCGCCCGCGTGGCGATCGAGAAGTTCTGGGCCGACGATGCCTTTGCGAAGGACATCGCCCGCCGTGCCGACATCGTCGAGAAGGGCCTGAGCGCCCTGGCCGCGATGATCCCGGGCGCCTACCTGAAAGGCCGTGGCATGATGCGCGGCGTGGACGTGGGTTCCGGCGAACTGGCGGCAGCCATTTGCGCCAAGGCCTTCGAGAACGGCCTTGTCATCGAAACATCCGGTCCGGAGGACGAGGTGGTCAAGGTGCTCGCACCGCTCACCACCCCCGACGAGACGCTGGGTAAGGGTCTGGCCATCGTGCTGGACGCCGCCCGCGAGATCGTCGAGCCCGGCCAGAAAATCGCAGCGGAGTAACAGACATGATCGTCAGAGACTTCAACGAGATCACCAAGAACGAACCCGACCGCGTCGTGTCGGATGCAAAGTGGACCTCCGTCCGCATGCTTCTGGCCGACGACAAGATGGGGTTCTCGTTCCACATCACCTTCCTTGAGGCCGGTTCCGAACACACGTTCGAATACAAGAACCACTTCGAGAGCGTCTATTGCATGCAGGGTTCGGGCTCGATCACCGACCTCGCCACCGGCGAAACGCACCCGATCAAGCCCGGCGTCATGTACGCGCTCGACAAGCACGACCGGCACGTCCTGCGCGCGGACGAGGAACTCGTCATGGCGTGCTGCTTCAATCCGCCCGTGACGGGCAACGAAGTGCACCGTGAGGATGGCTCCTACGCCGCGCCCGAACCTGCAGAGGCCTGAATGACCCATACTGTCGAAAAGATCGGCGGGACGTCCATGTCCCGCCTCGGCGAACTGCGCGACACGCTGTTCATCAAGAACGGCAAACCGGAATACGGCCGCATCTTCGTCGTTTCCGCGTTCGGCGGCATCACCAACATGCTGCTCGAGCACAAGAAGACCGGTGAACAGGGCGTCTTTGCCAGCTTTGCGCAGGCGGATGACGACCACGGCTGGCACCGCGCAATGGACCGCGCCTCGACAGAGATGATCGCGGCGCACTCCGAGGTGCTGACCCACGCGGGCGACGTCCAGCTTGCGACCCGCTTCGTGCAGGATCGCATGGAGGGCGCCCGGAGCTGCCTGGTGGACCTTCAGCGGCTGTGCTCCTACGGGCACTTCCGCCTGAACGAGCACCTGCTGCAGATCCGCGAGCTGCTGTCGGGGCTGGGCGAGGCGCACTCCGCCTACGTCGCCGTCCTAATGTTGCAGCGCGCTGGCGTGAACGCCCGGCTGGTCGACCTGTCCGGCTGGCGTGACGAGGAGCATCTGAGCCTCGAGGATCGCCTGGCGAAGGGTATGGACGGCGTCGATCCGGCGACCGAGATGCCCATCGTCACCGGCTATGCCCAGTGCACCGAGGGCCTGATGCGCGAGTTCGACCGCGGCTATTCCGAGGTGACGTTCTCTCGTCTGGCGGCACAGACCGCCGCGCGCGAGGCGATCATCCACAAGGAATTCCACCTGTCCTCTGCCGACCCGAAGGTGGTCGGTGCGGAGGTGGTGCGCAAGCTCGGCCACACCAACTACGACGTGGCGGACCAGATGGCGAACCTCGGGATGGAGGCAATCCACCCCTCGGCCGCCAAGACGCTGCGCCGGGCCGGTGTACCGCTGCGCGTGACCAACGCGTTCGAGCCGGAAGATCCGGGCACCATCATCGACGACAAGCCGGCGGAAAGCGCCGCGGCGGAGATCGTGACGGGCCTTTCGGTCTTTGCGCTGGAAGTGTTCGAACAGGACATGGTCGGCGTGAAGGGCTACGACGCGACGATCCTCGACGCGCTGAAGCGCCATGACGTGTGGATCGTGTCGAAGGTGTCGAACGCCAACACGATCACCCACCACGTCCACGGCTCGCTGAAGGCGCTGCGCCGGGTCGAGAGCGACCTGAGCGACGTCTACCCGCAGGCCGACATTTCCCTGCGCAAATGCGCGCTGGTGTCGGTGATCGGCCGCGACCTGACCGGGCTGTCCGTGCTGACGCGTGGCATGGCGGCGCTGGAAGAGGCGGGCATCGTTCCGCTTGGCGCCGCGCAGGGTCCGCGCAGTGTCGACGTGCAGTTCATCGTCGACCACTCGGAACTGTCGAACGCGATCTGCAGCCTGCACGACGTGTTCTTTCCGCGAGAAGAAAAGGCCGGTGTCGCGCTCGTCGCGTGACGGCTGCGGCCTATAACCGAGTTCAACGACGGGCCCTGCCGGCAACGGTGGGGCCCGTTTTTCTGATGGTAGAGTAGTTCTTCGCGGATTCCCGCCTGGGCTGAAAACGTTGACGCATTCAAAATCCTGCATCAGGTTGGCAGGAATTCATAAAAGGTAATGCTGTATGCACTTCTCGAAATTTACCGATTATGCTCTCAGGGTCTGCCTTTACCTGGGCGTCCACGATGGGCGCGTGGTGCCGATCTCGGAAATCGCACGGGCGCACAACCTGTCGCAGAACAACCTGATGAAGGTTGTGAACATGCTGGTCGAGGGCAGCTACCTGAAAAGCACGCGGGGCCGTTCGGGCGGCGTTCAGCTTGCCCGGCCGGCGGAGGAGATCAGGGTCGGCGACGTGGCGCGCTACATGGAAGGCGATGCCAATATGGTCGATTGTTCGACCTGCATCCTGCTCGGGTCCTGCGGGCTCGTGGGGGCGCTGGCCGAGGCCAAGATCCTGTTCTACCAGACCCTCAACCGGCACAGCATCGCGGATGCGATTGCAGGTCATCCGAGGACAAGAGCCATCCTTATGGAGGCCGACAACCTGCCGGACCCGATATCCCGCGCGAGCTGAGCCTCGCCGCCGTGTGCCAGGATGCCAGGCGGGCCGCTCAGTTGCCCGCGCCGGTCCCGCCAGCCGTCAGCCCGGCGTAATAGGCGGCAAGGTCGGCGATGTCGCCGTCCGACAGGGGCTTTGCCGCCGCCTCCATGAGGTGGGCGCGGGGTGTCTCGGGCACCGGGCCGTCGCGGTACATCAGCAGCCAGTTGTACAGCCAGAAGCCGTCCTGCCCGGCGATCCGGGGCGTGTCGGCGCGGCGCGGCATTAACGGGTCGTCTCCGCCCTCGTGGCAGGAGGCACAGGACGCGATGTCGTCATGCTCGTCCCCCTTGCGGGCCAGTTCGGCGCCGCGCTCCGCATCGCCGAAGGGCAGGGGGCGGCCGCTCCAGTCGCCGTTCATCTCCGCGTACATGTCAGAGATACCGTCGATGTTGGCATCTGTCAGGATCGCGCCGAGCGGCTCCATGAAGCCGCTCTCGCGGCTGCCGTCGTGGTAGGCGTCCAGCACCAGCGTCAGCCATTCCCGCGACTGTCCCGCCAGTTTCGGCGCGGTGCCCTCGCGGCCCAGCCCGTCCTCGCCGTGGCAGCGGGCGCAGGCCATGTCCTTCGGAATCGCGCCGTAGAGGCCGGGGAAGCGGATGGCATCGCCTGCGTATGCGGTGCCGAGGGCCGCCTCCTCGTACGAGGCACGGTCGAAGTCGTCATACGCCCGCAGGAAGGCGGCGATGGCCCAAGGTTCGACCTCGCGGCCCTCGCCGGGCCAGGAGGGCATGCCGGAGTATCGGATGCCGTGCCGCGCGATCCACCACAGTTCGCCGTCGGTGAAGTCGAGCCCGTCGAGCATCGGGGGCGCGGGCATCATCTCGGCCGGGATCGGGTTGCGCGCGATGCCGGGCGCGCCGTGGCAGGTGGCGCAGCCGGTGGCGAAGTGTCCGGCGCCAAGGCGGATCAGGCCGGGATCGTCGAGATCGACCTGGCGCGGCACCTCCTTGTCGCGGGACCGGATGGCCACGGCGTTGCGCATGTACTGGTGCAGGACCTCGCCCACGCCGGGCCAGTGCGGCGTCGACGCGGCGATAGTGTAGGGGGCGAGCCAGTAGAAGGCGTTGCCCAGCACGAAGAGCAGCACGGCGGCAAAGAGGACCAGGCGTTTCATGCGGGTTCTCCTTCGTCGAGCGCGCGGCCCAGCCGGCTCAGTGCCGCCGCGAGGTAGAGCGCGCCGCCCAGCCCGGCCATCAGCACACCGGCGATCTGCTGTTCCTGCAGCGCGGTCAGGCCGAAGTACCCGGCGCAGATGTCGCCGTAGAGGTCGCGGGGGGCGAGGCCGATCAGGGCGCCCAGAAATGTCATGTGCATGGTCGTGGCCAGCAGCACCAGCGCGCCGCCGAACGGCCCGGCCTGCCGCACCGCACCCCAGAGCAGCAGCCCCGCGCCGAGGAAGCTGGCCTGTTCGAGGATGAGACCGGCGGTCTCCGTCCGGGCCCAGAGGTGCATGCCGGGCAGGTGCCACGTCCAGACCACGGCCATGTCGATCACCGATCCGAGCGCGAGGGCGATCGGACCGGAGGGCAATGCGTCCGGCAGGCGGGGCGCCCAGAGCATCGGCACGACCGCGACCACGCCCAGGTGCAGGACCATGTGGACCATCATCGACCCGGTGGCGTAGGCGGGCAGCGCCAGCCAAAGCACGGCCAGCAGCACAAGCGCTATGGCGCGGCGCATCAGCATGTCGTCATCACCAGCCCGGGGATCACGGTAAAGCCCACGGCCACAGCGGAGAGGATGCACAGGAGGAGCGACACGTGCCCCATGAAGCGTTCGCGCGCCGGGCGTGAATCCTCGGTGATCTCCTCGAAGATGACGAAGGTGCCGCCGTAGCGGCGCACGGCGATCAGTGCCAGCAGGCCGATCAGCACGATGGAGGCCAGCCCCAGCGCGGCGATGATCCAGCGCACGTCGAGGAGCGAGCCTCCGATCTTGGCGCACCAGATGGCGGCGACCCAGTAGCTGATCAGGAAGTGTGCGGCCCAGATCGAGGGCGCGGCGACCATGATCCAGAGGGAGCCGTCGTCGATCAGTCGGGGGGCGGGGATCTTGCTCGGGCGCCTCATCACAGCGCCCCCAGCCAGAGCGGGAAGACCGCCAGCATGGCGAAGGTCATGATGACCGTCACCGCGAGGAAGTGGGTATAAAGCGTCAGGTTGCGCAGGTCCGCCGGGAAGTCGGGCGTGCAGATGCCCGCCCAGATGCGCGCCGCTGTATAGAGCTGCATGAGCAGGCCAAGCGCCACGTGCACGGAAAGCCACAGGAGCAGCGCCCAGATGGTCGCGTCGAAGCTGTGGCGCGTGGGGTCGAGGCCCGCTTGCATCGCCGCCCAGGCAAACGCGGCCATGCCCAGCACGCCCGCCACCGGAGCGGCGAGGAGCGCGCCGATGGCTGCGCCCGGGGCACGGGACGCCAGTTGACCGCGTGCCGCGACGGTCAGGCCCCACTGTCCCATCACGCCGGCAAAGCCCAGGATGAGCCAGCCGAAGGGCATCGCCTCGGTCGTGGACATGAAGTCCGGCAGCACGGTCCAGAAGAAGAAGTAGGAGAACACCAGCCCGACAAACGCTGTCATGTCGCCGGTCATGGTGATGAACACGGCCCACCAGCCGACCGACCCGGCGCCTGCCTCGTAGGTCGGCAGGGTCAGGCCGCGCCCGGCGTATTTCTCGGGCTTCTCGGGGATCTGCGCGGTGCCGGTCCAGAGCCAGTAGAGCGTGACGGCGACAAAGGCCGCGCCGGAGATCAGGGCGATGGTCCACCAGTGGTAGGTGGCGACGATGAAGCTGGTCCCGAGGAAGAGGGCGGCGAACAGCATCAGCCAGGACGGCCCCGGCACGCGCTGGACGAACAGCGGGCGGGCGTCGAGGATGTCGGTGACGATCAGCTCGCGCTTGCCTTCCTCGGCGTCGGGCAGGAACCACTCGCCGCGGTCGATCTGGTCGAGCAGGCCGGGCTGGTCCCACAGCGGATAGCGCGAGGTGATGAGCGGGATCGACCGCACGCCCCACGGCTTGTCGGGGACTTCGGCGCTCCATTCCATCGTTCCGGCGTTCCAGACGTTGCGCTTCACCGGGGCGTGCTTGCCGCGCGGCCAGAGCACGTTGACGGCCAGCACGACGAACCCTGCGGCGAAGATGAAGCTGCCGACGGTCGACACCATGTTCAGCACGGCCCAGCCGTCGGTGACGTCATAGGTCCAGACGCGGCGGGGCATGCCCATGACGCCGGTCCAGTGCATCGGAAGGAAGGCGATGTTGAAGCCGCCGAACATCAGCCAGAAGGACCACTTGCCGGCTTTCTGGTTGGTCTGGCGCTGGGTGACGAAGGGATACCAGTAGTAGACACCGGCAAAGAGCGGGAAGAGCATGCCGCCGATCAGCGTGTAGTGCAGGTGGGCGACGACGAAGTAGCTGTCATGCGCCTGCCAGTCGAAGGGCACCAGCGCGACCATGACGCCCGTGAGGCCGCCGAAGACGAAGATCGCCAGCGCGCCGCCCGCAAACAGCATCGGCAGGGAGGGGCGCACCTTGGCCACGAGCATCGTCGCGACGAAGCAGAAGATCTGGATGCCTGTCGGGACCGCCACCGCCTCTGACGCGGCCGAGAAGAAGCTGAGCGAGATTTCAGGCAGGCCCACGGTGAACATGTGGTGGACCCACAGGCCGAAGGACAGGAAGGCCACGCCCACCGCCGAGAGCACGATCCACGAATGGCCGATCATCGGGCGGCTGGCAAAGGTCGGCAGGATCGTGGCGATCAGCGCGATGGACGGCAGGAAGACGATGTAGACCTCCGGGTGGCCGAAGATCCAGAACAGGTGCTGCCACAGCAGGGGATCGCCGCCCCGGTCCGGATCGAAGAAGGCCCAGCCGAAGGCGCGTTCGAGTTCGAGCAGCAGGTCGCCCGCGATCAGCGGCGGGAAGGCGAAGAGGATCATCCCCGCCACCACCAGCACGTACCAGCAGTAGAGCGGCATCTGGTTCAGGCGCATGCCCGGCGGGCGGGACTTCAGCACGCCGACGATCAGTTCGACCGCCGCCGCGATCGACGACACCTCGATGAACGACAGGCCCAAGAGCCAGATGTCCGCGCCGACGCCGGAGTATTCCGGGTTCGACGACAGCGGCGCGTACATGAACCAGCCGCCGTCCGGCGCCGCGCCGAAGAAGATCGACCCGCAGACAAAGACGCCGCCGATCAGGAAACACCAGTATCCGAACGCCGAGAGGCGCGGGAAGGGCAGGTCGCGCGCGCCGAGGATCTCGGGGAGGACGAGGATGGCCACCGCCTCGAAGATCGGCACGGCGAAGAGGAACATCATCGCCGTGCCGTGCAGCGTGAAGACCTGATTGTAGAGGTCCTGCGACAGGAAGTCGTTGCCCGGCACCGCAAGCTGCGTACGGATCAGCAGGGCCAGAACCCCGGCAAAGCAGAAGAAGGCGAAGGACGTCAGCAGATACCAGAGCCCGACCTCGGAGTTGTTGACGTCCGACAGGTAGCGCCAGCCCTTCGGGCTTTCCCATGTCTTCAGCAGGCGCTCTCGCTGCGCCTTATCGCGGGCCTCGTCGTAGGGCTCGGCGGGCGGCAGGTCGTCAAGGTCGAAGGCGTCTGATTTCATGGCGGCTTTACTTGAGGCTCATCAGGAAGGAGACGAGCGCGTCGAGGCGGTCGCCGGTGAGGTGCGGATAGGCAGGCATGTCGATGTCGGGCTTCATGGCGTCGAGGTCGGTGATCCAGCGCGCCAGGTTCTCGGGCGTCATGTCGTAGATGCCCGCGCCCAGCCGTTCGCGGCTGGCCAGGTGGGTGAGGTCGGGGCCGACCTGTCCCACGGCTTCCGTGCCACGCAGGGTGTGGCAGGCGCCGCAGCCCTCGTCGAGGAAGACCTCCCAGCCGGGATCGCCCTCCGTGACCCGGGCGGGCGAGGCTTCGTTCTCCAGCCAGGCTTCGAAGGCCTCCGGCTCCATCACCACGGCGTCGAAGCGCATCAGCGCATGGGCGCCGCCGCAGTATTCCGCGCAAAGCCCGCCCCAGCTTCCCAGTTTTGTCGGTGTCAGGGTCAGCTGAGTCTCACGCCCCGGAATCATGTCCATCTTGCCGCCCATCGCGGGCACCCAGAAGGAATGGATCACGTCGTCGGCGGTCAGCCGGAAGAGCGTCGTCTGGCCCAGCGGCATGCGGATCTCGTTCGCGGTGACGACCTCGCCCTCGGGCGTCTCGTAGATCACGCGCCACCACCAGCGTTCGCCGTCGACCTGAACGGTCATGTCGCCTTCGTCGGCAACGAGGTCGCGCAGGATGAACAGGCCCCAGATCAACAGGGCGCCGACGACGACGGTCGGCAGGACGGCGCCGCCCCAGATGATGAAGCGCCGCGCCTGTTGTTCGCGGTGGGGTTTGGCATCGGCCCGGTGGGCAAAGACGGCGGCGCCGACGACCAGTGTCCAGATCACGGCAGCGCCTGCCACGACGGTCCAGAACAGGGGTTCGATGGTCTGGGATTCGGCGCCTGCGGAAGACAGCCAGTTGTGCCGTCCGCTGCACCCGGACAGCAGCAGACCCGCCGTCAAAACTGAAATGCGCCGCAACCCTTCGTCCCGTCCCTGCTTGTGTCTGCAAGCTTGTGCTTAGGTGCCCAACGACCGAACCGGCATTCGGTTGCACGAAAAATTCATCCGTTGTGCATTTGTCGGGGCCGGTGCCGCAGGTGCTTGTAAAACGGGGGGCTTCGGGCTGTGATGAGTGCATGCGATCCATCCGGACCATCCATGTCATCTCTGCCCATGCCGAGGGCGAGGTCGGCGATGTCATCGTGGGCGGCGTCCTGCCGCCTCCGGGCGACACGATCTGGGAGCAGAGCCGCTGGATCGCGCGGGACGGCAGCCTGCGGAACTTCGTCCTGAACGAGCCGCGCGGCGGCGTGTTCCGGCACGTGAACCTGCTGGTGCCGCCCAGGCATCCGGAGGCGGATGCCGCCTTCATCATCATGGAGCCGGAGGACACGCCGCCGATGTCGGGGTCGAACTCGATCTGCGTGGCCACGGTGCTTCTGGACGGCGGGCTGATGCCGATGACGGAGCCGGTCACCCACCTGACGCTGGAGGCGCCCGGCGGGCTGGTGAAGGTCCGGGCCGACTGCCGGGACGGCAAGGCCGAGCGTATCCACGTGCGGAACCTGCCCTCCTTCGCCGCGCGCCTCGACCAGAGGCTGGAGGTCGAGGGGCTGGGCACGCTGACCGTCGACACAGCCTATGGCGGCGACAGTTTCGTCGTTGTGGACGCGGCGGCCATGGGCTTTGCCCTGACGGAGGACGAGGCGCATGACATCGCGCGGCTGGGTGTCCGGATCACCGACGCGGCCAACGCGCAGCTCGGGTTCACGCACCCGGACAATCCAGATTGGCGGCACATCTCCTTCTGCCTCTTCGCCGGGCCGCTGGAACAAGGGCCGGTGGGCCTTACAAGCAGCGCGGCGGTTGCGATCCAGCCGGGCAAGGTCGACCGCTCCCCGACGGGGACGGCGCTTTCCGCGCGGATGGCGCTGTTGCGAGCGCGGGGGGTGATGCAGGCCGGGGACACGCTGACCGTGCGGTCGGTGATCGGCTCGACCTTCCGCGGCAAGATCATCTCCGACACGGCGGTCGGCGGCCAACCGGCCATCGTGCCTGAGATATGCGGGCGCGGCTGGATCACCGGCATTCACCAGCACATGCTGGACCCCGCCGATCCGTGGCCCGAGGGCTATCGGCTGTCCGACACGTGGGGCGCGCGCTAGGGCGCGGCCTTCAGCCCGTCCAGAAGCGCCTTGAGCTGGTCCATGGGGATCGGTTTCTTCAGGACGGGGGTCTCGTCGTGGTGGGCGGGCCGGTCGGCGTTGGAGCCGAGGCCGGACATCAGCACGCAGGACAGGTCCGGCTTCATTGCGGTCGCCGCATCGACGAAGTCGAAGCCGCTGTGGCCCTGCGGCAGCGACACGTCCACAAGGGCCAGAACGATGCCCGGTTCCGCCGCCAGCGCCGCCAGCCCGGTTTCCATGTCCTCCGCCATCACCGCTTCCTGCCCCAGCACGCGGCAGATCTGGGTCATCAGCCTGGCGAGGTCGGCGTTGTCGTCCACGATCAGGACTGTGGTGTCTGGCATTGGAAAACTTCCGGTGAAAGGAGGGGAAAACGGCCGGTCAGGCACATGCGGAGCGCGAAATCTCCGTGCAGGGAAACGCGCCCTTGGCAGTATCTTCGCTTGCATCGCCAGATGCAACGGGTGTCACTGGTTGCACACGTCATACGGGACCGTCCCATGTTACGCCTGCTTGTCCGCGTCCTTCTGGCCGCGGCGGTTGCCTTGATCCACGCCTTCCCGGCCGCCGCTCAGACCGCGGCGGAGGACAGGGTCGTGGTGCCGTGGGGCCCGCTGAGCGGGGTCTACGAACAGACGGATACCGGGCTGACGGGTTTCTTCGCCGAGCTGGCCCTCGAGATCGGCAGCAGGGCGGATCTGGAGGTGGAGTTCCGCCGGTATCCGACCTACCCGGCGGCGCTTGCCGCCCAGGCCGCGGGCGAGACCGACATGATCGCCGGTGTTGTCGATCTGCCGATCCTGCGCGGCAATGTACTGTTGTCGGAGCCGATTGCCGAAACCGCCGTCTATCTTTTCGTCCGGAGCGAGGCGCGGTCCGACACCACCATGGAAAGCATGGCGGGCCGGCGCATCGGTGTCCTGCGCGACACCGCCTGGAGCGATCTGGCCGACCTTCAGGGACGGGCCGAGGTGGTGGCTTTTGACACGGTGTCGGCAGCCTTCGCCGCGCTTCTGGTCGGGCAGGTGGACGGGGTCGTCGCGCTGCACAAGGCCGGGGTGGATTTCCTGCGCAAGTCGCGGCTCGACTACCGGATCCGCATTGCCGGCGAACCGCTGCGCCGGGAATTGCACTACGTCGCCCTGTCGCCCGACCGGGCCGACCTGATGCCCCGGATCAACCGCGCCCTCGACGGGATGCGTGCGGACGGCACCCTGGCCGACCTGCTGCAATGGTGGAACATGGTCCCGCCGGAACCCGCGCCCGAGGTGCTGACCGTCGGCGTGACCCATTTCCCGCCCTACCAGGTGGTCAACGGGGACGGCACCTTCACCGGCTACGGGGTAGAGACGCTGCGCGGGCTGGCGGCGCGGGCGGGGCTGGCGCTGCAGTACAAGGGGATCACGGTCGAGGAATGGGCGCAGGGACCGGGCCCGGGGCGCTACGACCTGCTGCCCCCGATCAGCGTGACCGGCGAAAAGCAGCAGACGATGGATTTTTCCATTCCGATCCAGCAGTCGCCCTACGCGATTTTCATGCGCGCGGGCGAGGGCGACGATGTGAAGGGTCTCGACGATCTGGAGGGGCGCCCGGTCGGCGTGCGCGAGAACAACTACGCGGCGCAACTGGCGCAGAACCACGGCGGGCTGACGCTTTCCACCTACCCGGACGAGTTCGGGCTGTTCGACGGTCTTCTGCGCGGAGAGGTGGACGCGGTGCTTTATGCCAGCGTCCCCGCGCGCGAGGCGCTCGCCCGCTCCGGGAGAAGCCAGGATGTGCGGGAGATCCAGCCGCCCTTCGAGGTCTCGCAGCGGGCCGTCGCGTTGCGCCTTGGCCTGCCGGAGGTGCGGGAACGGCTGGATGCGGTCATCCCGGGCTACCTGTCTTCCGAGGAATACATCGCCCTGCGCGACCGCTGGCTGGGCGATCCGGTGTTCTGGACGCCCGCCCGGACGCGCCTTGCGCTGGGGATCGCCATTGCGCTTGCGGTGCTCATCCCGCTTGCCTTCCTTGTCCAGTCGAAGCGGGCGCAGCACCGGGTAGAGGCGCAGGCGGACGATCTGCGGCGCATCACCCTGCGGCTGGGGGCCATCCTGAACGCGACGCGTGCCGCCATCGTCGGCCTGCGCCGCGACGGGCGCATCGCCTTTGCCAACCCCGGCGCCGTGGGCTTGCTGGGCCTGCGTGCCGACACATGGCCCGCGGACTGGCCGGAGAACGTGTCGTTTGTGGGGGCGGACGACGACCTGCCGCTCCTGTCCTCCGCCGATCCTGTCCAGCGCGCCCGCGCCGGGTCGGAGATCGTGTCGGAACGGGCGGTGCTGAGGACCGGCGAGACGGACCCGAGGCGCTATGTCCGGATCTCAAGCTCGCCAGTGGATGCGCCTGCGCAGTCGGACCTGTCCACGGTGCTGGTGATCGAGGACGTGACCGAACAGGAAAAGGTGCGTCAGCAGGCGGAGCGGGCCGGGCGGCTCGACGCGCTGGGGCAGCTGACCGGCGGGGTGGCGCACGATTTCAACAACATCCTCGCCACGATCCAGTACGCGGCGCAACTGGCCAGCATGTCGGCGGACGCGACGCAGAAGGATTTTCTCGACAAGGCGCTGGCCTCTGTCGAGCGGGGCAGCCTGCTGACCGGCCGTCTGCTGGCCTTTGCCAAGCGCCAGCCTGCCGCGCCCGACGCCGTGTCCGTTGCCCGTATCCTGCGCGAGCTGCGGGACCTGGCCGGGCCGCTCCTGGAAAAATCCGTGACGCTCGAGACCGCCTTTCCCGAGCCCGACCTCTGGGTGGTCTGCGATCCCGCCCAGCTTGAGAACGCGCTCCTGAACCTCGTGCTGAACAGCAGGGACGCGATCCTGGGCGCGGCGGAAAGCGGGCGGATCGTCGTGCGCGCCTGTGCGACGGCGCCCGACGCGAGCGGTTTCGACCGGGTGGAGATCGCGGTGGAGGACGATGGCCCGGGCATGACGCCGGAGGTGCGCAAACGCGCCACGGACCCGTTCTTCACGACCAAGGGCGGCGAGGGCGGCACCGGACTGGGCCTTTCGATGGTCTATGGCTTTGTCGAGCAGTCGGACGGCGAGCTGGTGATCGAGAGCACGCCGGGGCAGGGCGCGACCGTGATCCTCAGGCTGCCGGGCGGCGACATGCCCGAGGAGGCGGGGGAGGAGACCGCGGGACAGATCGAGAAGGGCGCGGGGGAATGCGTGCTGATCGTCGAGGACGAACGCGACCTGCTGACCCTGACCTCGGAGATGGTGAAGTCGCTGGGCTACCGTGTCCTGACGGCGCCGACGGGGCGGGCGGCACTCGACCTCGTCAATGCCGATCCGGCGTGTTTCGACCTTCTCCTGACCGACGTGGTCATGCCCGGAGGGATCGGTGGCTTCGATCTGGTGCGCCGGGTGCAGGGGGTGCGGCCGGACGTGCCCGTCGTCTACATGTCCGGCTACACCGGCATCACGCGCGAGAACATGGGTAACGCGACGGCGCCGCTGATCCGCAAACCCTGCCGGCCCGTGGAACTGTCGCGGGTGCTGCGGCGGGCGCTTCGGGCAACGCAGCCGCCATCGCCGCTCTGATCCACAAGCATCTGTATGGGATGAGGTGAGGCGGCCTTGGCCACTGCTTTACATCTATGAGTGTTTATCAAGGTGCATTGCACTTTCTGGTTGCGTTCAACCGCTTTTCAGGAAAATATCGGAATGGTCTTTATCTGAGAGGGGGCAGGTCTTTTCGACAGGTCCCTGAGAGGTGGCGAGATGACCGCACCGGGCATGACCGGGTGCCCTGCGCGGTCCGCTTGCCCCACGACTCGGTCTGCCCGATCTCCGACTTGGACGGTCCGCGTGCAACCCGGACAGTTGCGGGTTTTCGCAAGTGAACGTCGTATCGTGCCAAGTGAGCTGACACATTTCTGTTTCTTTCGCATCCAGAGCGGGCAATTCTGCCCGTTCGGCGGAAACCTGCTGCTGACATGCTTGTTTTTTCCAATTGCGTGAGGAAATGGCTGTCGGAAATCACGGGATTGCGTTTTTGCAACCTTGTTCGGGGCGGGCATACTTTGTAGCAAAAACGTAAATTTCGAGTTTGGATACGCTATGTCGTCGCTTTCAGGTATGGCCAAGCTGCGTGAAGCGCTTTGGCAAATGGAAAAGGACATCGGACTCGCCGAGCTGTCGCGGAACGAGCGCGACCTCCTTTATGCGTTCCACTCCGTCGCGGCCGTGTCGGGCGGGGGCGAGGTGAGTTCGGAACAGGTCAGGACCGACGGTGTCGTCTGCGACATGAAGCACGCGACCTTCCACAGGTCGCTCAAGCGGTTGCTCGAGCTGGGCTATATCGAAGTGGCCCCGCAGAGAAAGACCAAGGTCTACCGGCTGACGGACAAACCGCTGGGCGTCTGACGCCGGGCGGCCTCGGCCGGATCGCGCCGGGCAACGCCGGGCGCGCCCCCCTTGACGATGCAGCCTCAGGCAGAAACAACGAGTGGACGCCGCGCGTCCGTTCAGGGCCGGTCCCGAGGAGTGACTCATGAAATTCCGCTTTCCCATCGTCATCATCGACGAGGATTTCCGATCCGAAAACACATCCGGCCTTGGCATCCGCGCCTTGGCCCAAGCCATTGAAAGCGAAGGGTTCGAGGTGCTCGGCGTCACCAGCTACGGTGACCTGAGCCAGTTCGCCCAGCAGCAAAGCCGCGCCTCTGCGTTCGTGTTGTCCATCGACGACGAGGAATTCACCCCCGGGCCCGATCTGGACCCGGCTGTGCTGAACCTGCGCAAGTTCATCGAGGAAGTGCGCTGGAAGAATGCCGACGTGCCGATCTACGTCTATGGCGAAACCAAGACCTCGCGCCATTTGCCAAACGACATCCTGCGTGAGCTGCACGGCTTCATCCACATGTTCGAGGACACGCCGGAGTTCGTGGCCAAGCACATCATCCGCGAGGCGAAAAGCTACCTCGAATACATCCAGCCGCCATTCTTCAAGGAGCTTCTGGATTACGCCGAGGACGGGTCCTACTCGTGGCACTGCCCTGGGCACTCGGGCGGCGTGGCGTTCCTGAAGTCGCCCATCGGGCAGATGTACCACCAGTTCTACGGCGAGAACATGCTGCGCGCCGACGTGTGCAACGCGGTGGAGGAGCTGGGCCAGCTTCTGGACCACAACGGGGCCATCGGCGAGTCGGAGAAGAACGCGGCGCGGATCTTCAACGCCGACCACTGCTTCTTCGTGACCAATGGCACCTCGACCTCGAACAAGATGGTCTGGCACCATACCGTTGCGCCGGGCGACGTGGTGGTGGTGGACCGCAACTGCCACAAGTCGATCCTGCACTCGATCATCATGACTGGCGCGATCCCGGTCTTCCTGAAGCCCACCCGCAACCACTGGGGCATCATCGGACCGATCCAGCGGTCGGAGTTCGAGCCGGAGGCGATCAAGGCCAAGATCCGCGCCAACCCGCTGCTGGAAGGCGTCGACCCGGAGACGGTCAAGCCGCGCATCCTGACCCTGACCCAATCGACCTATGACGGCGTGCTTTACAACACCGAGGTCATCAAGGGCATGCTGGACGGCTGGATCGAGAACCTGCATTTCGACGAGGCCTGGCTGCCGCACGCGGCCTTCCACCCGTTCTACGGCACCTATCACGCCATGGGGCGCAAGCGGGAACGCAGCAAGAAATCGGTGACCTACGTCACGCAGTCGGTGCACAAGCTGCTGGCCGGGATTTCGCAGGCGAGCCACGTTTTGGTGCAGGACAGCGAAGAGACGAAGCTGGACCGCCATCTGTTCAACGAGGCGTACCTGATGCACACCTCGACCTCGCCGCAGTATTCGATCATCGCGTCCTGCGACGTGGCTGCAGCGATGATGGAGCCTCCGGGCGGCACCGCGCTGGTGGAGGAGAGCCTCGACGAGGCGCTCGATTTCCGCCGGGCGATGCGCAAGGTCGACGAGGAGTTCGGCAACGACTGGTGGTTCCAGGTCTGGGGGCCGGACACGCTGGCCGAGGAAGGCATCGGCCGCGCCAAGGACTGGGAGCTGAAGAAGACCGACAGCGAGGGCGTCGAAAGTTCGGGCGAGGATGCGTGGCACGGCTTTGGCGACATGGCCCGCGGGTTCAACATGCTCGACCCGATCAAGGCGACGATCATCACGCCGGGCCTGAACATCGACGGTCTGTTCTCGGACGAGGGCATCCCGGCCTCCATCGTGTCGAAGTACCTGACCGAACATGGCGTCGTGGTCGAGAAGACCGGGCTTTATTCCTTCTTCATCATGTTCACCATCGGCATCACCAAGGGCCGGTGGAATACGCTTCTGGCGGCGTTGCAGCAGTTCAAGGACGACTACGACCGGAACAACCCGCTGTGGCGCGTCATGCCGGAGTTCTGCGCCGCACAGCGCCGGTACGAGAAGATGGGCCTGAAGGACCTCTGCCAGCACGTACACACGATGTATGCAAAGTATGACGTGGCCCGCCTGTCGACGGAGATCTACCTGAGCGACCACCACCCGGCGATGACCCCGTCCGAGGCGTTCTCGCACATCGCGCGCCGCACGACCCAGCGCGTGCCGATCGACGAGCTGGAGGGCCGCGTGACCACGTCGCTGGTGACGCCGTACCCGCCGGGTATCCCGCTTTTGATCCCGGGCGAGGTCTTCAACGCCAAGATCGTGGACTACCTGCGCTTCAACCGGGACTTCGCACGCGAATGCCCGGGGTTCGAGACCGACATCCACGGGCTGGTGCAGGAGGTGGGCGAGAACGGTGTCGTCCACTACTTCGCGGACTGCGTCGCCGAATAGGTAAGTGCACTGGACGTGACATCACGTGTGGCGCCCGTTCCTGCAGGAGCGGGCGCTATACATTTTGCAGGGCCAGCTCCGCGAAGACCCGACCCGTCGCGACACTTTCGATTTGCCCGCCCGGCGACCGTTGCAGGAACAGAGCGTCCAGGCCATGCCTTTCGGCGAGGGCGATGCCCTTCACCACACCCAGCACCATCAGCGCGGTCGCCCAGGCGTCCGCCTCTGCGCAGGTCTTTGCCACGACCGTGACCGATGCAGGCGGCGCGGACAGCGGCGCGCCCCGGGTCGGGTCCATCGTGTGGGACAGGCGGCGTGTGCCGAGATCGATCCAATGCCTGTAATCGCCGGAAGTGGCGACAGCGGCGTCCTCCAGCATCAGGACGGAATGGGCGGCGCGGTGCCCGTGATCGGGTGTTTCGACGGCGACGCTCCAGGGGCTCCTGTCGGGGCGCAGCCCCAGTGCGCGCAGTTCCCCGTCGATCCCGACGAGGCCGTTCGCGATCCCGAACCGGAGAAGCGTCTCGGCCAGCCGGTCGACGCCGTAGCCCTTGGCGATCCCGTTGAGGTCCAGCGCCAGCGGTACACGCTTGCGCACGGCGGACGCGCCGATCTCGACCGCGTCTGAGGCTGCTGTGCGCCTGCGGTCCATGGCGGCGCGGATCGCGTCCGGCGCGGCGTCTGCCGGGCCGAAGCCCCAGGCCGTGACCGCGTCGCCAAGACCCACGTCAAAGGCGCCGCCCGTCTGCTGCCCGATCTCCAGGCCCAGTCTCAGGACGGCAACCAGGTGGTCGGGCATAGGCACCCAACGGTCGACCGGCGCCGCGTTCAGGCGCATCAGGTCGCTGTCGGCCCGCCAGGTCGACATCTGTGCGTCGACCTCCTCCACCGCGGTTTGCAGGGCGGCGCGAAGGGGGGCAACGTCGAATCCCCTTGTTGCGTGGAAAACGGCGGACCAGCGGGTGCCCATGGTCGGGCCGTGGAGGGCGTGTCGGATCGGGTCAGTAGACATCTTCTGCATAGCGTCCCTGGGCTTTCAGTGTGGCCGGGCTCAGGCCGGTCGGGGCAAGGATATCGGTCAGCGCGGCGCGCACGCCCTCGGCCATCTGACGCCCGCCACAGACCATGACCTTCGCGCCGCTCTGGATGAGGCGGGCCACCTCGGCAGCATCGTCGCGCAGGGCATCCTGCACATGGCGCGGGTGCCCGCCGCGCGACGTGGCGGTGACGAGGCGGGCCAGCCGCCTCTCCCTCGCCCAGTCCGACAATTCCTCACCGTAGAGCAGATCGCTTTTCGGATCGCGCAGGCCGAAAAACAGATGCATGGGGCGCCGTTTCGCATTGGACCGCAGAAACCCGGCCAGCGGCGCGACCCCCGTGCCTGCCCCGATGAGGAGCAGAGGTTTGCGTCCCCGTCCGGGATGGAAAGCCGGGTTGCGGCGCAGGAAAGCGTTGACCGTTTCGCCGGGCGTGAGCGCGGTCAGCATGCCGGAACACAGCCCGCCGGGATGCCTGCGTACCACGATCTCGACAAACCCGTCCCGGGCGCCGGAGGCCAGGGAGTAGAAGCGCGGCACCTGTGACCCGTCCGGAAGGATGCCGATGAGATCGCCCGCCCGGAAACCAGCAAGGCCCTTGCCGGTCAGCCGCTGCCAAAGGGACGCGGGGGGAAGGGCGAACCGCAGAATGGAGGTGGGTGCCTGGACCTCTGCCCCGTAGTCCCGGCGCGACACCAGCCTGAGCGTTTCCGTCGCCGGGCGGACGGGCTGGTGGTTCAGCGTCAGGTCGCGCCCTATCGCGTCGCCAAGCGCATGGCCCCAGCGTTCGAAGTCCTGCGGCGATTGCCGGTCCACGGTGTCGAAGGGCAGGAGCAGTGGCCAGCCGGCGTTCTCTGCCGTAACCGCGAGGGTGCGGGCAAAGCCGCAGAACTCCGGGAAGCCGCTGTCGCCGAAGCCGAGCACGGCCAGTGGAATGTCGGCGGTCTGTGCTGCCAGCCGGTCCAGCGCGCCCTTGGCCGTGGCGGGGGCGTCGCCGTTGCCGTAGGTGGCGGCCATTATGACAATGCGCCGGGCCGAGGTATAGCGATGCGGCGCGAGGCTGGACAGCGGTGCTGTGTGAACCCTCTGGCCTGCGTCGGTCAGCGCGGCGTGCAGGGTGGCGGCAAAGCCCCATGTCGTGCCGCCCTCGCTGGCGACCAGCAGGATGGTGTCGGCCTCGCTAGCGGTGGCGTTCGCCGCAATGCGGGGCCGCCCGCGCGCTCCGGCCCGCCAGATGAGCAGACCGGTCACCCCCATTGCCGGTACGCCAAGCGCCATGAGCCCCAGCAGAAGGCCCAGCACGGCAGCGCCCTGTCCGGTATGCAGCGTGAATACAAGCTCCGAGACCCGCTCTGTCAGGGAAAGCGGAGTCCATGCCAGGAGGCTGCCCGTGCCCTGATCGACGTACCCGGTGCCGCGGTCGGTCTTCAGGGTGAAGACGTCGGAAGTGTCGCCGGGGTAGGGAAAGGTCAGTTCGCGCAGGGCGGTAACCGGCAGATCCGTCAGCGTCTCCATGTCGTGGAAGGCGGCGCCGTTCTGGCCGCTGATCGTCTCCGGGATGGGCAAGGGCCCGGCTTCAGGCAGAAGGCCGAAGGTCGAGGCGGTCATCCACAGTGCGGTGGCGGACGACAGCACGAATGCCGGAACGGCCACCCGTGCGAGCATGGTGTGCCACCGGCCCGCTGCCGGGCCCTGCGTGCGCGAGAACCAACGGTGCCATCCGCCTGCCCGCCGTGCCACCAGCGCAGCGCCGGAGGCCGACAGCAACAACATGGCCGCTGCGCCAAGCGCCGTGACGATGCGCCCCGCGTCCCCGAGGAAGAGCGAGCGGTGAAGGTTGGTCAGCCAGCGCACGGCCGGGTTCGGATCGGCGTCGGCCACCGCCTTGCCGGTGTCGGGGTCGACGATCGCGGAACCGGGCGTGCCGAGATCGAACCAGTAGGCGGTGATCTTGCCGGAAGGTGCGCGCCGGATCTGCTCGACGCCCGGGAACTGGACGCTGATGCGTTCGGCCAGCGTGGCCACCGAAAGCCCCGGATCGGTGGCCGGGGCCGACAGCCGTTCGGCCACGGGAAAGACCGAGAGCGCCGCGCCGCTCAGCACAAGCACGGTCAGGAGGGCCAGCGCCACAAGGCCCGGCCAGCGGTGAAGCGCGCGGATCATGCCCTTTTGCCTCACATCTCGTAGCTGAACTGTGCGACGTAGCGACGGCCCCGCGTCGCCGTGCCCTGGTCGCCCGAGGTCAACGGCACCGCGATTTCGTTCGGGCTGTCGCGCATGTCCTCGACCGCGGCGTCGACGTGCAGGGTGTAGCCCGCGTCGAACAGCGCATCGGCAAGGTCGAGCGTCACACTCAAGGTGCGGCCCGCGCCGACGCTGGCTCCGGTGATCCCGTCGATCTGTGCGCTGTCGCCGCCAGTGGCGCGAAACCAGTCGGTCAGGTGCTTGTAGTACTTGGACTTTCTGCCAGCCATCCAGAGGCTGCCGACATATTTGCCGGAGGCATCGGTGACATAGAGGCTGAGGTAGGCGCCGTCCCCGCCATAGGGGTTCAGCGTCGTGTTGAGGGTGACGGGACGGGCGGCGACGGCGGCGGGTGCGGACAACGCGGTGCAGAGCGCAAGAGCGGCGGTCAGGCTTTTCATCAGGGGACTCCGGTGTTCGGGAAAGGGGTTCGGGCGCGGCACGTCCTGCGCCGCGCCGTGCGGATCACTTCATTTCGACCTGCGGCGCGGCGCCGTTGCCGAAGAGACCGTTCTGCGGGGGCGTGACAGTGCCTGCGGGCGCCGGGTTCATCGCCGTGTTGCCGCAGTCGTCATCGTCGTCATCGTCGTCGTGGTCATCGTCGTCATCGCCGTAGGATGCCCGGCAGTCGTGATCGTCGTCGTCATCGTCATCGCCGTCCCAGTCGGCGAGGTGGAAGGCACGACCGGCTGCACCGTCTTCGAACAGTGTCCGGACGGTCTCGGCCGGTGTGCGTCCGGGGGAAGCCATCGCGCTCCAGGTGGGAATGCCGATGGCAGCGGCCAGAAGGGTGGTGCCGGTCAGAATGGCGAGGGTCTTTTTCATCGCGTGGTCTCCTTGTCGCGGGATAAGACCAATCTGGGGGCCGTGTCTGAGCGCAGCCTGACGGATCGGCAGATAGGCCTTCAGCTTTCCGTCAGGTTTGTCGGAAGACCGCGCTTGTCGGGAAAAGACGCGGAAATGCCCGGCAGGCGGGGCCTGTCGGGTTGAGGGTCATGGATGTTCAGGAGGAGCAGGTGTGCGCCGTTCAGTCGTCGTCGCGCTTCAGTTCGAACTCCACGATCTCAAGCGTCTGAGGGTTGATCTTGACCTCGATCCGCCGTCCGTCCGCGTCCTGTCCGCGGACCTCGTAGCAGCCATCGTCGATCTTGATCCGGCGTACGGTCCAGTTGTTGTCCTCTGCCAGCTTTGCGACGGCTCCGCGTGGCTGCCAGTCGGCCATCGGCACATAGCAGTCGTCGTCCGCCCGGACCGGACCCGCCAAGGCCGTGGCGAGAACGGCCAGAACTGCGCATGTCGTCTTCACGGGCCGATCTCCTTGTCGTGGCCGGGCGATGCCGGACTGGCCTCCACACTCCAACACGAAGCTGACGGCAAGCTGAAGCGAGGGTGCGCGGTTTGTCAGCCTTGTGTCAGCCCGGCAAGCCAAGGATGCTGCAACCGAGAGGAAGACGGCCACCATGCGCATCCTGCTGATCGAAGACGACCATGTCCTGGGCGCCGCCACGCGCGACCAGATCGCCAGCGACGGGCATTCTGCGGACTGGGTGAAACGTCTGGACGAGGCGCGCGAGGCGATCCGCAACGCGGCCTACGACCTGATCCTCCTGGACCTGATGCTGCCCGATGGCCTCGGGCTTCACTTTCTAAGGGCGCTGCGCACCGGCGGCGATGTCACGCCGGTCATCATCCTGACCGCGCTGGACCAGGTGTCCGACCGGATTGCGGGGCTGAACGCGGGCGCGGACGACTATCTCGTGAAGCCTTTCGACCTGGACGAACTGTCGGCGCGGATCGGCTCTGTCGCGCGGCGCTACACCGGCAACCCCAATCCGATCGTCACGCACGGTCCGCTGGCCATCGACCTTGCGGCCCGCAGCATCACCCGCGACGGCAGGCCGGTGCAATTGACCGCGCGCGAGTGGGCGCTGTTCGAGGCCTTCCTGTCCCGGCCCGGCCAGCTCCTGTCCAAGGCGCAACTGGAGGACAAGCTCTATGCCTTCGGCGCGGAGATCGAGAGCAACACAATCGAGGTGCACGTCAGCCGCCTGCGCAAGAAACTGGGGCCGGCGGTGATCGAGACGGAACGTGGCCTCGGCTACCGGCTGGGTCGCGCATGAGGCGACCGCGCAGCCTTCTGACCCGGCTGGCCCTGTCGCTGGGCGTGCTGCTGACAACCATCTGGATCGGTGCGGCCACGATCACGGCCATCGGCCTGCGGCACGAGATCGACGAGGTGTTCGATTCCGCGCTGCGCGAGACGGCGGAGCGCATCCTGCCGCTGGCGGTCATCGATATCGTCAGCCGCGACACGGACGGCGTCACGCAGCGGCTGGCGGCGCTGCGCGGTCATGACGAACATTTCACCTATGTCGTTCGGGACGCCGGGGGCACCGTCCTGCTGCAGTCCCATGCCGCCGACCCGGCGGTGTTCCCGCCCTATGACGGCCGCGGCTTCCGCAAGACGGCGACGCATCGGTTCTACAATGACGAGGCGGTCAGCGGCACCATCCGCATCACCGTGGCCGAGCCGCTGGGCCATCGTGCCGAGGTCGCGGGCGAGATCCAGATGGGGCTGGGCCTGCCGCTGCTGATCGTGCTGCCCGTGGCGCTGCTGGCGATCTTCCTCGCCGTGCGCGAAAGCCTTGGCCCGTTGCGCCGCTTCCGCAACCGGCTGGAGGCCCGCACGCCCCGCGACCTGACGCCTGTCCCGGCGCTGGACCTGCCGTCTGAGTTGGCGCCGCTGGCCGAGACGTTGAACCGGCTGTTCGGTCAGCTGCAGGCGGCGTTCGAGGCGGAGCGCAGCTTTGCCTCCAACGCGGCGCATGAACTGAGGACACCGCTGGCCGGGGCCATCGCGCAGGTGCAGAGGCTGCGGGCCGAGACCGACGATCCGAAGCTGAAAGAGCGCGCGTCCGGGATCGAGGCAACGCTCAAGCGGCTCACCCGGCTTTCGGAGCGGCTGATGCAGCTTGCCCGGGCCGAGGGCGGCCGGCTGAGGCTGCCGGAAAGGGCGGACCTGCGTCCTGTGGTCCGGATCGTGGCGGATGACATCGGGCGGGCGCCGGGCGGTCCTGACATCCGCTTGACCCTGCCGCCGGATCCGGTTCTGTCCGACCTCGATCCCGACATGCTGGCCATTCTCTGCCGGAACCTGATCGAGAATGCGCACCGCCACGGGGACAAGGGCCAGCCGGTCGAGGTGCGCCTGACGCAGGGGGGCACGCTGAGCGTTGCCAACGACGGCCCGCCCGTAGCCGCCGAAAAGCTGGCCCGCCTGACGCGGCGCTTCGAGCGGGCCGCCGATGACCCCGAAGGCAGCGGGTTGGGGCTGGCCATCGTCTCTGCCATCGCGGAGCGCAGCGGGAGCCGGTTGACCCTGAGCTCTCCCCGACCGGGCCAGAGCACCGGGTTCGAAGCCCGGCTGGACCTGCCGGTGGCGCCTTCGCCGGATGACAGCAGCTTCGAACGCGGCGACCATCGGGGCTAGAACGCCTTTGCGGGTGCTGTACGCCGTTCGGAGCCCGTCATGCGCGAATTACGAAGCGCGGGCCAGCAGCCTGCCGCATGGCGATGTGCCAGGGGTTTCCGGGCGATAGGCGAGCTTGCCGTTGAGGTAGACCGACACGATGCCCTCCGCCGGGCGGGTTGGGTCTTCGAAACTGGCGGCATCGCGGATGCGGCTGGGATCGAACAGCACCAGGTCGGCGGCGGCGCCTTCGGCAATCCGCCCGCGGTCGGGAAGCGCCAGAACATCTGCGGTCTGGCCGGTCATCTTGGCGATGGCCGTTGCCAGGGTCAGAAGGGACCGGTCGCGCACGTAGTGGCCCAGCACCCGCGGGAAGGCGCCCCAGAGCCGGGGATGCGGTCTTCGGTCACGCGGCAGTCCGTCGGAGCCCACAAGCGACGGGGGCCATGCGAGGATGCGTTCAAGGTCGCCGTCATCCATCTGGTGATAGATCGCGCCGCCCGGGCGCAGCCGGTCGAGCGCTTCCATCTCGGGGATGCCCCAAATCCCTGCGATCTCGCTCAGGTCGCGACCGGCCATTTCGGGATGCGGGTCCGACCAGCTTACGGTCACCCGGCGGCTGTCCCGCGCGAAGCTTTCGATCAGCACAGTGGAACTGGCGGTATAGGGATAGACGTCGATATCGAGCGTGATGTCCTGCCGCGCGTCCTCGATCATCGCGAGCGTTGTCCGGGACAGGCCGAACGCCGCCTCGCCGCAGCATTTGTGGTGAGAGATCAACGTGCGCGCGCCGCTGCGGCGGGCGATGTCGATGGTCTCTGCCACGGCGGACACCACGCCGGTCCGCTCGTCCCGCATGTGCGTCGTCCAGAGGGCGCCTGCGGCGGCGACCTCGCGGACCAGCGCGAGGACCTCACCGGTGGTGGCGGCCTTGGCGGGCGGATAGGCGAGGCCGGTGGACAGGCCCGCGGCCCCCTGATCCAGAGCGGCGACCAGATCGCGCCGCATGGCCTCGACCTCGTAACTGGTTGCGGGGCCGGTCAGGTCGTCGACAGCCCTTGCGCGCAGCACAGTGTGGCCGACCAGCGGGACGACGTTCAGCGCAGGGCCTGTGGCGCGGACGGCGGCCAGAAAATCCCCGAAAGTCTCATGGCGGTATTCGTCCTTCGTTGCGATCAGGTCGAGCGGTGGGACGACCATGTCGCGGCGTCCGAGCGGGGTGGGCCCGAGGCTGATGCCGCAGTTGCCGGTCACCACGGTGGTCACGCCCTGGCTCAGCTTTGGCAGGCTGGAGTCCAGCGACATGGCGGCCAGATCGTCATGCGTGTGGACGTCGATGAAACCGGGGGCAAGGGCCAGCCCTTCGGCCTGCACCTCTTCGCGTGCGGAGAGCGTCAGGCCGGAGCCCACCGCGACGATCCGGTCGCCTGCCACAGCAACGTCACAGGTCATCGGTGGTGCGCCGGTCCCGTCGAAGACGGAGGCGCCACGGATCAGCAGATCGCATTCGTAATCGCCGCTCATGCCGTGTCTCCCGGTGTCCAGGTGATCGTGTGGCCGCCGCGCGTGCTGGTCACTTTGCCGTTGCGCAGGATGCAATAGGCCTCCTGTATGACCTTCCCGACGACCCGGCCCCCGGCGATCACCGGATCGCCCCGGCGCACCGGGCAACCTTCCCACTCGGCGCGCCGCCACTCCGGTCCGGCCGCCTCGAATGCCAGGGGCGTGGCGGTGTCGGTATCGATCAGCAGGGCGCGTTCGGCGCTGCCGTCGCGCACCGTCAGGCCGATGGCCGTGCCCGATCCGGTCCATGCGTCCCTTGGCCAAAGCGTGTCGCGGATGGCGGAGACGGCAAGATCGGCCAGAGCCTCGTGCGGCAGGATCGAGTTGTGCATCACCGCGACGGACAGGCCCGGTTCGACCAGCAACGCCTCGCCGATGTCGTCGCGCGTGGCGACGGATGCGGAGTTCGCAAGCGCGATGTCCCCGCCAAGCGTCATCGCGATCAGCCCGGCATCGAGCTCCGGCGCGTCGCCGAGGGCGCGCGCGATCGCCTCTTCGGCGGACAGCCCTTCGCGGAGGGCCTGCAACGCCACGAGGTTCGGGGGGGTGCCATCCGGGCCGGGCATGTTGGGCAGGCGGTGGCCGGTCATCAGCCCCGCGTCCGCCGCCGCCGGGGTGAACTGCGAAAGGGGTTGGGGCCGGTCAGGACCCGACGACATGAGCACGCCCAGATGCGCCGCTGCCAGCGTGGCGAGCAGCGGCTCCGCCAGCATGGCCCGCGCGCCGCCCCTCTGGACGCCCAGATTGTGGAGCGCGCCGTCGGGGGTGATGACCGACAGGCTGACAAATCCGCCTATCGCGCCGCGTCCCACGGCTTCGACCGCTTCGAGACCCGCCAGTGCCGCGCGGGCGGCTCCGGGGGCATGTACTGCAATTCCAATAGTCAACTGGCCACCATGTGTTGGGGAGCGATCTCGGTCAGCGGCCCCATGGGCAACCGGTCCGTGTCGAGCGTCGGCAGGGTGCCGCGCGTGCGGGTCGGGTCGGGCACCGGGACGGCGGCGAGCAGCGCCTTGGTGTAGGCGTGGCGCGGGTCGTTCAGCACCGCCTGCCGTGGGCCGATCTCGACGATCCGGCCGCGGCGCATGACCGCGACCCGATGGGCGACCTCCTCCACCACCGCCATGTCGTGGCTGATGAAGAGATAGGCGAGGCCGATGCTTTGTTGCAGCTCCAGCATCAACTCCAGCACCTGCGCCTGCACGCTGACGTCGAGCGCGGAGGTCGGTTCGTCCGCGACGATCAGCTTCGGGTTCACCGAGAGGGCGCGGGCGATGGAGAGGCGCTGGCGCTGACCGCCGGAAAACTCGTGCGGGAAGCGGCGCATGTGGTCCGCCTCCAGCCCGACGCGCAGGAAGAGCTGCTCGGTACGGTCCTGCAGGTCCTTGCCACTGGCCAGCCCGTGGATCACCATGGGTTCCGCCACCAGACGCCCGGCGCTGAGGCGCGGGTTGAGCGAGGCGAACGGATCCTGAAAGATCATCTGCATTTCGCGCCGCGCCTTGCGGACGGCCTTGCCCGACAGCTTGCGCATGTCCGTGCCGCCGATCTCGATCACGCCTTCGTCGAGGTCGAGCAACCGGAGCACCGCACGCCCCGTGGTCGACTTGCCCGACCCGCTCTCGCCGACCAGTGCCAGTGTTTCACCTGACGCGAGGTCGAAGCCCACGTCCTGCATCGCTGCCGTGCCGCCGGCCTTCGCCACGAACAGGCCGCGTTCGCGGAAGGTCTTGCACATGCCGCGGGTATGCAGCAGCCGGTCGCCGGGGCGGGCGGGGCTGTCCACCACCTGCCGGGGTTCCGCCGCCGCAGCATGGGCGCCGAGCCGTGGAACGGCGGCCAGAAGCGCCTTGGTGTAGTCGTGTTGCGGCGCCTCGAAGATCTCTCGGACGGTGCCTTCCTCGATCTTGCGGCCCTTGCGCATGACGACGACGCGGTCGGCCATCTCGGCCACCACGCCCATGTCGTGGGTGATCAGGATGATCGAGGTGCCGAAGCGGGTCTTCAAGTCGCGCATCAGGTCGAGGATCTGCGCCTGCACGGTCACGTCCAGCGCGGTCGTCGGTTCATCCGCCAGCAGGATCGCCGGGTCGGAAGACATGGCCATGGCAATCATCACCCGCTGGCGCATGCCGCCCGACAGTTCGTGCGGGAATTGCCGCATCCGCCGGGGCGCGTCGTCGAGCCCGACGAGGGTCAGCATCTCGCGGCCCCGGGCTGCGGCCTCGGCGCGGGACATGCCCTTGTGCTCGATCAGCGCCTCCGTCAGTTGCTGGCCGATGCGCAGGACCGGCGTGAGGGAGGTCATCGGCTCCTGGAAGATCATCGTCACCCGGTCGCCCCGGATGCCGCGCAGCTCTTCGTCGGTGAGCGTCAGCAGGTCGCGTCCGTCGAAGGTCGCCGTGCCGGTTTCGACGTTGGCCGATCCGGGCGGCAGGAGGCCCAGCAGCGCCATGGAGGACACGCTCTTGCCCGATCCGCTTTCGCCCACGATGGCAAGCGTTTCGCCGGGGTGGAGGTCGTAGCTCAGGTCCTGCACCGCGACGTTGCGGTTGCGCCCCTTGCCGAAGGAGATGGTCAGCCCCCGGACCGACAGGAGGGGTGTGTCGGTATCTGGTGTCATCGTTCTGTCTGCCTCGGGTCGAGGGCCTCGCGGATGCCGTCACCCAGAAGGTTGAACCCAAGGACGGTGATGGCGATGGCGAGACCGGGAAAAATCATCATCCACGGCGCGCGGCTGATGAGGTCGCGCGACGAGGACAGCATGAAGCCCCATTCCGGTTGCGGCGGCTGCGCGCCGAGGCCGAGGAAGGACAGACCGGCGGCGGCAAGAATCGCGGTAGAGACACCCAGCGTGCCGATCACGATCAGGGTCGGCACCACGTTGGGCAGCAGGTGCAGGAAGATCAGCCGCATGTGCCCGGCGCCCGCCGCTATGGCGGCCTCGAAATAGGGTTTGCCCTTCTCCACCAGTACGACGGAATGCGTTACCCGGGCATAGAACGGGATCGAGGCGATGCCGATGGCGATCATCGCGTTGGTCAGGCCCACGCCGAAGATGGCGAGGCAGGCGAGGGCGATGACGATCTCGGTGAAGGAGAAGAGCACGTCCACCAGCCGCATCAGGATGCGTTCGGTCCAGCCGGAACTGTAGCCCGCGACCAGCCCGAGAAGCAGGCCGGCGGTCAGCGAGATGCCCACCGCGATCACCCCGATCTGCAGCGTCAGCCGCGCGCCGTAGATGATCCGGCTCAGCACGTCGCGGCCGAAGTCGTCGGTGCCCATGAGGTGATCCATTGACGGGCCCTGAAGCCTTGGACCGGCCGCCATGCGCAGCGGATCGAAGGGGGCGATCAACGGGGCGGTCAGGGCGGCGACGATGAGGACCGCCACGATGACGAGGCCGATGAGGCCCGAGGGGCTGGCCACCAGCGCCCGCCAGAAGCTGCGCTTGCGCGCGGCGGAGTCGGTGGCCAGATCGTCCGCCAGCTCGGCGGTAGAGGATGAATGGATCATCACGAATACCGGATGCGGGGGTCGAGGAAGGCATATGCGATGTCGATCACCACGGATGCCAGCGCGACCACGGTTGCAAAGAAGAGGATGAAACCCTGGATGAGCGGATAGTCCCGTGAGAGCACCGCCTCGATGGCGAGGCGCCCGACACCGTTCCAGGCAAAGACGTTCTCGATCACGATGGCGCCGCCCATAAGGTAGGCGAACTGCAGGCCCAGCATCGACACCACCGGAACGAGGCCGGAGCGCAACGCATGACGGTAGAGCACGATGGAGCGCGGCAGGCCCTTGGCGCGGGCGGTGCGGATGAAGTCCTGGTCGAAGATGTCGATCATTGCGGAGCGCGTCAGGCGGGCCAGAACGGCGGCATTGGCAAGGCCCAGCGTCAGCGCGGGGAGGATCAGGCTTCGCCAGTCACCCCCCGCCACGGGCAGCCACTGCAGTTGCAGGGCAAAGAGGAACAGCAACAGAAGACCAAGCCAGAAGTGCGGCATCGACACGCCGACGATGGCGAGGACCATCGCGCCCACGTCGACCCATGTTCCGCGCTTGTAGGCCGCGAGGAAGCCGAGGCTCATGCCCACGACGATGGCGATGGCGAGGCTTGATACAGTCAGGGCCAGCGTGGCCGGAAAGCGCGTCAGGAGCACATCGAGCACCGGTTGGTCGCCGACGATTGACCGGCCCAGGTCACCCTGCAGCAGCCGTTCGAGGTACATGAAGTACTGCGTCCAGATCGGCTGATCGAGGCCAAGCCTGACGCGGATCGCCTCCAGTTCCTCGGGCGTGGTCTGGAAGCTGCCATACATGATCCGCACCGGATCGCCCGGCACGAGGTGGATCAGGATCGTCACCGCGATGGTCGCGATCCAGATGGTCACGAGCGCGGCCAGCAGGCGCTGGAGGATGAACTTGCCCATGGACGGTCTCCTTGGCGGGAGGGATGGTTCGGCGCGCGGGGGGAACGTGTCCGCGCGCCGAGGTGGTGACGGGCCGGGGCCTCCAGGGGAATGGAGATCAGCCCCCGCTTGTCACCGTCACGTCAAGGAAGCTCGGATGCAGGAACGGCCCGACCTTGAAGCCCTCGACCTCGGGGCGCACGGCAAAGACCCACTCCCAGCCGGGGCTGTAGAGGCCGATGTGCACCGCGTTCTCCATCAGGTACTTGATGACCGCCTGCACCTTCTCCAGCCGCGCTTCGGGCTCGATCGTGGTGCGGGTTTCCTCCAGCATGGCGTCAAGCTCGGCGTTCTGGAAGCCGGAGTAGGCGCCGGGTGAATGCCAGAGCTGGTAGAGGATGTCCGGGTCGTACCAGGACCATGTCATCATGTCGAAGGTGCCCGGCTCGTCCGAGGTGGTGTCCTCGTTCTGGGCCTTCACGCGGGCGTTCATGGTGCCGATGTCCATGATCTCGATGCCGGCGTCGATGCCGACCTGCGCAAGCTGCGACTGGAAGATCTCGGCCAGCTTGTGCCGGTTGCCGCCGGTCCAGACGAACATCGTCGTCTCCATCGGATTGTCGGGTCCGTAGCCCATCTCGGCCAACAGTTCCTTCGCCTTCTCGGGGTCGTACTCGTAGCCGTACTGCTTGCAGAACTCCTGATCGTTGCCAAAGACGCCACGGGCGACCGGGCACCATTCACGGTTCGTCAGCCCGCCGTAGATGATGTCGATGGCCATCTGCGGATCGGTGGCATAGGCGACGGCCTGACGCGCGCGGATGTCGTCGAAGGGCGGGCGCGAGACGGTGAATTCCCAGAACACGTCCTGGCCGGTGTTCTCGGCCACGATGATGTCCAACTCACCCGCTTCCCGGATCGCCTCGATGTCGTCGAAGGGCGGTTCCGCGATATGGACCTCGCCGGTGCGCAGCGCGGCGAGACGGGTCTGCGCCTCCGGCACGGTGCGGATCAGCAACCGGTCGATGTGCGGGGCGCCCTCGTTCTCCCAAGGCTCGCCGTAGTTCACGTAGTCGGGGTTCTTCGACAGGACGATCTCGCTGCCCTTCACCCATTCGTCGAGGATGAACGGCCCGGTGCCGATGGCGGTGGTCGATCCGAAGGTGTCCGCGGTGTTGGTGTCGCAGACCATCGAAGAGAAGCTGTCGGCGAGGAACGGGAGGAAGGCGCCGAACTTGCTGTCAAGCGTGACCTTGAAGGTCAGCGGATCCTCGACGGTGACGTCGGTGATCGGACCCCAGCTTGTCTTCGTCAGGCTGGGCGTGTCGCCGAAGGCGCGGTCGATGGTGAACTTCACGTCATTGGCGTCGAAGGCGGTGCCGTCGTGGCACAGGATACCGTCGTTCAGAGTGAAGGTGTATTCGAGGCCGTCCTCGCTGACCTCCCAGCTTTTCGCCATGTTGGGGCCGGGGGTGCCGTCCATGTCGAAAGCGAGCAACGTGTCGTAGATCTGGTCCCAGACCTGCATTGAAAGCGTGCTTGTCGCGCGGTGCGGATCGAGGCTGTCGATGTCCCCGTAGCGTGCCCAGACGAGGTCCTGAGCACTGGCTGCGGTCGCGCCGAGCGCCAGCGCAGCCGTCACCATTCCCCCTGTTGCCGCGTGTAACCCGCGTCTTCTTTTGCGTGTGTCGTCCATTGTCCTCATCTCCGTCAGATCGAGTTGCGTCGCCTCGCTTGGAGGAACGACATGAGGACAAGGGTCCGTGCGGAACCTTCTTCAGCGCAAGGATTGTTTCATAAACGACATGGCGATTTTCAAAAGTGACTCTTTCGCGCGGATCGCTCCGGGCGATTCTTTTCACTTATGAAAACGCAACACTCTCATTTGCTGCTTTCTTCAGCCCATTGAGAATGAATCGACTCGATGTGGTCCAGACGCCGCTGTGCCGAATCGCCGGTCCGGGTCGCCACGCGCGCACAGAGGTAGGTGACGAGGCTGAGCGGCGCGGTCATCGAACCGAAGACCGTGGGCCCCTCGGATCGCCCGCGCAGGATCAGGTCTGCGCCGCGCTTGTCCCCGGCGGCGATGGAATTGGTCACGAGGATTACCTTCGCGCCCGCCCGGCGCGACGATCCGATGACATTGCGGAACTCGTCCGTCCGGCGGCCGACGCCAAAGGCCAGCACTGCGTCCTCCGGATTGATCGAGGCGAATTCCTCCGGCACGGGGAAACCGCTGAGGGGGATCATGCGGATGTCTGGGAAGACCTTGATCAGCAGTGCCCGCGCGAACAGCGCCAGCGGATAGCCCTCGCCGAAGCCCACCACCCAGAGTTTCGCGGCGCGGCAGAGGATCTCCACCGCTTCCGACATCTGTTCCGCGGGCAGGGTCTCGAACGTGCGCACGAGGTGCTTCACCTCGGCGTCGAGGTATTCGCCCGGTGACAGGAACCCACCGGAGAGCGCAGGCACCTCAGGTGCGGCGGCCTTGGTCGACTTGTTCTCGCGCACCTCACGCTGGGCGTCGCGATAGCCGTGATAGCCGAGGCGCCGGAACAGCCGCGCTGCGGTCGCCTTTGACACGCCGGCCTGATCCGCCAGATCGCTGGCTGTCAGGTAGCCCAGCACGCCGACATCCTCGAGCAGCAGGTCAGCCAACCGACGTTCGCCGCGCGGCATCTCGTCATAGGTCGACAGCAGGCGTTGCGCGATGTGAAAGGTCTTTTCCATGGCTCCGGTCCCCGCCGAATGGATCGTTTGCATTGCCCTGCAACCTAGAGGCTCACCCGGGGCGTATCCATGCGAAATCAATCCGATCGCCGAGCGCCCGTTGCGTGCTTCGGATGCGCATTGCGCGTGAAACGCTCTGCCGACCGGACGGGCGGCTCTATCTGCGTTGGGTCGCGGTGTATTCCGTCGGCGTCATGCCGAAGCGTTTCTTGAAGTTGACCGCAAAGACACGGGCGGATTCGAAGCCGCAGGCAATCGCGACCTCGTGCACCGACATGTTCGTGGTGGCCAGTTGCAGGCGCGCATGGTCGAGGCGCCGCAGCTTGGCATAGGCCTGGGGCGAATGGCCGGTGTATTTCTTGAACAACCGCTCGATCTGCCGTCGTGACAGGGCGTGCTTCTCGCAAAGCGTGTCCATCGTGTCGAACCAGTTGTCGCTGTTCTCGATGTCCTGGATCAGCGCGAGGAAGCGGGCGTTGCGCACTCCGAAGGTAAACGCCAGCGAAGCCTTCTGCGCCTCGTCCGGCATCCGCATCGCCGGGTGCAGGCACATTTCCATGACGACGCTCGCCGCGATGGGGCCATAGTGATCGTTCAGCACGGACAGCATCATGTCCGTCGCGGCGGTGCCCCCGGCGCAGGTCATCACGTTGTTGTCGATGGCAAACAGCTGCCGCGTCGACATGAGGTTCGGGTAGCGCAACTCGAAGCTGTCGGTGTTCTCCCAGTGCAGAGTGAATCGGCGGCCCTGCAGAAGCCCGGCCTCTGCCAGCGTGTAGGCACCGGTGCAGATGCCTCCGACGATGTGGCCGTGCCGCCATGCCCGGCGCACCATCGCGGTGACCGTGTCGGAGAGCGAGGTTTCCGGTTCCGTGCCGGAGCAGACGATCAGCCTTGTGTGGCGCGGCAGGTCGCGGGGCGGGCTTTCGGCCATCATGCTCAGCCCGGACGAGAAGGTCAGCGGCGCGCCGTCCGGCGTCACCAATCGCCAGCGCGCGATCTGACGTCCTGCGAGCTGGTTGATGATGCGCAGGGGCTCGACCGCCGAGGTGAAGGCCAGCATCGACGCCTTCGGCAGCCCGACGAAGGTGAAGTCCAGCGTGTCCACGTCGCCTTCGAGCGCGATGGACGCGATCCCCCGCGAGGTCTGCTCCTGTGTCGCCGGGCCGCCAGCGGGTCTGTTCGAGGCGTGATCTGCTTCCATGTCGCGGTGTCGTCGGTCCGTTTGGTCGTTGCGGGTGGTCTGGATGTCCGCTGGTTCTACGAGGCCAAGCGTCGGTTGGCTCATGGCCATCCAAAGGATATTGCCGCCCGACATCCTAGCAATGCGACACCGGCCAGTCAGCTTGTGGTGCGCCGCGACCGTACAGCCGCGTGCAGCGGTTGCAAGCAACCTCGGGCCGGTGTCGGCACGATCGGATGCGTCCGGCACAGACGATAGGCGGTCGAGGGCGTTGTGCCTCAGTGGAGGGTCAGAAGGGAAATCCCGCCGACCATGACAAGGCTGAGCGCCCAGACCACGTCGAGGTTGAACCAGCTGCGGGACAGGGCCTTCAGGCCGAACCAGCGATAGACGGCAAAGGCGAATGCGCCCCCGGCAAGGGTCATGGCCAGGGTGTGGGCCAGCGCCACCAGTGCCGCCACGCTGGCGTTTCCGGTCATCAGGCCGGCAGCCGCTGCATGACCGGCGTCGGTTTCGACCGTGCGGCAGATGCCAAGGTAGATCGGCACCAGCATCAGCCCCGCGCCATGCGCCATCGCAGCCAGGAAGGACCACAGCGCCAGCCGCGACGGCGGAATGCGGGCCAAGAAACGGGGGTGGCGCCGGTTGAACAGCAGGTACACCCCGAGGCCGATCACCAGGAGCGCGGCGCCGATCTGGATCTCGCGCTCCCATTCGGCAAGGAACATGAGCGCGCCGAAGGGAAACAGGATCGCGGCCATCGCCAGCAGGTGCCCGAGGGCCAGCGCCCCCAGCGCCCGCCAGAGGCTGCGGCGGCTGCGATCCATCAGCGCGGCAGAGACGGCCAGCGGCCAGCCCATGCCGGGATTGACCCCGTGGTAGAGGCCGGACAAGGCAACGGCCCCCCAGAGGGCCGTTGCGGTGGTTGGTGCGTCCATGTTCAGGCGGACGGATAGCAGAAGCTGTCGGTCGAGCAGTCCCCGCCTTCAAGACGGATCTGGTGGCTGCGATAGCCCTTGGGGAATTCGACGTAGAAGTCCTCGGCCAGGGTCAGGCCGCCGTTTTCGCCCACGTGGGCCATGACCATCTGCCCGCCCTCGTCGTCCGGGTAGAACTGATCGTCCCACGTCGAATAGAGCGAGTTGGTCCAGTAGACACGCTTGCCGTCCCGGCTGATCTCGACCATCTGCGGGCCATAGGCAAAGGGCTTGCCACAGGGATGCTTCGTGCCGCGCGCGATGCCGCCCAGCTCGACCTTGCCCGCCAGCTTGGGGTTCATCGGGTCGGTTACGTCGTACTGGTGCATCTCGCCCAGACCCCAGCAGGCGACGTAGAGATACTTGTCGTCGAGGCTGAGGTCGATGTCGGTGACCAGCGGCGGAACGGCCTCGAACCCTTTCAGCAGGGGCGGCAGGTTCTCGGGTTTTTCGGGGCGTGGGTCGATGGTCAGGGTCTTCTTCGCCTCGAAGGTGCCGTCGTCCTTCTGCCACCAGGTGAAAATCGACCCCTGAAGGTTGGTCGTGTCCACCACGACACCGCAGAAGCCGTAGTCCTTCGACGGATCGTGGGCAGGCCGGATTTCCAGCGCCATCTGGTGGTTTTCGCCAAGGTCGATGGTCTGGACGTTCTTGCGTTCGCGCAGTTTCCAGAAGTGGATCTTGTGCCCGTACTTGTTGGACAGCAGGTCCTCGGCGACGATGCCGTTCTCGAACTGCGGCGGCAGACCCCATTCGGACGATACCATGTAGTCGCGCGGCAGGTTCCACCAGAAATCGTAGTGCTTGTCCTGCTCGCCGCGGTCCATCTCGTAGCGGCCGAGGATGTCGAATGTCTCGCAATCCATGATGAAGATGCCCGGAGGGCCATCGGTGCCGTCCGCGCCACCGCCGCCGAGGGTCGAGACGTAGATGCCTTCGGGGCCGCAATGGATGGTGTGCGGGCGCGAATAGCCGGTCTTGGCAAAGACCTCTTCGGGTTCGATGATCTTGTGGATCTTGGCCTTCAGCGGCTCCTTCACGTCGATTACGTAGATCCGCGACGACCGGATGCCGGGAATGATCAGGTAGCGCCGTTCGAGGAAGGCGTGCCCCGAAAGCGGCGAGAGCGAGGACGAGCAGGCGTTCCAGCCGAAATGGTGAAACTCGTCGCCCTTGTTCGGCATGATGACCTGATGGACGATCTGGCCGTAAGTTTTGGACTTGGGGTCCACGTCGACAACGGCCAGTCCATCGGGCTGCGACCCGTCGGGGCTCAGCATCAGCGTGAAGGCCAGTGTCTCGGCCGGCGCCTCCATCGCCAGCCTCGGCGTCGCATGGAACGTCGGGTCGGGTCTCAGGTTCATGGTCTTTCCTCCCTTTTTATTCAGTTGGTATTCAGTGTGTGGTTATGCGTTTCCTTGAAATCTAATGGGCGAATTCTGCCATGGATTGTGGCTGTGCCGAAGTCTTTTGCCTGAGCAGTCCACCCGGCGTGCCGGATTCAGGCGTCTTCCAGCGCACGGGCCTTGTCGCGCAGGCTGAACTTCTGGATCTTGCCGGTGGATGTCCTCGGGACCCTGCCGAAGACGAACCGCCCGGGCACCTTGTAGTGGGCGAGGTAGGCCCGGCACCAGTCGCGCAGACCTTCCTGATCCGCGTGATGGCCCGGAGCCAGTTCGACGAAGGCGCAGGGCGTTTCGCCCATTTGTCGTGCGGCATGGCGACCACGGCGGCGACCGCCACGGCGCGGTGGCGGTAGAGCACCTCTTCGACCTCGATGGAGGAGATGTTCTCGCCCCCGGAGATGATGATGTCCTTGGAGCGGTCCTTGAGTTGGATGTAGCCGTCCGGATGCACGACGCCGAGGTCGCCGGAATGGAACCACCCGCCCCTGAAGGCCTCGTCTGTGGCCTTGGGATTGCGGAAATAGCCTTTCATCACGACGTTGCCGCGGAACATGACCTCTCCCATGGTCTGGCCGTCGCGCGGCACAGGCTGCATCGTGTCGGGGTCGAGCACGTCCAGCCCTTCGAGGGGGAGGTAACGCACGCCCTGGCGCGACTTCAGCCGGGCCTGTTTCGCCGGCGGCAGGTCCGACCAGTCGCTGTGCCAGTCGTTGACCACGGCGGGGCCGTAAGTTTCCGTCAGCCCGTACAGGTGGGTCACGTCGAACCCGGCATCCTTCATCTCGGCCAGCAGCTTTTCAGGCGGCGGCGCGGCGGCGGTGAAGAATTGCACGTCGTGCGTGAGCGCGCGCTTCTCGGTGTCCGGGGCCTGGATGATCAGCGACATGACGATGGGCGCGCCGCACAGGTGCGTGACCTTCTCCTCTGCCAGTGCGGCCCAGATCGGTTCGGCGCGGACCTGCCGCAGGCAGACATGGGTGCCGATGATCGCCGACAGGGTCCACGGAAAGCACCAGCCGTTGCAATGGAACATCGGCAGCGTCCAGAGATAGACCGCGTGTTTCGCCATGGATGCGGTCAGCGCGTTGCCTTGCGCCAGAAGGTACGCGCCACGATGATGGGTCACGACGCCCTTCGGATCGCCGGTGGTGCCGGAGGTGTAGCTGATCGCGATGGCGTCCCACTCGTCCTCGGGGCGCAGCCACGCGAAGTCCGGGTTGCCGCTGGCGAGGAAGGTCTCGTAATCGGTGGCGTCTGTCGGGGTGCGTGGGCCATCGTATTCGGGGTCGTCATAGACGATGACGGTCGGCGAGACCGCGGCCAGCCCAAGCGCTTCATTGAGAAGCGGCAGGAACTCGGCATCGACAACCACCAGCCGCGACATTGCGTGGTCGAGCTGGAACGCGATGATCGCCGCGTCGAGCCGCGTGTTGATCGCGTGCAGAACCGCGCCGCTCATGGGCACGCCGTAATGACATTCCAGCATGGCGGGCGTGTTGGCGAGCAGGGCAGAGACCGTGTCGCCGCGCCCCATGCCTGCCTGCGCCAGGGCAGAGGCCAGCTGCCGGGACCGCGTATAGAACGCGGCATAGCTGCGCCGGAGCGCGCCGTGCACGATGGCGGTGTGGTCGGGAAAGACCAGCGCTGCGCGTTCCAGAAAACCGAGCGGTGTCAGCGGCTGGTAATTGGCCGGGTTGCGGTCCAGTCCGGTGTTGTAGGGGTTCGACATGGGTCAGGCATCCTGCCATTGGGGCGCGCGTTTCTCGATGAAGGCGCCAATGCCTTCCTCGGCATCGCGGGCCAGCATGTTCTCGACCATCACCCGGGTGGCATGGTCATAGGCCTCGGCCAGCGGCATCTCTGCCTGCGTGTAGAAAGCGCGTTTGCCGGTGGCGAGGGTCATCGCGGACTTCGACGCGATCTTGCGGGCGATCTGCATGACCTCTTCGCGCAGGGCATCCGGGGACACCGCGCGGTTGACCAGGCCGATCTCCGCGGCACGAACGGCGGGGGTCATGTCGCCGGTCAACAGCATCTCCATCGCGTGCTTGTGCGCGACGTTGCGCGACAGGGCCACCATCGGGGTCGAGCAAAAGAGACCGATGTGAACGCCCGGTGTGCTGAACCGCGCTGTGTCGGCGGCGATCGCCAGATCGCAGCTGGCGACAAGCTGGCAACCGGCGGCGGTGGCGATGCCCGTGACCTCGGCAATGACCGGCTTCGGACAGGTGACGATCCCCTGCATGACGACCGAGCATTGGGTCAGTACCTTCGTGAAATAGGCACGCCCCCTGTCTCCGGCCGCCCGGCCCGCCGTCATCTCCTTCAGGTCGTGCCCTGCGCAGAACGCGGGGCCATTGGCGGCCAGCACGATCACCCGTACGGCAGGATCGCGGCCCGCCTCGGCAAAGGCTGTGCCCAGTTCCGTCAGCATCGCCTCCGACAGTGCGTTGCGCCTTGCCGGGTCGTTGAGTGTCAGGCGCAGGACGCCATCGGCATCGAGGTCGCGCAGCAGGATCGTTGACACGGGCGGCCCCCCTTTCAGCGGATGTTGATTTCCACGCTGTCGGCCAGCGTGTTGGCAATGAAGCAGTAGCGGTGCGCGCGGTCCTGCATCTGCGCCATGGCCTCGTCGGTGACGGCAAAGCCATGGTCGAAGCGCACCACCGGGTGCAGGTCGATGCGCGTGACGGACATCTGCCCCCGGGGGTTCTTGCCCAGGAAGGCCACCGCGTGATCGGAGTATCCCGCCACCGGCCAGCCCGCCTTTGCCGCCAGTGCGAGAAAGGTCATCATGTGACAACTCGACAGGGCAGAGGCCAGCGCCTGCTCCGGGTTGGTGTGGTCGGGATCGCCGCCCCAGTCGGGGGCGGCGTCCACATCGATGTCGTACCGGGTGCCGTAGGACACCCGGTGCGCGGCGGAATACTGGCCGGGCAACAGGGCTGGCCCGCCGCGCTGCCAGTGCAGGTCGATGGCGAGATCGGACATGGACCTGCCTTACGCCGCGGCCAGCGATTTCTTGGGGTCGTAGAACGGACGCTCCACCACGGTCGCCATCGACGGGCCGGAGGGCAGCAGGACCTCGATCTGCATCCCGAGGTGGGCGTGCTCCACCGTGACCATGGCGAGGGCGATGTTGCGCTCGAGCCGCGGGGAGTAGACCGCGGAGGTCACCTTGCCGACCTCGACGCCATCGCGATTGATCTGCCAGAAGGTCGTGTTCGGGCCTTTCAGCGGATCGGCGTCGATGATCAGGCCGACCTGGCAGCGTTTCACGCCCTCGTCCCGGATGCGCCTCAGCGCCGCCTTGCCGATGAAGTCGGCCTCCATGTCGAGGTTGACCAGCCGGTCGAGCCCCAGCTCGTAGGGATTCGTGTGGATGTCGGCGTCGGCGTGGTAGGACAGCATGCCGCCTTCGATCCGCCGGATCGAGGAGGTGTGCCCCGGCTTCAGGCCGAACTCCAGCCCTGCGGCCATGATCCGTTCCCACAGCGCATCGCCATGCGCGCTGTCGCGGAGGTACAGCTCATAGCCCAGCTCGCTCGACCAGCCGGTGCGCGACACGATCAGCGGAATGCCGTCGAGGTTCAGCTCGCGCAGCCAGTAGTATTTCAGGCTCAGGATGTCGTCACCGAAGAGCGCCTGCATGATCGCGCCCGACTTCGGCCCCTGAAGCTGCAGCGGCGACACGTCGGGCTCGCAGATCTGCACGTCGAGCCCGGAGTGCACCGCGACGCCCTGCGCCCACAGCAGGATGTCGCTGTCGGCAAGCGAGATCCAGAAGTGGTTCTCGGCCAGCCGCAGCAGGATCGGATCGTTCAGGATGCCGCCTTCGGCATTGGTGATGAGCACGTACTTGCACTGGCCCACGGCCATCTTGGACAGGTCGCGCGGTGTCAGCATCTGCACGAAGCGGGCCGCGTCCGGGCCGGTGATCTCGACCTGGCGTTCCACAGCCACGTCACAGAGGATGGCGTCGTTGACGAGGTTCCAGAAGTTCTGCTCCGAATCGCCGAAGTCGCGCGGGATATACATGTGATTGTAAACGGAAAACCCTTTTGCGCCCCACCGCACGGTGGCGTCGAAGTAGGGGGATTTCCGGATCTGCGTGCCAAAGCCGAACTCGTCTGCGTGCATCGTTTGCGCCCTTGCTGGAACCGGGCTGGCGGCCCGGGACACGGTGGAAGATGACGCTTATTTAGGCGGCGAAACCCTGCGACAGCGGACCAAAATAGGGCCCTGTCGCGGACCGTTCAGGCTGAAAAAGAGGACTTCGTCAGACCGTTCGGTCGCGCGGCGCGGAACTGGCCAGTTTGGCGATGTTGGGCCGCCCGGATTTCACCACCCGAGTCGCGATGTAGGTCATGTAGCGGTCCACGGGGATGTCCGCTTCGAGCATGTCCTGCATGAGCGCCTGAAACGCCGTCAGCGTCGGGCAGATTGTCCGCATCACGTAGTCCATTCCGCCGCCCGTCGCGATGCAGTCGACGATCTCGTCCTGCCGCCCGACCCATGCCTCGAACCGGTCGAAGTCGGCCTTGCGATGCGTGGTCAGCGAGACGGTCACCACGACCTGCGTGAAGTCGCACACCCGGTCGAGCGCCACGTCGGCGTAATATCCGCGAATGAACCCCGCCGCCTTCAGCCGGTCGAGACGCGCCCAGCAGGGCGTGGCCGAAATGTTGACGATCTCGGACAGGCGGGTCTTGCTCAGTTGCCCATGGCTCTGAACGGCGCTCAGGATACGGATGTCCGTGGCATCGAGACCGAACTTCTTCAACGCTGCCTCACCCTCGTGGTCTTGCTTGAACGGCGTGAACGCCCTGCGGGGCGACGGCCGTGGTGCTGTATAGCGGTTGTGGCGGTTGGGGCGAAACACTTTGCGACACGGGCCGCAAACGGATGGCGGCGCAGGTGGCCGGACGATGCAACCGGCTTGTCCGCACCCGTGATTGCCGTACAAGAATCGTTGTAATTTCAAGCCATAAGCCTCATGGACGGGGAGCTTAGGTTTTTTCTCTTCGAAACGCTGCTGCCGTATGCCCGGCGTCGGTTGATCGACTTGGATCAACTGTTTTCCGGACTGCCGCACTTCTGCGGTCAGCATTTTGAAGGAGCAAACGGACATGGCCAACGGCACCGTCAAATGGTTCAACGCCAGCAAGGGCTTCGGTTTCATCGAACCCGAACAGGGCAGCAGGGACGTCTTCCTGCATATCTCTGCCGTCGAGCGTGCGGGCCTGACCCGCATCGATGACGGCCAGAAGGTGACCTTCGACGTCGAAACCGGCCGCGATGGCCGCGAGTCCGCCAGCAACCTGGCGCTCGCTTGAAGACAACGTCCAGAGAAAGCCTTACGGGCGAACCCGCCATGGACGTCGACGCTGACGATCCCCTGAAATCCAGCGTGGCCGCCGCCAAGCCGAAGCCTGCGGATGTGGTCACGGCGATCGACAAGACCACTGCGAACGCCCGGCGCGTTCTGGAGGACGAGGCCGAAGAGCGCGCCGAAAAGATGGCGCGCCTGAAGGCGGCCCGCGAAAAGCGGGACAGCATGGGGTCGGATTGATCTTTGGCGGCGCGGCAGCCGGCCTATGCCATTGACAGTGGCATGGCTGCTGGGGGCGGTGGCCGCTGGCAGGCCGGTGATCAGCGGCCTGCCGGCGTGCAGGTCATCGACGCCTAGCGCCAAGCCTCAGTGACCCGAATGGGCATCCTGCGTACCGCCCCTGGCGATGGCCAGATGGTGGGCGGGATGGTGGTTGCCTGTGGCCATGAGGCCGAAGAACCCCAGACCGCGGATCTGGTCCGCTGCCGCCGCATCGGTCACGGCCCAGACGATGCTGTCTTCACCGACGGTCACGTCGCTGATCCAGCCGGTTTCTGCCGCGAGGACGGGGCCGTGGGCGGGCACCATGCGAAGGGCTGCCCCGGCGGCGGGACCCGCCAGGTCAATGGTCATCTGCAAGCCCTCCGGCACGTCAGTCTCGCTCACCTGTAGCTCGGTCACCAACTGGTCCATGTCCTGCAGGTGCAAGCGCAGCCGCCCCAGGTCCACCTGAGACCAGTCGGTCGTCGGATCGGCGCGGAGAAGGTCGGTGATCTCCGCCAGCGCCGCGAAACCGCCTTGGCCTGCTTCCTTCGGAGCGGCGGACGGCGCATGCATGTCATGCCCGGCGTGGGATTGCGCGTTCGCCGCCAAGGGCAGGCATGTCAGCAAGATGGCAAGCGGTTTCATCGGGATCTCCTGTTCGCATGTCCATGGATACTATCGCAGGAAACGGGCAAGGGTTATGATCACGATCATGATTGACGACCCGTTTGCCCTTTTGCCGCCCGGCCGTCTGAAGGCGTTCCAGGTCGAGACAGGCACCCATGTTTTCCGGAACGGGGAAGCTGGCACGGCGATGCTGCGTGTGGATGCCGGGCGGCTCGCGTTGGTACGCGTGACCGAGGACGGCCACAGGGTGACGATCGCGCAGGCCGGTCCGGGCGAGACGCTGGCCGAGGCGAGCATCTTCGCGGACGCCTACCACTGCGACTGCGTGGCCCTGTCCCCGGCGCGGGGCGTGCAGGTCGCGGGGACCGTGATCCGCGACCACCTGAGACACGATGCGGACTTCGCAGAAGCCTTCGTCGCGCGGCTGGCGCTACAGGTCCGCGAGGAACGGCTGAGGACCCAGATCATGTCGATCCGCGCCGCGCGGGAGCGGACGTTTGCGGCGCTGACCTGCTTTGGCCAGCCGGATACGGTCACGGCGTTGGCGGCGAGCATCGGCCTGACGCAGGAGGCCTGCTCCCGTGCCCTGGCGGACCTGTTGTCCGAGGGGAGGATCACCCGGATCGCACGAGGCCGATACGCGGTGTCATAATTACCCTTGACCCTCCAGTGACTGGAAGCCTCATCTGTATGGTCCATCTTGAACCCGAAGCCGGAGGATCGGACATGGCAGAGGCGCACGTACACCACCACCCTTCCAAGAAGGTCACCCGCGATCCCGTCTGTGGCATGACGGTCGATCCGCAGGCGGACAAGCCCAAGGCGGACCACGACGGGCACACGTATCACTTCTGCTCGGACGGATGCCGCAAGAAATTCGTAGCAGAGCCGGAGGCTTACCTGACCGCCACCGATCCGGTGTGCGGCATGGAGGTCGACCGTGCCTCGGCCGCGCACATGTCGAAGCACGCGGGCCAGAGGCATTACTTCTGCTCCGAACGCTGCCAGTCGAAGTTCGACGCGGATCCCGAATCGTACCTCGGTGACCGCCCTGCGCCGGAGGCCATGCCGAAGGGCACGCAGTACACCTGCCCGATGCACCCCGAGATCGTGCAGGACCATCCCGGCGACTGTCCGAAATGCGGCATGGCGCTGGAGCCGATGACGCCGTCGGCAGACAGCGGCCCCAACCCGGAATTCGTCGATTTCAAGCGCAGGCTCTGGATCACCGCGCCGCTGGCGCTGGCGGTCTTCATCCTCGAAATGGGCACGCACATCGGCCTTCCCTTCGACCGCTGGTTCGGTCACGGGTTGTTCGGCTGGGTGCAGTTCGCGCTGGCGACGCCGGTGGTCTGGGTCTGCAGGCCCTTCTTCAAGCGCGGCTGGGCCTCTGTCGTGAACCGGTCCCCCAACATGTGGACACTGATCGCGCTCGGCACCGGGGCGGCCTACCTGTTTTCCATCATCTCGCTGCTGGTCCCCGGCCTTCTGCCGGACCAGGTGCGGGATGGCATGGGCATGACGCCGGTCTATTTCGAGGCGACGGCGGTGATCCTCGTGCTCGTGCTGATCGGGCAGGTGATGGAACTGGCCGCGCGGGAGCGTACCGGCGACGCGATCCGGGCGCTGATGGACCTCGCGCCCAAGACCGCCCGCCGTGTCACGGGCGACAGCGAAGAGGACGTGCCGCTGGACGACCTGCGCTCTGGCGACATCCTTCGCGTCCGTCCGGGCGAGAGCGTGCCGGTGGACGGCGTGGTGACGGAAGGCCGGTCTTCGGTCGACGAAAGCATGATCACGGGCGAACCCGTGCCGGTCGAGAAGACCGAAGGCGATGCCGTCACCGGCGGCACGCTTAACAAGACCGGCAGCTTCCTGATGGAGGCACAGGACGTGGGCGACGACACCACGCTCAGCCGCATCGTCCAGATGGTCGCCAGCGCGCAGCGGTCGCGGGCGCCGATCCAGGGCATGGCGGACCGGGTGGCCGAATATTTCGTCCCGGCAGTGGTGGTCGCGGCCTTGCTGGCCTTCGTGGCCTGGTGGGCGCTCGGCCCGTCTCCGGCGCTGTCCTATGCCTTTGTCGCGGCGGTGTCGGTCCTTATCATCGCCTGTCCCTGTGCGCTGGGTCTGGCGACGCCCATGTCGATCATGGTGGCGACCGGACGCGGCGCCGGCGCGGGCGTCTTGATCCGCGATGCCGAGGCGTTGGAACGCTTTGCCAAGGTCGACGTGCTGATCGTCGACAAGACCGGCACCCTGACCGAAGGAAAGCCGACCCTGACCGACGTCGAACCGCAGGACATGGACGGGGAGGAGTTCCTGTCTCTGGTCGCCGCGCTGGAGCGTGGCTCGGAACACCCGCTGGCCGAGGCCATCGTGAAGGGCGCCGAGGATCGGGATGCACCGCGCAGGGACAGCACCGATTTCGAGGCCATCACCGGCAAGGGTGTGACCGGCACCGTCGATGGCCGGAAGGTCGCGCTGGGGAACGCTGCGCTGATGCGGGATCTCGGGGTCGAGGACCTTCCCTCGGATCGGGCGAAGGCCATGCAGGTCGAGGGCAAGACAGCCATGTTCGTGGCCGTCGACGGACGTGCCGCCGGGCTGGTCGCGGTGGCCGACCGGATCAAGAAGACCACGCCCGATGCCATCCGTGCGCTGCACGAGGCAGGGCTGCGGATCGTCATGGCGACTGGCGACGCTGAGGCAACCGCGCAGGCCGTGGCGCGGGAGCTCAACATCGACGAAGTCCACGCCGGTGTCTCGCCCGAGGACAAGGGCGCGCTCGTGCGGCGTCTGAAGGGGGAGGGGCTGTCCGTCGCCATGGCGGGCGACGGGGTGAACGATGCGCCCGCGCTCGCCGAGGCCGACGTGGGCATCGCCATGGGCACCGGGGCCGACGTGGCGGTGGAAAGCGCGGGCCTGACGCTGGTAAAAGGCGACCTGACCGGCATCGTCCGTGCCCGCAGGCTGGCGGAGGCCACGATGCGCAACATCCGGCAGAACCTGTTCTTCGCCTTCGTCTACAACACCGCGGGCATCCCGCTGGCGGCGGGGCTTCTGTACCCGTTCCTCGGCGTACTGCTGTCTCCGATGGTCGCCGCGGCGGCGATGAGCCTGTCCTCGGTGTCGGTCATCGGCAATGCCTTGCGGCTCCGGGCGGCGAAACTTTGACGTTCACGACAGATTGATTGTATCATCAACCGGGTTCGGGGTTCAGTACCACCGAGGAGACAGTTCATGGCAGGCCTGATGGCAACAGGGCAGAAGACGTGCAGGGACAGCGCAGCCGCCGTGCGGCGCATGCTGTGCGTCGCAGGTGTCCTGACGCTTGCCGTCGCTATCCTGCTGGTGAGCCTGCCTCAGGTGGCCTCTGCCGATATGGCGGGCGGGGTCGTGGATCACGTCCACGACTGCCCGGACTGTCCCGACAGCCATCATGAGACGACCAGGGCGGACCAGGCGGACGCCATGCCCGACTGCCACCATGTGACCGGCGGCGCCCTTGCGATGCTGCCGGTTGAGCATCAGACGGCTTTGAACGGCAGTTTCCGCTACCTGCACGACAGGCCCACGTCTGTCACGGGCCGCCACCGCAGCCCGGAGCGCGATCTTCCCCCTCCGCGTGCCTGAGATCGACTGAACCGCGGGCCTTTCGCCCGAAATGTCGAATACCGCACGCGGGCCTGTCCCCCGTGCCACTCAGGATACTGAAATGAAGAAGATCGCTTTCGCTGGCGCGGCTGTCGTTGCAGTCGCCATCGGCGCATACCTGACCACGACACAGACCAATTCGCAGGAAACGACGGACACGGCGACCGAAGGTGCGCCCATCGTTTCCGTCACCCTGCCTGAGACCCTCTCGGCCGAGGCACAGGTGGGCAAGCAGGCCTTCGACGCCGTCTGCGCCGCGTGCCATGGCAAGAACGCCGCAGGCAAGGACGGCTTCGGTCCGCCGCTCATTCACAAGATCTACGAACCTTCGCACCATGGTGACATGGCGTTCTTCCTCGCCGTGCAGCAGGGCGTGCGCGCCCATCACTGGCGGTTCGGCAACATGCCTGCGCAGGAGGGGCTGACAAAGGCCGACGTCGCGGGAATCGTGACCTACGTTCGAGAGCTTCAACGGGCCAACGGGATCAACTGACATGACAGGGTTTTCGATTGGCCGGCGCGCTTTCTGCGCCGGTCTTGCCGGGACGATGCTGGCCCGGCCCGCATGGGGGGCGACGGATACGCTTGTCGCGCAGAAGGCCAGCGTGCAACTGGCGCCAGACGGCTATCCCGCCACCCCGGTCTGGTCCTATGGCGGCACCATACCGGGTGCAACGATCCGTATGCGGCAGGGCGACCGCCTGCAGCGGCAACTGGTCAACGAACTCGATGTGGCGACCTCCGTGCACTGGCACGGCATCCGTATCGACAACGCCATGGACGGGGTCGCCGGGCTGACGCAGGAGGCCGTGCCGCCCGGTGGCACCTTCGACTACGACTTCACGCTGCCGGACGCCGGGACCTATTGGTACCACGCGCACACGAACTCCATGGAGCAGGTGGCGCGCGGCCTGTCCGGCGCGCTGATCGTCGAAGAGGCGGACGCCCCCGACGTGGACCGCGACGAGGTGCTGATGCTGGGCGACTGGTTGCTCGACCCGGACACCGGCGGCTTTGTGGAGCCCTTCAACCATCCGATGATGATGAGCCATGGCGGACGTACCGGGAACCTGGTCGGGGTGAACGGCCGATACGACTTTGCCCTGACCGCGAAGCGGCATGAACGCCTGCGCCTGCGCCTGATCAATTCCGCCAACGCGCGGATCTTCGTGCTGCGCCTGCAGGGCATGAGGGGGTGGACCGTCGCGCTCGACGGGATGCCGCTGGATGGCCCGGAAGAGGTGAGCGACGAGATCGTGCTGGCCCCCGCGCAGCGCGCCGATCTGATCGTGGACATCACCGCGGACGAAGGCGCGCCCGCGGGCCTGCTCATGTGGATGGACGACGACAGCTGGGAGGCATTGGCCGAGGTCAGGGTATCCGGCCAGTCCGCCACCACCCCGCGCCCGGCGCCGGCGGCCTTGCCCGCCAACCCGCGCACCGCGCTGCCGGATCTGTCAGAGGCCCGCAGCCTCGACATGGTGATGGAAGGCGGCGCTATGGCGGGCATGGAAAGCGCCATGTTCGAGGGAGAGCGCCTTGGCTTCCGCGCGTTGATCGAGAAGGGGCAGTTCTGGGCGCTTGCAGGGCAGGCGGGGCGGACGGAAACGCCTTTTGCCGACCTTGCCCTGGGCGAGGTGCTGCGCATCAGGCTCGAGAACCGCACGGCCTTTCCGCACGGGATGCACCTGCATGGCATGCACTTCCGTGAGGTCCGCGCCGACGGCAGTTTCGGTCCGCTGCGCGACACCATCCTCAGCGTGCCGGACGAACCGCTTGAGATCGCCTTCACCGCCGACAACCCGGGCAAGTGGCTGTTCCACTGTCACATGCTCGCCCATGCCGCATCGGGCATGACCACCTGGATAAACGTGACTTAAAAAAACCAACGAGGGACTGACATGAAGAAAGCTAAACTGGCAATCGCATTGATCGCGCTAGGCACCGCGGCGCTGGCGCATGGCGGGGTCGAGAACAAGGATGTCATGGCGCGCATGATGGTCATGGAGACCATCGGCGACCAGATGAAGCTCGTGGGGGCCATGGCAAAAGGCCAGATGGCTTTCGACGCCAACGCGGCCAACAGCGCCCTGAACGAGATCGCCGCACAGTCGGCGCAGATCGTCTCCATGTTCGAGGTGCGCGCGGAGGACCCGAAATCGGAGGCCCTGCCGGTGATCTGGGAAGACTGGGAGACGTTCTCGTCCCGGGCGAAGGATGCGGAGCATGCGGCAGAGAAGCTTGCCGGGACCATCCAGTCCGAGGCCGACCTCGGCGCTGCGTTGGGCCAGCTTGGCGAAACCTGCAAGGCGTGCCACTCGCAGTTCCGCAAATGACGAAACGCGCCCCGTCCTTGCGGCGGGGCGCGTCCCTGATCTTGCTACCGGATCGAACCGTTCAGCCTGCCAGCAGCTTCTTGCGGGCGGCATAGTCCTCGGCGTCGATGTCACCACGCGCCAGGCGCATGTCCAGTTCGGCCAGCGCATCGCCGGGCGCCTTCTGGGCCATGGCATTGCCGGGCTGCCGGACGAACCAGACCACACCGGCCACGACCAGCCCCAGCACGATCAGCCAGAGCACCGGCCCGAACATCATGCCGATGCCGTGGCCGTAACCGTCCATCATGTAACCGTACACCTCACCACGGTCGGCAAGGGCCGGTTGGGCAAGCAACATCATCGGAACTGCGAACCATCTCATGGCGACCTCCTTCGGTCTTCTTGTTATGGCTCCAGTATGCGCCGGACCCGGACCATCGACCTTGATCCAGCGCAATAGGGCGGCCCGAAGGCCGCAAGATCACTCGGACGTGATCTCCGTGACGGTCAGCTTGCCGTTCACGCGGTCTGCGACGAAGGACACCGTGGCGCCTTCGCTCAGGCCTTCCATCATGCCGTCCGCATAGTCGAAGACCATCTTCATCGCCGGCATGTCGAGGTTTTCCAGCGGGCCGTGGTCGATGGTGACCTTCTTCCACTTGGTGTCGATCTTGGTGATCGTGCCCTGGCTCATCGGCATGGCCATGTGGCTTTCGGCCAGGGCGACCGAAGCGGGCGCGGTCACGGTGAGCAGGGCGATTGCAAGTGCCTTGAGGGTTTTCATACGCGTTTCCTTTCAGGTGTTTGCCCCTTCGCGGGGGCTTGGGGTCAGTGCCGGGCAGGGGCCCGGATCAGTGATCGTGGTTGAGGTGACTCTTGGGGGTTATGACCGTGGCGGCGCTGCTCTGGCGCACCTCTTCGGGCAGTTCTCCGGTCCATTCCCAGGCCTGGGTGCCCGGAGGGTTCTGATACCATCCGGGGTCGGAGTAATCGTCCGGCGCGATGCCCTCGCGCACCTTCACCACCGAGAACATGCCGCCCATCTCCAGGGGACCGAACGGCCCCCAGCCGGTCATCATCGGCACGGTGTTGTCGGGCAGTTCCATGGACATTTCGCCCATATCGGCCATGCCCGCCGTGCCCATGGGCATGTATCCCGGCTGCTGGCGGCGGATCATCTGCGTGAGGCGCGTCTTGTCCGTTCCGATGAAGGTCGGCAGATCGTGGCCCATGGCGTTCATCGTGTGGTGCGACTTGTGGCAGTGGATCGCCCAGTCGCCTTCGTGGATTGCATCGAATTCGTAGGCGCGCATGGCGCCCACGGGAATGTCGATGGAGACCTCCGGCCAGCGGGCGGATTTTGGCACCCAGCCGCCATCGGTGCAGGTCACCTCGAAGTCGTAGCCGTGCATGTGGATCGGGTGGTTGGTCATCGTGAGGTTGCCGCAGCGCACCCGCACCCGGTCTCCCTTGTTCACCACCAACGGGTCGATGTCCGGGAAGATCCGGCTGTTCCAGGTCCACAAGTTGAAGTCGGTCATCTCTGCCACGCGCGGGATGTATGTACCGGGGTCGATGTCGTAAGACGCCAGCAGGAAGGCGAAATCCCGGTCCACCGGCATGAAGGCGGGATCGCGCGGATGCACGATGAAAAGGCCCATCATGCCCATCGCCATCTGCACCATCTCATCCGCGTGGGGATGGTACATGAAGGTGCCGGATTTGATCAGGTCGAACTCGTAGACGAAGGTCTTGCCGGGTGGGATTGCGGGGTGGCTCAGCCCGCCGACGCCGTCCATGCCCGAAGGCAGGATCAGCCCGTGCCAGTGGACCGAGGTGTGTTCCGGCAGGCGGTTGGTGACGTAGATGCGCACGCGCTCGCCTTCCACCGCCTCGATGGTCGGGCCGGTGGACTGGCCGTTGTAGCCCCAGAGCCGGGCCATCATCCCGTCGGCCATGATACGCTCAACCGGCTCCGCGACGAGGTGGAACTCCTTCACGTTGCCATTCATCCGCCAGGGAAGCGACCAGCCGTTGAGCGTCACGACCGGGTTGTAGTCCGGGCCGGAGCCGGGCCGTGGCGGCACCTGCGTGTAGGGGCTGTCGGTCGAGGCTGCCTCGGGCAGATCACGGAAACGGGTTTCGGCTGCGGCGGCAGAGGCCAGAACGGCCCCAGCGCCACCGGCCAGCAATTGACGGCGGTTCATTCGTCACCTCCAGCGGGCGGACCCCAGATCACGGTTTTCAGGTTGGCTTCGGCGCGCCAGTAATCGGCCCTGGCCTCGGCGGTGGACAGCTGTGCCTCCAGCCCGTCACGGGCGTCCTCGATCAGCTCGAAGGTTGAGGTCAGCATGCCGTTGTAGGATTTCAGCGCCTCGCGGTCGATTTCACGGCGCAGGGGCAGCACCTCGTCACGCCAGTGCCGCGCGATGTTGTAGGTGCCGGTGACTTCCGCATGGGCAGAGCGTGCCTCGGACCGCGCGTTGACCGCGTGCTGCGCCAGTTCATGCGCCGCGCGGGAATACTCCAGTGCACCGCGCCGCGAGGTCAGCTTTGTCGTGTCGTAGAGCGGGATTTCCAGGCTGGCCTGCAGCACGCGGGCGACTTCGGTTTCGTTGTCGTCGCTGCGTTCCACTTCTGCACCGGCTGTGACTTCCGCACCCTCGATGCGGCGGGTCTGGCTGGTCAGGCGGTACTCCTGCGCAATCGCTTCCAGTTCGAGCTTGCCGATGGCGAGGTCGACGCGATGTTGCAGGGCGAGGGCCTCGGCATTGCTGCGCCCCGGTCTGCGGCCCGGCAGGCTTGGCAAGCGGTCGGGCACGTAGAAATCGGTGCTCGCGCCATAGAGCCCCATGAGCCGGGTCAGCTTCTCCTTCGCAAGCTGCGCCTCAAGCCGGGCCTCGGCGCGTTCGGCGGCGAGTTCCGCGGTGAACACATGCTCGCGCGCCTGGTCGGCGCGGTTCATCGCACCGGTGCGGCCCAGTTCGGCCGCGAGTTCGGAGGCGGCCTCTGCCGTGCCCTGCGCCCGCGCGATCAGAGACGACGCCTCGAACGCCGCCACGGCGTCGATCCACGCCATGCGCGTCTCGGCGGCCAGCGCAAGCGTTTCGGCCAGCGCCTCTAGCTGCGCTTGGCGGAAGTGCATCTCGGCGATGCGTGTGCGCGGCTTGAGCGTGGCCAGGTCGAGTATGGCGCCGGTGACGGTCGCCTCGAGCGAGCGGGCCAGACTGGCCTCGCCGATGCCGCTGAGCGACAGTTCGAGACTCGGACGCGGCCCCAGCGCGGTTTCCCAGAGGTCGGTGGCCGAAAGGCCCAGGTCGGCATAGGCCGCCTGCAACCCGCGATTGTTCATCAAGGCGACCTGTACGGCGGTGTCCGGCCCGATGGTCTTGCCCGCAACCAGCGCCTTGGCGCGCGCCTCGTTCGCGGCCACATCGGCGGCGGTCTGCGCCCAGGCGGCCTTTGCGCCCGTCGAACGGTTGGCGCCATCGGCGACGAAGGCGAAACCGGCTTGCGGATCGGAGGCGCCCTTCACGGTCGCCGTATCGGCACAAGCGGTCAGAAGCGCCAGCCCGGCCAGCGCGATCACATGCTTCATGTGCCACCTCCCGGCGCCTGCGCGTCGTTGAGCTGCCGCCAGTCGAGTGGCTCGGCAATGGGGTAGGCGGTGTAGCCGACGCTCGGCCCCGGTTGGGCGGCGGTGGCGGTGGACGGATCGGCGGCGCGGATCAGCGCACCGGCCTCGGGCAACGCCAGAGGCTGTGCACAGCCCGCAAGCGCCAGCGGCAGAAGCGCCGCGAAACGGTATTTCATGGAATGACTCCGAAGGGATCTTCAGTCAGGGCGCGGCACGCACACCCGTGGCGGGAAGATCAGGCCTTCGGAGGACGACGCAGACCGATGGGTCCCGTCAGGTCGGCGCGGTCGAGCACGGACCAGTCCGCGGGCACCCGCGTCTCGGACACGGTTTTTGCGTCCGTGTCCGGCAGGTTGGAGATGTCGAGGACGCAGCCGTGATCGCAGCAACTGAACAGCGCGGTTTCGGACTTCTGCTCCTTGGCTGCGGTGTCGTCCGGTGGCGTCACGTGGCCCTGATGGCCGTGGTGAACCATGCGCGTGTCCTCGACCTGTGCCTGCACCTGCGGTGCACAGATCGCACGGTCGGACGCGATCTGTGCCGCGACCGGAGAGATCGCGACCATCAGGCCGGTCAGGCCGAGAAGCAGAACGAGGAGAACACGCTTCACCATGTGGAAATCGATGCCCGCGCCCGCGGGCGGTAGCAACTCACGAAAGCGTTAACGGCCAACTTCGGCGCGCCTCGGTTCTTTTGCGCCATGGCGGCGGTCTCTGGCGGGCGAATGCCGCCGACGGGTTATCGCATGGAAAGCCGATGTGCGCCTGCGTCGGGGCCATGCTGCAGGCACCGAATGAAAGTACCGGCGAGCCGCCGAATCTCCCAAAGCCCCATGGCCGCGGCACCGTTCGTCCAGGATTTAGTGAGTGAATACAGTTAACTAGGCCTTAACTGTTTCCCCAGCGGCAATCTTGCGCTATCCTTAAGGTAGAAAGGTGGTGAACACTATGGCTGCACCAGCTCAAGTGACATGGGCAAAGGTTGCGGACAATGGCGCACAGCTCCTTGCGATCGGAGGCGTCCGCAAATCCTTTTTCGGCAAGTCGCAGTGGCGGCTCTCGACCGAGGAAGCCATTGCCATGATCGAACAGGACGAATGGCGTTTTTTCGTCGAGATCGACGACGAAAAGGCATGGCTCGACGTCCTGGAAGAGCCCGACGGCTCCAAGACGATCAGCGCCGACGGGCCGCTCAGAAACCTGCTCTGACCCCGTCCTCCATCCCTGCGTTACAGGCGGGTGCCCTGCGCCCGCGGATCGGCTTGTCTTGCGTGACCCGGTTGAAATCGGTCCGCGGCGGGCTAACCTCTTAACTTGAAACCGACGCAGATCAGCTCGCCGGGGTCGCATCTCCCGTAACAGGACCTTCCCTTAGTCCGCGAGCGGACAGGACGCGCGCTCGTCCCTGTTGGTCTGCCTGATGAAAGGATATGCAATGACTGACAAGAACCCGGATAAAGGGTATGTCGCCCTGCTCGGCTGGAGCCTGAACGCCATTGACGCGGTCGACCGCTTCGACCGCCGGTATGTGGTCGTCGCTCCGCCCTGGGCCGAGGACTACTGCAAGCAGAACGACATTCCCTTTGTCCCGTGGGACTTCGACCGTCTGAACGAACGCTCGCACGAGCTGGCGCACCGGCTTGACGACATGGGCGTCGACGTGGCCATCCCGATCTTCGAGGAGACGGTGGAATGGGCCGGTGCGATCAATGCCGTGCTGATGAAGAACCCGCGGCTTCTGGGGCAGGCCATGCTGTTCCGCGACAAGTCGCTGATGAAGCGCCGCGCGCAGCTGGGCGGTATCCGGGTGGGCGTCTTTGAAGAGGCGCACGACCGCGGCGACGTGATCCGGTTCCTCAAGCGGGTCAACCAGACGCTGCTGAAGCTGGACGGCGACCCGAACGATCCGATCCACTTCAAGGCCTTCGACAAGTCCGGCACCGCCGGTCACCGGGTGATCCGCACCCCCGAGGACGTCGACAACATCCCCGACGAGGAATTTCCGGCGCTGCTGGAAAGCCACCTTGACGGTTGGGAATTCGCCGTCGAGGCGTGGATCAAGAACGGCAAGGTGCAGTTCCTGAACATCTCGGAATACGTCACGCTGGGCTACTCGGTCTTCGTGCCCGCCACGCCGGAGCTCGAGGCGCACCGCGAACGGATAACCGAGGAAATCGAGAAGCTGATCGAGGTCTTCGACATCGACTTCGGCTTCATCCACCCGGAGTATTTCCTTACCAGCGACAACAAGCTGTACTTCGGTGAGGTCGCCTATCGCCCGCCGGGCTTCAACGCGCTGGAGCTGATCGAACGGGCCTACGGCTTCAACGGCTACCAGGGGCTGGTGGTGGCCTTCGATCCGAAAACCACGCAGGAAGAGCTCGACGCCTTCTTCCCGAAGGAGATTGTCGATGCCAAGGGCCACGCCGGGTGTTTCGGTGTCTATCCGCGCCGCCGCGTGGTCAGCCGTCTGGAGATCCCCGAAGATACGGCGAACCACCCGTATTTCGAATTTCACGAACTGGCCGACCCGCGCGAGCAGAAGGTGGCCAAACGGTCCGCGTTCGGCACGCACTGGGGGCTGGCCTATTTCTTCGGTGACAACCCGCACGAGTTGCGAGACCTTCTGAAGAAGCAGGAAGAGCTGGATTATTACGTTTGATGAACCTCAGAAACGCGTCCTCCGCGGACGGGCAGACCGGGGACGACAGCGCCGCGCTGGCGCGCTTGTCCGGTACGCTCGATCTTGCGATTGAACGGCTGGAGCGGGCCCGGCCCTTTGCCAAGGCCCGCTATCAGCGCCCCGTGCTCGACGTTCTTGGCCGCATCATCGCCCAGCCCGGCGGGCTGGGGGTGGTGCGCGAACGGGCGGCACGCATGGACGCAGCCGGGCTTTTCGTCGGGTCCGACTGGGACCGGCCCGAGGCGCTCCTGCCGCAACTGGTCGGAGGGACGCTGGTGTCCGAAGACCCCGCGTTCCAGGCGTTGGAGGCGGCCAGCCTGTCGCGGTTCCTGGCCGTGGCCAAGGGCGACGCCCGGCATGGCAACCTGCATCAGGACGGCGCGCGGCACTTCCTGACACAGGTGCTTGCGCTGAACCTGAAGGACCTGTTCGGGGTGCCGGACGAAGCGGCCCGGGGGCTCGGTGCGCGGCACGAGGTGAAATGCCGGGTGCTGCGGCACATCGCGGACCATATCGGGCTGAACGACGTTCTCAGCGTGCTCGTGTCCGAGATCTGGCGCCTGCTGGAGCAGCGCTCGGTGCAGGTGGGTGTGGTCAAGGACATGATCGCCCAGATCGCTGTCGCCCTGAACGAGAACGGCACCGAACCCGGCAGCACCCGCCTCGGCGCGGAGCGTCTGGTCAGTGCCCTTTTCGGCCCGACGACGGCGTCGCGCGACGATCCGGGCCTTGCCGTCTACCTCGACCGCATATCGGTCGCCGACGACGCCGGCCTCTCGCGTGAGGCCATGGGGTTTGCCCGCGCGATGCACGATACGGGGCTGGTCTCCGACTACCATGCGGCCTTCCTGACATGGGCGCTGGACTTCGATCAGCGACCCCTGATCCCCGAGGCGCTTGGCCTCGGGTCCACCGGCCTCGACTGCTGGCGCCATTATCGCGGCGTGATCGAGAAACTGGTGCGCAGCGCCGTGACGCCGGCCACGCCGCAGGCCGCCTACGGGCTCGCCATGCTGCTGGAACGCGGCACCCTGCATCACGCGCCGATGGTTCCGGCGCTGGAACGGCAACTGTCGCTCCGCCTGCGCGGCGCGGCGCGGGACCGTCTCGCGCTCGGGTTCGGGCCTGCCGTCTCGCCGGAGACGCAATTGCTGGCCGGTGTGCTTCAGGTGCTCGGGCAGCCGCTGGGCGTCGGGCAGGGCGCCAATCCGACCTGTCAGTCCGCCCGGGCCATCGCACTCTGGGCGTTGAACGACCCGGATTACCTGCTGCACCTCGTGACGCAGGTGGCCGAGTTCGACACCCTCCAGATGCAGTTCGAGGGCACGCCGATCAACTCCGCCGACCTTCCGGCAGGGCTTGCGGGTATGGGACCGATCGACGCCGACCCGGTGTCGGTCCTTCTGGTCGGGCATCTCGACCGGATCTACGCCGAGATGGGCCGGCTGTGCGCGGGACGCCCCGGCGATCCGCACAAGTGGATCAATCCGCAGTTCCACGGCTGGTGGGTGTCACGCGATTGCGCCGTCGCGGTGGATGTCACCACCGGGAAGCTGGCGGCCTACGACGACTTCCTGCGCCGTTTCTTTGCGACATATCATCCCGACCACAACGGCGGCCGACCGCTTGGTCACCCGCAACCGGCCGGTATCGCTGTGACGGATGCGCAGCAGCGGTTCGTGGGCTGGCATGCCATCGCCATCCTGCGGGTGGCAGAGGATCAGGCCGGGCGGATGCGGATCTACTTCTACAACCCGAACAACGACAGCGGTCAGGACTGGGGCAACGGCGTCGTGGTGTCGACCTCGGGGCATGGCGAACGCTACGGCGAAGGATCGCTGGAGTTCGACCCGTTCCTGTCCCGTGTCTACCTCTTTCACGACGAGCCGCTGCGCAGCGCGCATGGTCAGGACATTCCCGCCGATGTCATCGCGAGGGTGCGCGAGCAGGCCATCGCCAGCTGGGCCGCCGACAGGCAACCGGAGGACGAGAGCGTAGGCGCCTGACAACGGGCCGGACGCCGCGTCGGACCTGCCCTTTGTCGGTGCCCAGCCTTGCATTGCGGGGCCGTTCTGCGGGATACGGCGGCGAGGGCGAGCCCGTCCGACGGACCGATGAAAGGCCACAGCCGCGATGCCTCAGACCGACCACCTCAAGACCGATTGTGCGAAGTGCGCCGCGCTGTGCTGCCTCGCGCTGGCTTTTGACAAGGGCAAGGATTTCGCCTTCGACAAGAACCCCGGCGAGCCGTGCCGGAACCTTTCGGGCCACAGCTGTTCCATCCACGACCGGCTGACGCAGGAGGGCTTTCCCGGTTGTGTCGCCTACGATTGCCTGGGGGCCGGCAACCGTGTCGTGCAGGAGGTCTTTGGCGGCAGGTCATGGCAGGCCGAGCCGCGCCTGACACGCCCGATGATGGAGGCGTTCTCTGGCATGCGGGAAGTGCACAAGCGCATTGACCTGCTCCGCGCCGCCGAGACCCTGCCGCTGAAGCCGCGCGACGAGCAGGCGCGCCGCGACTTCCTCGCCTGCCTCGAACGGCACCGCTGGAGCGGCGCCGAACTCAATGAATTCGAGGTGGGGCTGGCGCTTGAGATCGACATCTTCTTTCACACCATCCAGCTATACGCGCCGGACCCCCGTTTCGCCGAGTGGCACGCCTGACGGCGCGGAGCGTTCAGGTCTGCTCGGCCGGGATCTTCGGGATTTGCGGGCGCTCTTACGACAAGAGTGATGCACGCTGTGGGCACGGTCACTTTGCCGGAACGGATTGCCCGGCTGTGAGCACGGCGTCGAGCGCATTCAGGAAACCGCCCATCTCTTCCTCACCCACCGCGAAGGACAGCGCGATCAGGCCGCGCGAAGCAAAGTAGTAGCCCCTTTCCATCATCCGGAAATGCAAGAGGCGCAGGCGGTCGCGGCGAAGCGCGGTGTCCTCGCTCGTGGCGTGAATGTTCATGATGGATCCCATCCCGGTCACATGAAACCATCCGCCCTGTGCCGTGAAACGGTCGTTCAGCGCGGCGCGGAAGGCTTCTCCGCGCTCGTAGAGGGCAGCCAATGCATCCGGTGTCAGGTGGTTGCGGATCGCTTCCAGCCCGGCGGCCATGGTCAGCCGGTTGTTGTTGAAGGTGCCCGCGTGGGGGATTGCATCGGGGTGGGACGGATCGAAGCGCGCCATCACGGCCTTCTTGCCCCCGAATGCTCCGAACGCGAGGCCGCCGCCGAAGATCTTGCCAAGTGTCGTCATGTCCGGCGTGATGCCCAGACGTTCCTGTGCGCCGCCCGGCGCCATGCGCGCGGTCTGCACCTCGTCGAAGATCAGCAGCGCGCCGCTTTCGTCGCAGAGATCGCGCAAAGCCTGCAGGAACTCGGACGTGCCGACGTTGCAGCCGCCCGCGCCCTGCATCGGCTCCACCAGGACGGCGGCGATGTGATCGACCGACTTGGAAAATTCCTGCGCCGCCGCCTGCGGGTCGTTGTAGGGCAGGATGGCGAAGTCGAAAGGCACGTTGACCGGCGCATTGCCGTTGCCAAATGTCAGGACCCCGCCGTGGTAGCCCCCGGCAAAGACCACGACGCGCTCACGACCCGTCACCAGACGCGCGGCGGTCAGCGCCATCACGTTGGCTTCCGTCCCCGAATTGGTGAACCTCAGCAGGTCGATGGAGGGGAAACGCGCCGCCAGTTCCTCGGCCAGCGCGACCTCGTATGGCGTGTGCGAGGACAGTCCGAACCCGCCACGGTGCGCAGCCGTCACGGCCTTTTCAAGCGACGGGCAGGTGTGTCCGAAGATGCCGGCGGTGAACTCGCCCAGGAAATCGGTGTAGGTGTTGCCGTCGACATCGGTGATGCGGCAGCCCGCGCCGCCGGTGATCGACAGCGGGTACGGCGCCGCCCAGAGCGAGCTGCGGGTGTTGCCGCCCGGCAGAACGCGGGACGCGCGGGCCAGCGCCTGCGCGCTTTTGGGCGTGCGCTTGCGGAAGTCCTCTTCGGCGCGGGCAAGGTCGGCGGTCAGGGTGTCTGCGTGAAAGGTCATGTCTTATATCCGATTTGAGGGCAGGAGGGCGGCGAAGCCCTCGACCGGATGGCCCGCAACCATCTGCGCGAGCAGGGCGCCGGTCGTCGGACCAAGGGTGAAGCCTTGGTGGCCGTGGCCGAAGTTCATCCAGAGGCCCTTGTGCCGGGGGGCGGCGCCCACCAGCGGCAGCATGTCCGGGAGGCAGGGCCGGGCGCCGGACCACTGGGGCTCCTCTAGCCGGGCGCCGACCTCGATCAGGTCGGAAATCCCGGTCCGGCCACGGTTCAGCTGGCGCGGGTCGGCGGGGCTGTCCCTGGTCACCAGCGCAGCCCCTGTGGCAAGCCGCAGACCGTCGGTCATCGGCGCGGCGACGATCCCGTGCGCCACGTCGAGGAAAGGCCGGACAGGAGCGCGCGGCGCGGCAAAATGGCCGTGATAGCCGCGCTTGTAGATCATCGGGACGCGGTAGCCGAACCGGGCCAACAGGCGCGGCGACCATGGGCCAAGGGCTATGACGGCCTGCGTGGCGCCAGCGGTGCCTTCATCGGTCTCGACCTGCCAGCCGGTGCCCTTCTGCCGCAGCGTGCTCGCGTCGCCGGCCACCACCTGGCCGCCGCGGCGGACAAAGAGATCGGCATAGCCCGCCGTCAGCGTGCCGGGCGACGCGCAGCTCCAGGAGTCCTGCCAGTGGATCACACCCGCAGGCGCCTTCAGCAGAGCGGGGTCCTCTCTCGCGTAGTCCGCACCGTCGACCGCGCGGAAGCGCGTGCCATAGGTGGCGTGGACCCGTTCGGCGTCGGCCACCGCAGCGGCGTATTCGGCAGCGTTGCGGTAGAGGAGGGCAATCCCGTCGCGGGTGATCAGGTTCTCCATTCCGGCCTCGGCGATCAGCGGAGCGTGGTCGCGGGTCGAGCGTTCGGTCAGCCTGACATGGGTGCGCGATATCTCGGCATGGCGGGCAGGCGAGGAGTTACGGTAGTATTTCCACAGCGCCGGAAGCATCTCGGCGACGCCGGCCACGGACCATGTCACATCGTTGGTCCGGCCAAGCGCAAAGCGCAGCAAGGTCATCGGGTCGCGGGGCAGGCCATAAGGTTCCGCGGCTTCGGCCTGGATGATCCCGGCGTTGCCGAAAGAAGTTTCGCGCCCGGGCGCCTTGCGGTCGATGAGTGTGACCGACAGGCCCTGCTCCTGCAGTGCCAATGCGGTGGAAACGCCGACCATGCCGGCACCGAGAACGAGAAAATCGGCCATGAGAAGTTCCGGTAGTGGGAAGCGAACCGGCGGGACCGCCGGTCCGGAGAGTTGTGGCCGGGGCAGGCGCGCATCGCGGCGCCAAGCCTCCGCAGGCCCGGGTCAGGCTTCGGCGATGACGGTGATCTCGACCTTCGCGTCGATCATCAGGCCGCTTTGCACGGTGGTGCGGACGGGCAGCGGATCGGAGAAGTACTCGGCGTAGACACGGTTGAACTCTGCAAAGTCGCTGGTGTCGGTCAGGTAGCAGGTGGCCGAGACCACGTTGGCCAGCGTCAGGCCCTCGGTCTCGAGCGTCGCATTGAGCCGCTCGAAGATGTTGCGCGTCTGCGCCTCGATACCCGCCGGGACCTTGCCGTCCGCGTCAAAGCCGATCTCGCCTGCAAGGTAGACGGTGTTGCCGACACGGCGGGTCTTGGAGAAGGGGAGGTTCATCGGTGTTTCCTTGTCGTCTGAAGGGAGTTGAAGTGTGGCGGTCAGGAAGGTTGGGCCGGGGCCCGGGCCTTCAGCCCCTCGACCAGGAGGTCGAGCAGCAATTCGAAACTGTCGTTGTAGGGATTCACGGCACCGTTCTGCCAGCGCAGGACGAAGATGCGGTTGGAGATGTCGGGCAGCGCGGCCGCCGTCAGCGGGTAGAGGTCCGGATCGGTCTGCGCGACCCGCTTTGCGAAGAGCTCCTGCCAGGTTTCGCCTTCGCTGCCCGGCTTGCTGACGGGCGGCGGCGCCAGTTCCATGGTGACAAACCCGGCGAGCCCGCCGACCAGCACGTTGAAGGCCGGGCGCAGCGCATCGCCGCGGTAGCCGCCGTCATGCAGCGCCGAAAGGATCGTCTCGACCCAGTCGAGGTTCGCGACACCGTTGGACTTCATCTGCGCGCCCAGCAGCGGCGCGACCGCGGGATGACGATGCACCAGCTTGCGGTAGTTGAGGAACACCTGCCGGAGCCGGTCGTCCCAAGCCATGTCGGCGTCGAGAGTGTCGGACAGGGTCCCGGTGATCGAGGCGGAAATCTCGGCGAAGAGGTCTTCCTTCGCGCCACCGACATGCCAGTAGATCACTGCCGGAGAGACGCCCAGATTGCGGGCCAGCTCTCGGAGGGAGAAGGCCGCCAGCCCCTTTTCGTCGATCTGCGCGACCGCCGCGGCGACCACCTGATTCTTGCTCAACCCGACCGCTGCGGCCCGTCCACGCAGCATCTTGCCCTTTTTTTCATCATTCTCAGTGGTCACCGGTACGATTCCCGTTCAAAAAATAGGCGTGTTTCATTTTGCGTGACGGACTCGACGAGTTTGGTTTAACAGTTATAGAACATCGTTCAATTAAAAACCAACACAACCGGCCGAACACTCTCGAACCTGACGACTGGGGTACAAATGACAGCACTGCCGATCCTCATCTTTTCCGTCGCCCTGCTTCTGGGTGGCGCCGTGCTTGCGCACCTGATCGGGGCGGCCTCCATCCTGTCCTTCATCGCCGCCGACAGGGCGCGCTTCCTTGCTGCGGCGCCCCAACGGATCATCGCTCATATCGACCTGTTCTCGATCATGTCGATGCCGTTGTTCATTCTGGCCGGTGAAATCATGAACCGTGCGGGCGTCACGAAAGCGCTGATCGATCTGGCCATGGCGCTGATGGCACGTCTGAAGGGCGGGCTGGGGCATGTGAACATTCTGACGTCGGTGTTCTTCGCCGGGATTTCCGGGTCGGCGATGGCAGATGCGGCTGCGGTGTCCAACACGCTGGTCCCGGCGATGCGGAAGTCGGGCTACACGGTGCAATATGCCGGTGCCGTCACCGCCGCGTCGTCGGTGATCGGGCCGATCATTCCGCCGTCGATCATCATGATCTTTTACGGGGCGCTGATGAACACCTCGGTGGCAGCGCTGTTCATCGCGGGCATCGTGCCGGGTCTCATCATGGCGGTTGCGCTGTTTGGTGCGAACGCGTGGCTGGCGCATCGCCACGACCACCCGACGGGGGAGCGTGTCCCTGCACGCGAAGTGCTGCGCCGCGCGATCTATGCGCTGCCCGCCACCGTGATCCCCGTCATCATCCTCTCGGGTATCGTCTTCGGCGTCATGACCCCGACCGAGGCCGCCGGCGTCGCGGTCTGCTGCGCCATCCTCGCCGGGATCATCTATCGCCAGATGTCCTGGGGCACGATCATCAAGAGCCTCGAACGCACGGCAATCCTGTCCGGTTCGATCTTCATCCTGCTGTCGGGTGTGGCGATCTTCGGCTATCTCGCCGGTCTGGAGAAACTGCCGACGCTTCTCGCCGATGCGCTGATCGGGCTGGGGTTCGAGGGCTGGAAATACTTGTTGCTGCTCAACGCGGTCTTCCTCGTGGCGGGCATGTTCCTCGAGGTGCCGGTGGCGCTGGCCCTGCTGGTGCCGCTGCTCGTGCCCACGGGCATCTCGATGGGCGCCGATCCGATCCACCTGGGCATTGTCATCGTGGTGAACCTGATGCTGGGCATCGTCACTCCGCCGTTCGGTGCGGCGCTGCTGGTCGTCTCGGCTGTATCGGGTGCGCCCTACTGGGGCATCGCCAAAGCCGCCGCGCCCTTCCTGGTGGTCCAGCTTGGTGTCCTGCTGATCCTGACCTTCACCCCTGAACTGACACTGTTCCTGCCGCGCCTGGCCGGTTTCGTTGAGTGAGGAGAGACAGATGATCCGTATCGCCAATCTCACCTATGCCACGTCGCAACGGCTGAACTTCTTCGCCACCCGGATCGCTGCGCTGTGCTTCGGAGCGATGCTCTGTGTCATGATGCTTCAGGTGGTGGCGCGCTACGCCTTTGCCTCGCCGCCGTTCTGGACCGAGGAACTGGCCCGCTGGCTCATGGTCTGGGGCGGGCTGCTGGGCGCCTCGGCGGCGTTCCACACTCATGCCGACCCGGCGATGGTGCATCCGCCCAGCCACGTGGTCTGGCGCCAGAAGGTGCAGGTCGTGGCGCGGTTCCTCGCGTCCTGGACCTTCTTCGCGCCCGTGCTGTGGTTCACCTGGCCGTATCTCGAACGCCAGATCGGGCGGACCTCCGAAGGGCTCGAAATATCCACCGCATGGATGGCCTCGGCCCTGCCGGTCGCGTTGATCCTGATCCTGTTCCACGGGCTTGCCGGTCTTGGCGCGCTCATCTCGCCGAAGGTTCTCGAGGAGGAGATCGCCTTCGCAAAATCCACTGAATCCAACATGCTGGAGTAACTGATGAACTTAACGTCCACCGCCACCCTCACCGCGCTGTTCCTGGCCTCTGCCGCCTCGGCGCAGTCGGTCAACGTCGCGCTCGATTCCAACCCCGACCGGGAGCAGTCCGGCACCTATCGATATGTGGAAAACCTGTTCACCACGCTCGAAGAAGCAGGCTGGGACACCGAGACCTTCCCGCGCGACACAATCGGCGGCGAAGACGAGCGCCTTGACCAGATCCGCGCCGGTATCCTCGACATCTCGATGTCGAACTACGCCGTGGCGACCCAGTTCGTCGAGGAGATGCGCGCGCTGCAACTGCCCTACACCTTCGAAAATCCGGCGCACGAGTTCAAGTTCTTCACCGAATCCGACTACCTCGATCAGGTGAACGAAGAGCTGGCGGCCGAAGGCATGCGCATCCTGGCAATCGTGCCCACCGGGGGCTTCCTCGGCATCTTCAACAACGAGAAGGAAGTCCGCACCGTATCCGACATGGAAGGCCTGCGGATGCGCGCGCTGGATCCCAACCAGTTGGAAATGTTCCAGATGATGGGCGCCAGCGGCGTTGTCATCCCGTTCTCCGAAGTGCCGAACGCGATCCAGACCGGCATCGCCAACGGTTACGTCAACGCGTCGCTCGTGCCGCTGACCTTCGGGCAGGGCGACCTGTTCACCAACTTCACCGACGCCAAGGTGATCATGTCCGCCCGCCTCGCGCTGGCCTCCACCACGTGGTGGGACGGTCTGTCGGACGAGGAGCAGGCCACCTTCGAGAAAGCCTCCCTCGACGCGCTGGCCGAGGTTTTCGAATGGGTCGACGCCTCCGAGGTCGTGCACAAGAAGAACCTCGAAGAGGCCGGCATCGCCGTTTACGAGCCGACGGAGGAAGAGCTTGCAACCTTCCGCGAGGCGACCCTGCCGATGGCCGACGTGCTGACCGAAGTGCCGGCCGAGCGGATCGAGGAACTGCGCGCCTTCGTCGCCGAATACGCGCCGGAGTAAACTTCGCCGCTGTAAAAGATTGGGGGCGTCCTGCCGGGCGCCCCTTTTTCGTGCCTGCCGGAACTTCAGAAGGAACGATGCCGGGCGCGCGCTGCGGCCCGGCACCGTCCTGCTCCGGGGGCCTGATCAGAGGCTCAGGAACCCCTCGACGTCCGACAGCCGTCCGGCGGATTTCAACGCGGCGATGTCCGGGCCTTTGGGCGCGAGGTCAGAAATCCCCGCGATGATCGCCTCCAGCTCGGCGGCCACCGCCAGCACGCCCAGGTCGTCGTAACGGCGCCCGACGATCTGCAGGCCGAAGGGCATGCCGTTTGCGTCGGTCCCGCAGGGAATGGTGATCGATGGATGCCCCGCAACGGTGGAGGCGTAGGCCATCGCCAGCCAGTGGTAGTAGCTCTTCGTCGCGACCCCGTCGATCTCGGTCGGGTAAAGCTCGTGCCAGTCGCGCGGGCTGATCGTCACCGCCGGAGAGATCACGAAATCATGGCTCTCGAACCAGATTTGCCAGCGCTGGTGATAGGCGCCCTGCATCGACAGCGCCTCGGCGATGTTGTCGGGGGTGAAGCTGCGGCCCTCGCGGACGTTCTCCGTCACGTTCGGGCCGACCTGTTCGGGGTGGTCATCCAGGCGCTTGCCGTGCGTGGCCACGAACAGGATGCCGCGCAGCACCGAGAAGATGCGGTCGGCATCGGCGCAATCCGGTGTTCCTTCATCCGCGGTGCCGAACAGCGGAGCAAGCTGCGGCACAACGCGTCGGAAGTGGTCGCGCACGATGCCTTCGGTCGGCGCAAAGCCGTAGTCCTCGGTGAACGCAACGCGCAGCGAGGACAGATCGCAGCGCGGCAGCGTGGCAAACCGCGCCGGATCCCATGCGGTGCGGCCATCCACGACCGCCGTGTAGGGGTCGCGCATGTCGGGCCGTGCCAGCACCGACAGCATCAAGGCCGTGTCCTCCACGTTGCGGCCCATGGGGCCGGATGTGGACAGCGGGAAGTACCCGATGCCGCGCGTGTTGCCCGGCACCACACCCGGCGACGGGCGATACCCCACGACGCCGCAGAAAGCCGCCGGGTTGCGCAGCGACCCGCCCGTGTCCGATCCGGTGGCCAAGGGGAAGTACCCGGCTGCCAATCCCGCCGCCGACCCGCCCGAGGACCCGGCGCAGGTGCGTGTGAGGTCATGCGGGTTGGCCGTGGCACCGTAGACGCGGTTGCGGGTGTTGCCGCCCGCGCTCCATTCCGGGTTGTTGGTCTTGCCCATGGGGATTGCGCCCGCGCCGCGCATCGCGGCGACCATGGCATCGTCCTTCTTGGCGATGTTGTCGCGGAACAGTTCAGACCCGAAGGTGGTAGGCAAGCCGGCCACGTCGATCATGTCCTTCACGCCGAACGGCAGGCCGTGGAGCGGCCCGAGATCGGCGCCGGAGGAAAGTGCCTTGTCCGCCGCCCAAGCCCCCGCCCTCAGCCCGTCGAAGTCCCGCGCCACCAGCGCGTTCACCGCGTGGTCCACGGCCTCCACACGGGTGATGCAGGCCTCGGCCAGTTCGGATGCGGAAAGCGCCTTGCGGGCGATCAGGCGGCGCGCTTCGGCGGCGCCAAGGTCTGCGGGATCGGTGGGAGTGGAAGTCCGGTCCATGGGATGCGTTTCCTTCAGAAGAGGGCCTTGCGGAGCATATTCAGGGCCGCAAGGATGATGAACAGGGCAAAGACCTTGCGCAGGCGGCCCGTGGGAAGAACGTGGGTCAGCCGGGCGCCGATGGGCACCGTCACGAAGGTCATCGCCGTGATGGCGAGGAAGGCGGGAAGGCTGACGAGGCCCAAGGTGAACGGCGGCAGGGTGACGTCATCCGGCGATGCCAGCAGGTAGGTCACGCTGGCGGGGAGCGAGATCAGCAGCCCGAAGCCCGCCGAGGTGGCAATGGCCCGGTTGATCGGTGTGCCATAGGCGGTCAGGGCGGGCACCCCGAAGGTCCCGCCGCCGATGCCGATCATCGCGCAGACAAAGCCCATCACGCCGGAATAGGGGGCATAGACCCGAAGCCCGGGGTGGCTGTCACCCAGCCGCCAGTTGGGGTTGCCGGCCAGCATGTAGATCCCCATTACCGTCGCGAGGCCGCCGAAGATCAGCATCAGCGTGTCCGACTTCAGCGTGGTCGCCGTCAGCACGCCGAGGATCGCGCCGACCGCCAGCCATGGCGCCCAGGCCCGCAGGATCCCGACCTCCACGGCGCCGCGCCCGTGGTGCGCCCAGACCGACCGGATCGACGTGGCCACGATTGTGGCCGTGGACGTGCCGACGCAGAGCTGCATGACGATCCCGTCCGACGCGCCCAGCCCGCGAAAGATGAACAGAAGGACGGGAACGAGGAAGATGCCTCCACCGATGCCCAGCAGGCCCGACAACAGCCCGGCGAAGGCGCCGGTGGCCAACAGAAGCAGAAGGATGGGAAGCAGGGAGGGATCGAACACGGGGCGCGCTACGTCGTTCAGGGAATGCGCTGGCGGTAGCACTCAATTGAACGATGTTCAATTGTTGATGGTCTCGCGCTGAAGGCTTTACGGAAATAATCGCTTCCGGTGCCGCTTTGCGATGCACCGACCTTCAAGCGGTCATTGTCCGTGAACCACGGCAGTCTGACGGTGCCGGCGCTCCTTGCGTGCCGCGTCGGGACCATCCTTACGTTGCTCTTGAGTACCCTCAGCCCCCTGCGGGCGCGGGGGCAACGGAGGCGCGGCCGATCCACTCTGCCGTTTCGAGGACTTGCAGGTTCCGCACCGGTTCGCCGTTCAGGCGCCTCTGCATCAGGTCGGCAAGCGGCGTTCCGGCGTCCCGGAGCGCACGGCGGGTGACGGTCAGAGGCGGGTTCAGGTCGCCGGTCTCCATGCCCGGCAGGACATCGTCATGCGCGACGACAGAGAGGTCGCCGGGAATGCTCAGGCCCGCCTCGCCCGCGGCGTCGAGCACGCCGCCCGCCACCAGCGAATTGCAACAGACGATCCCGGTCGGGCGATCGGGAATGGCGATCAGCGTGCGCGTGGCGTCCCGACCGTAGGCGCGCGACGTGTCGCCGTAGCAGATCAACTCGGGGACGGGGTGCAGCCCTGCCCTCATCAATGCATCCGCAAAGACTTCGGCCCGTTCCCTCGAGACCTGCCAGCCTGCCTCGCCGTTCAGAAGTGCGATCCGCCGGTGGCCAAACGCGGCCAGGTGGGCGACGGCCCTCCGGACGATATCAGCCGTGTCGAGGTCGAAGAACGGATAATCCGGGTCGGGGACATGTTTGCCATGCACCACGAAGGGCACATCCCGGCTGCTCAGGAACGCCATCCTCGCATCGTCGGCACGTGGAAAGAGCAGCACGAAACCGTCGAATACCCCCTGGCCGATCAGGCGGTCGTAGGTCTGCAGCGGGTCCGCGTCGGTCGAGATGTGCAGCATGAGATCGAGGCCCCGGCCTGCCATCGCCTGCGTGATCGAATGGGCGATCTCGAAGAAGTGGGGAGACTCGAAGTCGGCGGGCGCGGTGTCGAGGACAAGACCGACGATCCCCGACCGTCCGGAGACCAGTTTTCGTGCGCTGTGGTTCGGTCGGTAGTTCAGTTCGCGGGCAACCTCCCTGACCCGGGTGCGGGTCGCCGGAGAGACATCGTCGAAACCGCGCAAGGCCCGGCTGACCGTCGTCGCCGTCAACCCGGTTATCTTCGCGATGTCCTTCAGGGTTGCCACGTCTGGGGTGTCCTTCGGAATGCCGTCCGAGATTTACGAGGTCGCTGCACAGAGGAGCCGCTGTCCCGGTACCCTCACCAAGCGGCAATCGTGAGCGCGGTCAATGCGCGATCCGCCCATTTCGGGAAAATTTGTTGTCCTTAACGTTAAGATATGTGATCTGAACGTTAAGGATTGCGGCTTGGATGGATTCGCCATCAGTGTCGGACTGAGCGTCTCAACATCCCGCCACCACCAGATCCGCCTCGTGAGAGGCGATAGTCACCTGAAGGACAGCGACGCCATGCAACAGGAAACCGTCCGGACCACCGCGCAGACCACCCCCGAATGGTGGAAGACCGGCATCATCTACCAGATCTATCCGCGCTCTTTTCAGGACAGCGACGGCGACGGTGTGGGCGATCTTGCCGGGATCGAAAGCCGCCTCGACTATCTCGCGGAGCTTGGTGTCGATGCCATCTGGATCTCTCCGATCTTCCCGTCGCCGATGGCCGATTTCGGCTATGACGTCTCGGATTACCGCGACATCGATCCCATGTTCGGCACGCTCGCGGATTTCGACCGGCTCGTCGCGGCCACCCACCGGCGCGGGATGAAGCTGATACTCGACTTCGTGCCCAGCCACACGTCCGAGCAGCATCCGTGGTTCACCGACGCCCGGTCTTCGCGAAGCAACCCCAAACGGGACTGGTATGTCTGGCGCGACGCCAAGCCCGACGGCAGCCCGCCGACCAACTGGATCAGCGAATTCGGCCGTTCCGCCTGGACCTGGGACGAGGGCAGCGGCCAGTACTACCTGAACATCTTCCTGTCCGAGCAGCCGGCGCTCAACTGGCGCAATCCCGAGGTGCAGGCCGAAATGCTCGACACGCTGCGCTTCTGGTACGACCGCGGGGTGGACGGGTTCCGGGTGGACGCCATCACACATATCGCGCCCGATCCCGACAAGGGCGATCACCCGCCCGATCCGAATTGGCAGGAGCACATGGACCCCTCCTACCGCTACCTGAAGGTGCACTCCAAGCATCAGCCGGAGGGGCTCGACTTCGTCCGGATGATGCGCCGGGTCACCGACTCGTATCCGGACCGGGTGCTGATCGGCGAGACGGACGGCGAACTGAAGGCCGTCATGACCTACTATGGCGAGGCATTCGATGCCTTCCAGCTGCCGTTCAACTTCACGCTTCTGAACGCGCCATGGGAGATGGCGGAAATCGTGCGCCGGGTCGAAACCTACGAGGCCGCCCTGCCGGACGGGGGCTGGGGCAACTGGGTGCTCGGCAACCACGACTGCCGGCGCATCGCCAGCCGCGCGGGTCCTGCACAGGCTGCGGTGGCCGCCACGCTCCTGCTGACGCTCAGGGGCACGCCGACGATGTACCAGGGTGACGAACTGGGTATGGAAAGCGCCGAGATTCCGCCGCACGCCGTTCGCGACCCGTGGGAAAAGCAGGTGCCGGGCCGCGGGCTGGGCCGCGATCCGGCCCGCACCCCCATGCCGTGGGAGCCGGGCCCGACCCATGGCTTCAGCGACGGCGACCCCTGGCTTCCGGTCTTCGTTCCGGCGGGCGGAGACGTAGCGGCTCAGCGGGCGGATGCCACCTCCCTGCTCACCTATGTCCGCGCATTGATTGCGCTGCGCCGTGAGACGCCCGCGCTGACGCTTGGCACCTACGAGACGACGGTGGCGCAAGACGGGGTCTTCGTCTTCACCCGCCGCCTTGATGGTACGGTCTTTCACATCTGCCTGAATTTCACCGGGGAAACCAGGCTCTGCCCGGTCAAGGGCGAGGTCGTCCTATCCTCCCGCCATGGGTCCGAGGGCGGTGCGGTAGATACCTTGCAACTTGAGCCCGATGAGGCGGCAATCATCAAGGCCGCCTGATCCGGCAGGACAGCAATGGGCTGGCGGTGTTCGCATGCCGCCGCACCAATCCCTTCACTGGTTCAGCGTGCTCTTGCTTATCCCGCCCAACATCAGGCGAAGTCACCCGTACCGATGTCGATGACGTCGACGCCTGCGAGGAATACGGTGTAACCGCCGCCGGTCAGCACCGTGCCTGCACCACCGCCGTACTCCGCCACGGTGAAGTCGGCGAAGCCCAGCCCGTCGGCGGAGAAGTCGAGCACGTCGATGCCATCCTCGAAGTCGGTGATGGTATCCATGTCACCCGCCGTGGTGAACTTGAAGCAGTCCGCTCCCGCCCCGCCGTTGAGCACGTCGTTCCGCCACTGGCCGTCGAGAGTGTCGTCGCCGTCTCCGCCGTACAGGCTGTCGCTGCCGCCACCCCCGTAGAGAACGTCGTTGCCGGCCTCGCCGTACAGTGCGTCGTCGCCGATGATGCCGTTCAGCAGATCGTTGCCATCACCGCCCCACAGGGTGTCCTTGCCCGCCTGGCCGAAGATGAAATCGTCGCCGCCGTTGCCATGCACCTCGTCGCTGTGCTTGTCGCCAAAGACGATGTCGGTTTTGTCGCCGCCGATGATCAGGTCGTTGCCCCTGTGGCCGCGCATCACGTTGTCGCCAGCGCCGCCATCGATCGTGTCGTTGCCTGAACCGCCATAGAGGAAATCGGTCCCGCCGCCGCCGTAGATACTGTCGTTGCCATCCTCGCCGTAGATCTCGTCATTGCCGAAGATGCCGTGCAGGACGTCATGGCCCGCGCCGCCCCATATGAGGTCGTTGCCTGACTCGCCGTAGACGAAATCGTCGCCGCCATGGCCGTACAGCGCATCGTCCTGCCTGCCGCCATGGATGATGTCGGTCTGCTCGCCACCGTCGATGAGGTCGCGGCCGGTCTGGCCGCGCATCAGGTTCGTGCCACCTCCGCCGTCCATGATGTCGTCGCCCGCTCCGCCGAGCATCGTGTCGTCGCCGTCGAAGCCCTCGATGACGTCGCTGCCGACGGTGCCCACGAGGCTGTCGGCGCCCCCGGTCCCGATGATCCTCGGAACCGTGCCATCGGCGGTGCCGATGACGATCACCCGGACGGCGGTGGCCTGCGCCGCGCCATGGTTGTCCCGGATCTCCACCCGGTATTCGATCACCAGCGCGTCTCCGCTGCCCAGGTGCTGGAACTGGGCGGGATCGGCGTCGAAGGTCCAGATCGCGCTGCCGTCCGGAGAGCTGCCGGAGGTGACAACCGCCAGGCTGAACATCGCCTCCAGCGCCGCAGCGTCGAGGCCGCCGGGGTTGCCGGTCGTGCCCAGCAGGCTGAACGATGCCGTCTGGGTATCCACCGCCTCGGGGTCGGAGAACAGCACGACACCGTTCACAAGCGACGGGTCGCGGCCCACGGACGGATCGAAGGGATCCAGGTCGGCGCTGTCTCCGACACCGTCCCCGTCGCCGTCCTCCTGCCCGGGGTTCGCGACGAAGGGCGCGTTGTCGGCGCCGTTCGCAACGCCGTCGCCGTCGTAGTCCGCGGCGGGGGCGAGCGGGGCGGCCGGGCCCTCGAACTCACCGGCGAGGATCGAGGTCGCCGTGTCGATACGGGGTGCATCGTTGACCGGATCGACGGTCAGCGAGACGGTCGCGCTGGCGGTACCGCCATTGCCGTCGTGGACCACGTAGGAAAAGCTGTCGGTCCCGTTGAAGTCGGCGTCCGGGATGTAACTGTAGCTCCCCGAAGGATCGAGGATCAGGGTGCCGCTCGTGGCATCCGTGCCGATCGTGAAGGTCAGTACGTCCCCGTCGGCGTCGGAGACAAGCGCCGCGAGGTCGCCGGTGATGACCGTGTCCTCGTGTCCACGCCCTGAAGCATCCCCTGCCGACGGCTCCGTGTTCGGTCCCGTGCCGGATGGCAGGTACATCCGTGCCTTGATCGCTGCGCCACTGCCGTCCTGCATGATGTCGCGGCTGTGCCAGGACACCACGAACCCGCCGCCGGGCAGGTTCGTGACCTCGGGAAATTGCTGGTCAAACTGCCCTTCGTCGTTGACGAGGAATTCGTCCCCGACAGGGGCGCCCTCGGCATCGAAGACCTGCGCCTTGATCGCACTGCCGCTGCCGTCCTGCCTGTAGTCGGCGGTCTGCCAGGTCGCCACGAAGCCGCCGTCGGGCAGGCCGGTGATCGAAGGGTAGTCCTGTCCGCCCGCCGCTTGGCTGTTGAGGCGGAACTCGTCCCTCACCGGCGCGCCTGACGCGTCGAAGATCCGCGCCTTGACTTCGGTGGAGTAGCTGCTTGGCACGGAAGGATCATAGCCGCGCCAAGTCACAATGAACCTGCCGTTTGCGAGGCCAGTGATGCCGGGGTTGTACTGGTCACCCGCCGACTCGCTATTCACCAGAAACTCGCCGCCCACGGGCGTGCCCGCGGCGTCGAAGATCTGGGCCTTTATCTCGAAGTCGCTGCGGTTCTCCTTGATCTCGTCGGTCCGCCACGTCACCACGAAACCGCCGTTGGTCAGTCCCGCCACCGCAGGGTCGACCTGATCCCTCGAGGTCACGCTGTTCACGAGGAATTCCACCCCCACAGGCGTGCCCGAGGCGTCAAATACCTGCGCCTTGACCGCAGCGCCGTAGCCGTCCTGTGAGTAATCCTTCGTGTACCACGTGACGACGAACCCGCCGTCAGTTAGGCTCGCGATCCTGGGGTTGAGCTGTTCCTGAGCGGTCTCGGTGTTGACGAGGAACTCGCCGCCCACGGGTGCGCCTGTGGCGTTGAAGACCTGCGCCTTGATCGCGTCATAACTGCGGTCTTGCGCGCTGTCTTGAGTGCGCCAAGTTATCACGAATCCGCCGTTGGCAAGGGCTGTGATCTCGGGAAAGACCTGGCCGCTATTTGCCTCACTGTTGACCAGAAATTCCGCGCCGACCGGATCGCCCGCGGCGCCGAAGACCTGGGCCTTGATGGCGTAGCTGCTGCCGTCCTGCGTGGTGTCGCTCGTGTGCCAAGACACGACGAACCCGCCGTTTGTCAGGCCCGTGATTGTCGGGGAGAACTGCGAGCTCTCCGTCTCGCTGTTGACCAGGAACTCGTCACTCGCGGTGTACCGAGTCTCGGTGGCCTCGTCTTCGACGGCGATCCGGAACACCTGCTCCCCGGAGTTGCCCTGCGGGTCGGTGATCCTCAGGGTGAGCGATACCTCCGGTGTCGTCTCGTGATCGAGCAGGGTGTTGTCCAGGACGACAATCGTGTTCCCCTTCAGACCGAAGGCGCCGTTGGCGTCATCGACGATCTCGATCTGGAACCCTCCGCCGAGCGGGAACTGAACATTCGCGAAAGACGTGTTCGAGATGTGCGTCTCGCTCACACCCGTTGTCGACAGCGTCAGCTCGGGGATATCGTTGCGCGCCTCGTAGACCTTCGCCTTGATGCCAGAGCCGCTGCCGTCCTCAGGACTGCTTGTGGTGCGCCACGTCGCCACGAAACTGCCGCCGGACAAGGCAGAGATTTCGGGGTCGTACTGGCCGCCTGAACCCTCGCTGTTGACGAGGAACTCCTCGCCCACAGGCGCGCCGTCGGCGTCGAAGACCTGCGCCTTGATCGCCGAACCGCTGCCGTCCTGTTTGTAGTCCTCGGTGTACCACGTGATCACGAAGCCGCCGTCGCTCAGGGCGGTGATCTCTGGTTCGTACTGGTGTTCCACGCTTTCGGTATTGACCAGGAACTCGCCGCCGACCGGTGCCCCCGAGGCCTCGTAGATCTGGGCCTTGATCGCGAACCCGTCGCCGTCCTGCCAGACGTTCTTGGTGTCCCATGTCACCACGAATCTGCCACCGGTCAGGCCTGTGACCGCAGGACGGTACTGACCGCCGGCCGTTTCGGTGTTGACCAGGAACTCGCCGCCCACCGGGAAACCCGCGGCACTGATGATCTGGGCCTTGATCGCGGACGTGCTGCCGTCGTCCGGCCTGTAATTGGTGCGCCACGTCACCACCAGCCCACCGTTGGTCAGCCCGGCGACTCTGGGTTCGATCTGAGATCCCTGAGCGGCGGTGTTGACGAGGAACTCTGCCCCCACCGGCTGGGCCGCCGCGTCGAATGTCCGTGCCTTGATCGCGCTGATGCTGCCGTCCTGCGTGCCGTCGGAGGTGGACCACGTCACGGCGAAGCCGCCGGTGGTCAGCGCGCTGATCTCGGGCGCGGCCTGTCTGTCGTACGTCTCGCTGTTGACCAGGAATTCGCCGCCCACCGGTGTGCCGGCCGCGTCGAAGACCTGCGCCTTGATCGCGTTGCTGCTGCCATCCTGAGCGGTGTCGTCGGTCTGCCACGTGACGACGAACCGGCCGTCATTCAGGCCCGTGACCGCAGGAACGGTCTGGTTCTGCACCGTCTCGCTGTTCACGAGGAATTCCGGCCCCACGGCCGCGCCCGCCGCGTCGAAGACCTGTGCTTTGATCGCCGACCCGCTGCCGTCCTGCGAGGTGTCGCTGGTGCGCCAGGTCGCCACGAAGCCGCCGTTGCTTAGACCCGCGATCGCCGGCTCGTCCTGGGTAAGCCTCGTTTCACTGTTGACGAGGAACTCGCCTCGATCCGCGTAATAATTCGTCATCACTCAATCCTCGCTACCCGAACCGGGGCAAATACACGTCCCGTCACCCGTCACGATCAGCCGCCAGAGGCGCCAATACAAAAACAATCCGAACCCAAGGTCCGCTCGAAGAGTCTTTATCCTTTTCTGCGCAAAAAACAGGTCGGAAAATGCAGGTGGGGAGTTCCTGGATCGCTGGCCGTTTGGCGATCCAACTCCGCCGGGAAGCAGGGCTTCTCGGCACGAATGGGTGCTGAGCAAGGCCGTGCCGACAAAAACGGATCATCACCTGCGTTTGGGTAGGTCCTTTGTCACCTTAGTCTGCCGAAAGCGAAGCGAGCGCTCTCGGCACACTCACCATCGATGAGCGACCGGCAGCGCGGGCCTCCATCCTCACTGGCCGCATCGCGCGCACCGATGCCTGTTGGATACGGGAGGTCAAACCACCGGTGCACCAAGCGCGCCTGGATCGGGCACGATGAGGACGGACACACTAGGTCGTGGGCGTCACAATGCTCAATAGGAGGCTCAGCAAGCTGCGGTCGCCGACGAAGCCTCGGGAGTTTCGAGCCAGGCCGCGGTCAATGCCATAAGGGCCGCTCTTCGCGGGACGGGCATCATCGCGCCATGGAGACCCAGTGCCTGACCCGCGCGCGTCATTCGCTTGATGGTGGCGGAGGAGGTGCGCTTCCAACTGGACCGTCTCCTGTGACCCTTGAGGAAACTCCGGCAGGCCGACGTGTCTTACGATGTTCTGACGGAAATTGCGTGATCCGACATGGCCTTGGCCTGAAGCTCGCTGCTGCGCCGACTGTGCGAAGAACCCTGAGCGCAACGCGCAGAACCCCGCAACACACTGACTTGAATACGTTTTCTTTCTACGCATTCGTTGTCGTGCGACCACGGTGGTCGTTCGAAAGGAAACGAAAATGCGAGAAATATGCCTCAGTCAAATCGATCTGGCTGCCCGATGGAGAATTAGCCCGAGGACACTTGAGCGGTGGCGGTGGACTGGCGAAGGACCGAGCTTCATGAAGCTCGGCGGGCGCGTGATCTACCGCCTCGAAGATGTGCTGGCGTTCGAAAATCAAGAGCGGCGCGACTTGGAGGAAATAAAAGCCGGGCGCTGAACTGGCCCGGGCATCGTCAGAAAAACCCTGCGCGAAGCATCGTGTTGGACGCGCAGGGAATTATCATTTCGGCCGTTAAGGTCGCACGAAAGGAAACGAAAATGCTTGACTTACGTCTGACCCAAATTGAGCTGGCAGCACGATGGAGGATCAGCCACAGGACCCTCGAATACTGGCGCTCCCTTGGTGACGGGCCTCGCTGACCTGCCACTGAACTTTCATCCAGCCACGACCGGAGCCCGGTTAGTGTTTACGCCGGTTGGCGCAGGTTGAGCAATCGCCCGGCGCGCGGAGCTTTCATCTCGCGCAGCGGGGCGGGCGATTGCGGTGGTCAGGGTCCGCGCGTAGGCAGCCGGGGTCTGGTAATCCAAGGCCGAATGGGGGCGCTCGGTGTTGTAGTCCGTAGCCCAGGCTGCGATCACGATCCGCGCATGGGCCAGATTGCGGAACATGGTCTCGTTGAGCAGCTCGTCGCGCATCCGGCCGTTGAAGCTTTCGACGAAACCGTTCTGCATCGGCTTGCCCGGCGCGATGTAGTGCCATTCGACCCGGTGCTCGGAACACCACCGCAGGATCGCGTTACTGGTCAGCTCCGTCCCATTATCGCTGACAATCATGCCGGGCTTGCCGCGGCGCTCGATCAGGGCCGTCAGTTCACGCGCGACACGGCGCCCTGAGATCGAGGTGTCCGGGATCGCCGCCAGGCATTCCCGGGTGACGTCGTCGACCACGTTGAGCACGCGGAAGCGCTGGCCGTTGGCGAACTGGTCATGGACGAAATCCAATGACCAACGGGCGTTCGGTCGCGCCTCGACCAGGATCGGTGCCCGCGTTCCGACCGCCTTGCGCCGCGCCTTCCGCTTGCGCACCGTCAGCCCTTCTTCGCGGTAGAGCCGATAGATCCGATTGATCCCCGAGGGCTCGCCCTCGCGGCGCAGCAGCACGAACAGGCGCCGGTAGCCGAACCGCCGACGCTCGTTGGCCAGGTCCCGCAACCGGCCGCGCAGAACCGTGTCCGGCGCGCGCTGAGATCGATAGCGGATCATCGTGCGATCCGCGCCGACGATGTGGCAGGCCCGCCGTTCCGACAGGCCATGCTCAGCCTGAAGATAGGCGACGACTTCGCGCTTCACCGCGGGCCCTACCACTTTTTTGAAACCAGATCCTTCATCGCCGCCAGATCCAGCATCTGTTCGGCCAGAAGCTTCTTCAACTTGGCGTTCTCATCCTCAAGCGCCTTCAGCCGCTTGGCCTCTGATACCGTCATGCCACCGAACTTGGCCTTCCAGTTGTAGAAGGTGCCTTCCGACATGCCGTGCTTGCGGCATAGATCGGCGCACTTCGCGCCGGCCTCATGCTCGGCCAGGATGCCGATGATCTGCTCGTCCGTGAATCTCGTTCGCTTCATTGTCCGTCCTCAGGTTGGGCCGGACTCTAATCGACGGTGGAGGAAAAATCCCGTGGCAGGTCAGTCAGGCCCTCCGGATCAGGGTGGAGAAGAAGGCGGCCAACCGGGCGAGCCAGCCGTTCGGCGCGGTGGTTGAAGGAGCGAGGACCGGAGGCGTCGGCGACGGCCCGCGAGCCAAGGCCAGAGCCTCATCCTCGGTCAGGCGACGGATCGGTCGCGAGAAGTCCACCCGGCCCGTGCGGTCCACGGACCAGACAGGGATCGTGCCGCCGGGATAGCGGGCGTGGCGGAACAGGTCGCGCTCGGCTTCCCGGCGCGGAATGATCGAGGCCGGTCGCCGCCAGTTCAGAAACGCGTCGGCGGCTGCATCGCGATTTCCGGCATTGAGGCGCCGGGTCAGCGCAGCCTTCGCGATGCCGCCGGTGTTGTAGTGGAAGCTGACCAGCGCATCGAACTCGTGCGGCGCCAGAGGTACCTTCACGGCGCGCAGGACGGCGGCCTCGTAGCGCGCGAGGTCGGCCCGAAAGACCCTGAACGCCTCCCGGACCCCGGCGTCCAGATCGGCAGGCATGCCGCGCGGCATGGTGGCGGGATCGGGCGGCCCGGCCGCGGCCGTGTGGCCGATGCCGAAGGTCCAGACCTGTTTCACATCGAGATAGGGTCCGGGCACGAGTCCTTCGTGCCGGACGAGGGCCAGCAGGCCCCGGTCAGTCATGTGCATGGGATTACCGGAGAAGCGAGAGAACCAGGATCAGCGCCGCGACGGCGAGACCGATGCGCAGGCGATGGGCGAAGGCCTGCCGAGGGTCGGCAGGGTCGCAGCGGAGGGAGCGCGCAAAGCGGAGAAGGTCATTCATCGCCGCCGCCTTCGTTGGCGCGGCGCAGGCGGGCGAGCAGCATCTCGATGAAGGCCGGACCGAAGACGCCGACGAGATAGGCGGCCGAGCCCGCCGCCCCGCCCGCTGGGATAGCTTCGGGCGGCAGGCTGAGCCAGGCGGTGATCACGGCCATGGAGAGGCTGCCCATCCCGGCCGCGATCAGCCCGCCTAAGAGGATGTGCCGGAGTGCGTCGCGGAGGCGCATCTTGGTGGTCAGCGCGTTCGTCGCGCCGCCGAGCGCGCCCCATGCGGCGAGGATCACGGCCGTCGAGGCCGCGAGCTCGCGCAGCACGGCCGCAACGAAGCTGCCGGTGTCGTTCATCGCCAGATCTCCAGCAGCGGAATGGAGGTGATCGAGCCGAGTCGCTCGAGGTCGAGCGTCACGTCGAGCACATCGGTGTCGAAGCGGACCGGCACGTCGAACTCGAAGCCCGCGGTGATCGCGACGCCAACGCCCGGCGCGCCGCTGAAGGTGACGACGCCAGTGGCGGTGTCGACGGACCAGCCGGAGGGCTGCTCGACCCCGGCGAGCGCGATGCGCACGGTTCCGGTCACCGGCTTGGCGATCGCCCGCGTCCAGGATTGCGCACCGGAGGCGTAGCGCTTCACCAGCTGGAAAGCGGTCGTCGCGCCGTCGCCGGTGCCGATGACCTGATCGGGGGGCGACGGCGTGCCCGAAGGCAGGCAGGACTTGTGGTCGGCCCAGTCCTTGAAGCGGAAGCCATGGAGACGACCGTTGCGCGCCTCGAAGAAGGCGACCACCGCCGCCAGATCGTCAGCGCGGCGGATGCCGTAGGCGACGTCGTAGCGGCGGCGCGAGTTGGCCCAGCTCGCATTGCGCTCCTCGTCGCCCGAGGCGAGCTCGACGATCTGGGTGCGCCGTTCCGGCCCGCCCCGCGCGCCGCGGCTGATGTTGTCGGGAAACCGGACCTCGTGAAACGCCATCAAGTTTCTCCCTCGTTCGTGCTCTGGCCCCCGCAACCGGTTCCCACTTGCGGGGTCGCACTCACATGCCCCTCCGCCCGAGCGAGACCGCACGGGCGATGTCGGCCGCGACCTGCGTCCGCGATTGACGGAAGCTCTCGGCATCGCGCGCCATGATCGTGACGTTGACCCCGCCGCCCGCGCCGTAGCTCTGGGCCTCCCGCCGCGACAGCACCCGCTCGCCGCGCTGCAGGATCGCAGGCACCTCGTCGTGGCGAAGTCCTGCCATGCCACCGCCATGCATTCGGGGGGCAGCGACGAAGGCCATGGCCGGGACCATGCGCGAGGGCCCGGCCGATCCGACCATCCCACCTGCGTGCAGGACGTTGGCAAAGATACCGCCCGCCCCGGAGAACACGCCGGAGAGCGCGTTGGCGATCGGCCCGAGGATGAACCGCCGCGCCGCCAGCTGGGCGAGATCGGCCAGGAGCGACGTGACCAGGTCGCGGAAGTTCAGCTTGCCGGTCCGCACGAACTGGCCGACCGCGTTCTCGGCCGACTGGAAGGCGCCGACGAGGCTCTGGCCGATTTCGCCACCGATCTCGCGCGCCTTGCTGGCGTAGTGCGAAAGCGCGGCGGTGACGGCCTGCCAGCCAGTGACGGCTGTCTCGACATTGGGTTCCGCTGCCGCGGCAGCAGCTCCGGCCGCCGCACCGGCACCAGTCGCAGCCCGTCCCGCATCGCCGAGCGCCGTCTCCAGCCGCTCGGCCGCGCCGGTAGCCTCGGTCAGCGCATCGTCTCCGTCCTCATCGGTGCCGCGCACCGCATCGCGCAGGGCCTGCCAGCTTTCGAGCGGGGCGCGGGCCCCTTCGGCCAGATCGCGCGCGGCGCCCCTATAGAAGTTGGCGGACTCGAGCGCCCGGTTCGCCGCGTCGGTCAGACCGAGATCGGGTGCGGTGAGCGGGTTGTCGTCGAAAGCCCGGTCGAACGCCGCCTGCGCCGCTGTCGTGGCAGCGCTGGCCGCACCCTCGAAACGGTTCTCGATCTCGCCGAGGTCGAGGTCCGGCACCAGCGAGATGCGCCGTTCGGAGCCGAGCGCTTCGAGCCCCTGGTTGATGCCGCCGATGAAGCCATTGATGCGCGAGACCACGCCGTTCAGCATAGCCTCGACGCCGTCGACCAGGCTGTTGGCCGCCTGGAACGCCAGATCACCGATGGCGGCAGGCAGCAGGCCCCAGATCGCCTTGATCGCCTCGTAGGCGCCCTCGAACGTGTTCGCGGCGGTGTTGCCGAATCCGACGACACTCTCGATGGCGCTCTGCATGCCCGACGCGGCGTCGGCCTTCAGGTCGAAGAACATCGCCGTGGCGGCCGCGCCCGCCGCAGCGGCGCCCATCCTGATCCGCTCCCAGACCTCGACCGCGAGGTCCTTCAGGAGCGACATCGCCTCGCTGAAGCCACCCGCACCCGAGACGAGACGGGTAAACTGGTAGACGAGCTCGCCCGCGCCGACGATCAGCGCGCCGATGCCCGTGCGGATCAGCGCCCCGCGCAGGACGACCAGCGCCGTGGCGAGACCACGGACGGAGAGCGCCGCAGCGGCCATGCCGGCGACCCAACGACCGGCGAGGAAGGCCGCGAAGGTGGCGGCATAGGTGGTCAGGCGGCCGATGTTGTCGAAGAGACCGCGAATGGCGATGCCGAGCGGACCGGTCCGACTGGCCACCGCCGCCATGGCGTTGGCGACCGCTTCCAGCGCAGGCGCCGCTGCGACGGCCAGCTGGTTCGACAGCCCGCGCCAGATCAGCCCGAGCCGGGAGATCGCATCGTTCGTCCGCTCGATCTGGTCGGCATCCTGCTCCGAGACGACGACCCCGAAGGCAAGCACGTCCTCCGTCGCCTGGCGCAGCGTCGCCGTGTCGATCCGGCTCATCGCGATGGAGCCCTCCTCGCCGAAGAGCTGCCCCGCCACGGCGGCGCGTTCTGCGGCGGGCACGAAGCTCTCGATGGCGGCGTTGATCGCACCCACACGCTGGTCCAGCGGCAGCGCGATCAGGTCTGTCGCAGAAAGCCCGAGGCGATCCAGCGCATCGGCGGCAGGGCCAGTCCCGGCGGCGGCCTGGCTGAGACGGCGCGTCAGGTCCTTGGTCGCCTGCTCGATGCCGGACATCGACACGCCCGCCAGTTCGCCCGCGCGCTCGAGCGTCTGGATCGAGGCGACGGTAGTCCCGAGGGACTGCGCCAGCTTCGCCTGCGCGTCGACGGTCTGCAGACCGGACCGGATCATCGCGACGCCAGCAGCAGCAGCGGCTGCCACGGCGGCGGCGGCAGCCACAGCGACGCGGCGAGAAAACGCTGCCAGCCGAGTGTTCGCCGCTTCCATCTCGCGGCTCAGCCGTCCGAAGCCGCGCGACCCGGCCTCGCCGACACCTTCCAGCTCGGCGCGCACCTGCCGTCCGCCCACGGCCGCGAGGCGGACGCTAACCCGTTTTTCCGCCATGGGAGTGATCCATCTGTACGTTGAGTTTGGCGACCATCACCGCCTCGATGACGGGCAGCACTTCGGCCGTGACGAGCGGCGGCACGCCGAGCGCGTCACCGAGCGCCAGCGCCGCCGAGATGTCCCAGCCGATCACCGCGCCAGGCAGCACGCGCAGCTGGCCACCGAGGCGGCCGACGAGATCCCAGACCTGCCAGCCTTCATGCGTCAGGGGCCGGTTCAGCCGCGCCGGGCAGTCCGGGCAGGCCTGCGCGCAGGCTTCGCAATAGCGCTCGCCCCCGCCGAAGGACCATTCGGCGAGAGCGCGGAGGCGTTTTTTTCCTGTTCCAGCAGCAGGCCCTTGGAGACGTAGGTCAGCTGGAACGCCTCGAAGATCGGCCAGATGTCGAGCAGCGCGTCGACGGACTCGTGGCTCGGATCGAGCGCGTTGCCGTCGGCATCGCCGATGCCCTCCCACGCGAGCACCGCCCGCCGCGCCAGCGCCTTGGCGAAGGCAACGGCGCGTTCCTCGTCGGAAGCCTTCTCAGGCACCGCCTCGACGGCCGGATCGCTGCGTGTCGCCACCATCAGCGCGGTGGTCAGCGGTCGCAGCTGCACCCGCACGCCGGGGGCGAGGTCGTGCCAGCGGGGCGCGTTGGTCAGGTCGAGCGTCAGCATCCTCAATACACCTCTATGTCATTGATCAGGGTGGCGGTGCACATCCGGCCGACCACGCTGTCACGCGCCGCCTGCCAGTCGAACGTCGCCTGCACGCCCTGCGGCCCGGAGATCTCGATGCGAGGGCGCGGCAGGTAGACGGCGTGCACGGTGAAGGTGAAGCTCTCGCCGGAGGGCAGGACGTAGGCGAATTCCATCTCGCAGGCCTCGCCGTTGATCGCCTGCGTCACCAGCGTCTGATCGGCGAAGCGGACCTCGATCCGGCCCGTCAGCGTGGCGATGGACGGGTCGGCGCCGTCGATGCGGCCGTCCGAGCGGATGGTCTCGATCCGGTCGAGGTTGTTGGCATAGGTGATCTCGGCCGAGACGACGTTGCCGAGCGCCGTGCCATTGCGCGTGATCGCCCCGTTGAAATGGCCGAAGCGCTTGAGCTCGAGCGCAGCGGGCGTTCCAGCGCTGGTCGTCGTGCCCACCGTCTCGCCCTGCGCCACCAGCCGCGCAGTCGCGGTCAGCAGCCCCGATCGCTGCATCTGCCAGGTGATCTGGTCGAGCACGCAGCCGGAATACATCGCGTAACGTGGCACCTCGGGCATGCCGGTCTCGATCGACATGCTGGGCAGCGTCCAGGACCCCGACTGGAACTCGTGGCTGTACGGGGCCTCGACGCCCGTGGTCGTGGGCGCGCCGAAGGCCGCCTTCAGCCAGAAGCCGAATGCCTCGGCGTCGAGCGGCACCACTATGTCGCCGTCTGCCGTCACCGCGTCCTTGATCGGCGCCAGCGGATCGCGACCATAGCCCAGAAGCTCCGAGTTCAGCAGCGGCTGTTCCGCCCCCAGCGAGGTGCTGGCGAAGGGCATGCGGGTGAAGCCGCTCGCGGGCGGCGTTCCATAGGTCGTCTCGAATGCAAGCGCCATCAGCGCCCGCGCCCCCTGGGCTCGTGCCATGGTGTTCTCCTCGGGTTGTCGGGGTCAGGCCAGCGGGTCGGCCGTGGAATAGTGCAGGACGACCGGGATCACGGCGGCCTTCAGGCTGGCCGCGCCCTCGACCGGTAGATCGACCGGCCGCGGTGCTTCCGCCTCGACCCAGTCGCAGAGCCCGCCCAGCGTTCGATCCGCGGCGAGTACCGTACCGATGCTGGCGGTCAGCGTGTCGAAGGCGGCATCACGCGCTGCGCCCTGGACGACGGCCTCGATCTCGGCGCGGTGCTGGTAGTGGTAGCGCAGGGGCGACAGCGTCACCTCCGGCTCCCCCGGCTCACCGTCGCGCAGGATCAGCAGTCCCTCGGCCGGGACGCGCTCGGGCAGCACCTCGCCGCGGAGCGCGGTGGCAACAAGCATCGAGAGCCGCCCGTGCAGCGCGGCGAGGATGGTTTCGCGAGAAGTGGACATACTGCGCGCTCTTCCAAGGTTGTCGAAGCCGTGCCCAGCGGTCTTCTGGTTCCAGTTCGTCGATCACGTAGACGGATACTTGAAATCGAGTCTTACAACATGTAAGTTACATGGAGCCGAACAAAAATGTGAGCTACAAGATGGACTTCCCACGCCTCTCCGAGAAAGAATATCTCATTTTGGACCAACTGCGCGCTGGGGGTGAGCGCTATGGTCTTGAGATGGTCACCGAGAGTGGGGGCGCACTCAGACGCGGAACCATCTATGTGACTTTGGGGCGCATGGTCGAAAAAGGCTATCTAAGTTCAAGGCGAGAAAGTTCGCCTAAGGACCCCGGGATGCCTCGGCGGCTGTACATGATAACCGGTGAAGGACAGCGTGCGCTGCGCGTTGCAGATGCGGCAATGTTGGCGGCGAAGTCAGGCCAATTCGGAGGGCCGGGCTATGCGTAAAAGAATGAAACTGCATCTGTCCCCAAAACAACTCTCTAGGCTCAAAGGAATCTCTGAGCTTACAAAAGCTGATCTGCGTGGCGCAGATCTTAGTGACGTCGACTTGCAGGGGATTGAAATTGACTCCTCTCATTTCAATTTTGACCACGGTTTGACCGAAAACACCGCTCGGGAAGAGATTGAAGGTAGTAGTTACCCAACCGATCAGATGAGGCAAATCGTGTCCCGCATCGATCGTATGCTGCGGCTCGTGAAGGGCGTGGACGGCTTGATGTCGATTGTTGCCATTCTGGAAGGCAAATCAGAGAAACGTCGAGCGCGAGTGCATATGCCGCCGGGCACATTTGCTCGTAGTCTGCTCTCCTTCGTGTTTTCTAAGAAGGCCTTTGAGACCGTCTTTGCGCAGGCAATCGTCGACATGCGCGACGAACACACGGAAGCCCTTGCACGAAGCCAGACATGGAAGGCCAAATGGATCGTCATCAGAGATCACATGAACTTGAGCCTCACCGTTGCGTTCTACGTAGCAACGAGCTTGGGCAAGAAGGTGATCGGAATCTGGAAGATGATACCTTGAACTAGGGCTCCGTCGGCAAGACCGACGTCAACGTAAGAGCAGGCTTCTGGGCAGGATACAGCTACCAGAGCTACCGGACCAGCACCCAGTTCGCGACGATCAACCCCGGCACCCTGTCGTGCGCCCGCTCGGCGTCACGGACCAGATCGAGCCGCTTCGGCAGCTTGACCTGCGGGACCAGCAAGAAGATCGGCGCGGTGACCTGGTTGCGGCCAGTCTTAGAGCGCGACGCCACCGCCTGACCGCGGATGTTGATCCGGGCCCCGTCGGCAACGAGCAGGCTTGGGCCGCGCCGGCGATAGACGAACCGCAGACGCAGCCCGCGGCGGCGTTCCCATTCGCCGGGGGTGAGCTTGGCGCCTCGCAGGCCTCGCCCGGCGGCCTCGGTCGGGATCGCGAGCCAGAAGCCGTCCTTCGAGCGGATCAGCGGGCCGGTGTCGTGTGCGCCGACGATGACCGGGGCCTTCGACCAGACCAGTGCGGCGGCGTTCAGGCTCTCGCCGGCCTTCGGGTAGGCCTGGCTGCGGATCGAGTTCGCCAGCCGCCGGCCCAGCCCCGCGCCGGTGATCTGCCCGCGCCATGCTGTCTTCAGCCCGGTCCCGGCCTCGCGCATGGCAGCGGTGACCGCCTTCTCGCCGGCCTTCACCTCGGCGGCCATGGCGGCGACCAGGTCGGGCGTGATGTCGAGCTTCACCTTCACGCGGGCCTCAGATCCACAGTCCAGACGAGCCGCTCGCGGTCGCGAACAGGCTCGCCCTTGATCAGGAAGGCCTCGCCGTCGATCTCGATGCGGTCGCCGGGGCGCGGGCTCCCCACCTCGGCGAGGCGCAGATCCAGCCGAGTGGTTTCCGACCAGATGCGTGCCTCGCTGAAGCCGGTCACGTCGTCCGGCCGGCGCAGGATCGCCCGGACCAGCGACGGCGCGCCGCCCTCAGCCGTGTAGACGACATCGCGCGCGAGATGTGCATCCGCGAAGAGTGCGTCGAGGGCGGCGGCGAAGGCGGTCATCAGAAGGCCGCGTTCAACCGCACCCGGCCGATGGTGTCGCCGGCCCCGCCCGCCACGGCCTCGACGGCGACGCCGATGAGGGTGTTGTCGGTCGCGACCGTGGTGCAGCGCTTGTTGGTGTCGTCCCAATAGATCTTGGCGCCGACGGTCCAGGCCTGCGAGCCGATCTTGGTGAGATCGAAGACGCCGGTGAGCGCCGCCTCGACCGTCGCGCCGCTGGCGGCATCGCCGGCGGCCACGCCGAAGATGGCACCGACGAGCAGGCCGTCGCCGGAGGTCACGGCGTAGGGCGCGGTCAGGGTGAGGGTGGAGCCGGGTTGGACGTAGTTCTTCATTGCGGGATCCTTTCGCGGAACGACGACGGGCGGCGAAAGGACCGCCCGCGCATCAGGCATCAGGGTTCAGGAGATTGCCTGGCTTACGCGCCGGGGTTCTTGTAGAGGCCGCGCCAGTCGATGGCCTTGGCGCCGAAGTCGAGGCGGCACTTGATCTCGACGCCATCCACGTCGAAGCCGTTGCGCGTCTCAATGTAGGCGCCCTGCTGGCCCTCGAGATAGGCGTACTCGATGGTGTCGATCTGGTTCGGCGATGCCGCCAAATACCAGGCCGTCTCGCTGGCCGCGTCGAGCCGGGGCTCGGCGATGGGCGACAGGGTCCGGATCGACTGCGGCACCACGCTGGACGTCGCGGCGGGCACGAGGTTCTGGGCGACCAGCTGCTCGGCCTTCAGTTCCAGCGAGGCCGGCACGATCAGGAAGGCGGGGCGGACGTTCAGAACTGTCTTCTTGTCGAGGCCGGTCTGCTTGGCCATGGCCGCGCGGGCCGCGCCGACGCTGCCGACGTCGAGCGCCGCGCCGGTGCCCGCAAGGTTCTTGTGCGTGGTGTGGAACAGCGCGTTGCCGTCGGCCATCGCCGGGTTCGAAGTGATGATCCCCCAGACCACATCCGACTCCAGCTGGGCGATGGAGTTGCCGTACATCGCCGGGATCCGGGTGAAGGCGTCGAGATCGTCGTTGATCAGGGTCTGGCGGGTGATGGCGACCACCCGGCCATAGGTCTTGACCTTGTAGCTCTCCTTGCTCTCGCCGAGCGTGCCGCGCTTGAACTCACCGCTCTCGCCGACCTCGAGCAGCTGCGGCGCTTCGCCCAGCTGCACCCGGTGCATCGCCTTGAAGTCGGTGGCGAGCACCTGGCGGCAGAACAGCATGAAGGTGCGGGGATAGGCCTCGTAGGCCTGCCGCAGGGTCTTGTTGGTGACCGCCGAGAGGATCTCGGGGAAGTCCGAGGTCGAATGCAGGGCCCGTGTCGCCACTTCGTCGCGCGACAGGCCCCGCGTGTTGACGCCCGCATTGCCGAGGCTTTCGCGGGCCAGTTCCAGCAGGGTCATGCCGCGGTACTGGCGCGCGGCGTCCTCCAGCTGGAACAGCGTCGGGCTGTAGCGGTGCAGCAGCGCGTTCGCCACCGCGTCGCGGCGGGTGATGCGCTCGTCCCGGCCGCCGAGAGGGACGGAGACATGCGGGAAGGTCCGGGTCTCGTCCGACTTCGCGGCGACCTGATCGAGGATCAGGCGGCGGGACTCGTCGACGCTGACGCCGCGTTTCACCAGATCCTCGGCGAAGCCGCGCTCCAGGTTCAGCCGCCCAGACAGATCGTAGATGGTCGAGACGCGGTCGCGCTCGGCCTCACGGGCGCGGGTGGCGACCGCTTCGGTGTCGGGCGCGGGCGTTGCCTGCGTCTTCGGCTGGCTGCGGGTCTCGCTGGCGGCGACCTTCGGGTCAGGCGCAGCCGCTTTCGGCTCGGTCATGGGGGTGTCCTTGGTTTCGACCGGCTCGGTCGGCTGGGGGTTGGCGGGGGTCGCGGCGTCGCTCGCCGGGGCCTGGGTCTTGTCCGTCATCGGGGATGCTCCTTGCGGTGTGGGGGCGTCCCGGCGGTGAAGGACGCAGTCGTGAAGGGGATGCTGGGCCCGGAAACCGGCGGCGGGGTCGGCGCCGACGGCGACCGCGGAGACCTCGAACGGCGTCCAGTCCACCGCGCGCCAAAGCTCTCGGGCGGCCTCGGGTTTCGAGACCTCGAAGCGGTGGACCTGGTAGCCGATGGAGACTGCACGGATGTGCCCAGCCTGGATGTCGCGCCAGATCGGCTCGACATCGGCGCGTTCGCTGATCCGGACCAGCGCAATGCCGCGGCCGTTCTCGATCCGGGCCGAGCCCGGCACGACCGAACCGATCACCGCGTCGAGCGTGTCGAGCTCGTGCACCTTCAGGAACGGCGCGCCCGCGTTCAGCCGATCGAGCCGGACATGGGCGGGATCGAGGCTCAGTTCCTCGTCATACGGCTCACCGAAGAAGGTTGCGCGGCGGACGCGAGCTCCGGCCGACCAGACCACCTCGACGGTGCGGCTGTCGGCATCGGCCGTGTTCGGCGCAAGCTCCGCCGACCGGCGCATGGCCGGCAGTTCGATCATCGTGTCCATGAAGGTCAGTCCTGTTGGTCGGCCTGCGCCGGGTCGGTTTTCGCGTCGGCGGAGGGGTCGTCGGTAGCCGGATCGTCGGCCGCCGGATCGCTCGTCTGCGCGCTGCCGGTCTTGGTGACGCGGCGCGGGTCGCTGTCGAGCACCAGCCCCAGCGCGTCGAGCTTGGCGTTGGTCGCGGCGATCTCGGCCAGCACGGCGTCGGGATTGCGGCCCTGTTTCGCGATAACCTCCGCCAGCGTCATCGTGCCCGAACGGATCGACAGCAGGTTCGCCATCGCGTCCTTCTGCGGGTCGACGGCCTCGAACTTCGGCGGCGACCATTCCACCGGCACGGTCGGCGATGGGATCTGCCCCGCTGCCCACGCAGCCTCGGTGAACCAGCGCCAGACCGGCGCGCAGAACATCGGGATGAACAGCTGCCACTGCACCGCGTCGATCTGGCGGCGGAACTCCACGAGCCCGGCCCGGATCGAGGAATAGTTGACCTGGCTGAGGTCCCCGGTCAGCAGCTCGTAGGGCACCCGGAACCCGGCCGAGATCGTGTGCAGGCTGGCCCGCTTGTATTCGCCGTAGCCGCCGGTGGCCGAGGGCTGGTTAAAGCGAATGTCCTTGCCGCCGCGGGCATAGGCGATCAGCCCCGGCTCGAACTGCTCGACCCTGTTGCCGTCGGCATCGACCACGGAAGGCGCGATGCCCTGCTGCGCCTCGTCGTCGCCGAAGACGATGGCGGTGACGCAGGCCTCGGTCTTCTTGCGGACCAGTTCGGCCACCTCGTAGTCGTCGAGATCGCGCAAGGACCTGATCACCGGCGCGCCCCAGGGAACGCCGCGCGCCTGCGTGCGCTGCTTCTCGTAGACATGGGCGATCTCGGTCGCCGGGACCGGGCGACTCTGCAGACCGTTCTGCAAGGCGCCATAGGCGTCGCCCGGATGCTCGGCATGCAGCCAGTAGGCCTGGCGCTTGCCGACCGGGTCGAACTCGATCCCCTGCACCAGCCGTCCCGCACCGAGGGCGCCGGACTTGGTGGCGTCGAGGAAGTCGGCCTCCAGCACCTGCAGTTGCAGCGGCACCGGCAGACCGTCGCTTGCCCGCCGCAGGCGGCGGCGCACCAGCACCTCGCCCGCCTCGACCATCTCGCGGCAGATCAGCGTCTGCAGGCCGTAGAAGTCGAGCTGGCCGTCGGCATCGCACTCCGCCGTCCAGCGCTCGAAGAGCGCGTCGACCTTGCGGTCCAGCTTGTCGTCGCCACTTGCGGCGCGCGGCATGATGCCTGCGCCGATGATGTTGTTCACCAGCACCGCAACGGCCTTGGCCGCATGCGGGTTGTTGCGCACCAGATCCCGCATCCGGTCGCGCAAGAGCGCCCCGGCCACGCGGATCTCGGTGTCGGCCGAGGATCCCGGTGCGCGCCAGCCGTCCGTCCGTCGGCCTTTCGCAGCACCGTCATAGCCCCGTGTCAGGGTCTCGAAGGCCTGACGGGCCAGGACACGGCGGGCTGCAGCACGTGGGGCGACGGAGGCAATAGCCCTATCGAACCAGTTTGCTGACATCACCGGTCCCCGCGCGAAAAGCCCGCAAGCCCGGCCACTGGCAGCGGCCGTGTGGTGCCCGAGATGGCGCGTTCGATGGTGCGGATGCGGGCGAGCAGATCCTCGGCCGAGCCGTAGTCGACGGACTTGCCGTCATAGCTCACCCGCGTCGTGCCGCTGGCATAGGCCCGGCGCAGCGCCGAGAGCTCGGTTTCCGTCCAGTCCGTCATCAAAACCATCCTCCACGCCTTCCGAGCCAGTCGGAGCGGCGCTTGCCCTGCGGGGCCTGTCCCGGCCGGTTGATCTGCCCGGCGGGATCGGTGTCGGTGGGCGCCGCCCCAAGCTGATCCTCGAGGTCGCGCCATTTCTCCTCGGGCCAGCGGTCCGCGCCCGCGATCCAGGCGGCGGCGCGGGCATAGACTCGGCAGTCCAGCGCCTCGTTGCGCTCGCGCAGCTTCTGCCATTCCAGCCGGGCGAAGCCGCGTTTCGTGCGCACGGTGACCAGCTGCTCGGCAACGAACTGCTTCAGCCATTCGTTCTCGACCCAGTGCGGCAGGTGCACCGAGCCGGGCGGGAACGCCGCCCCGCCGGCCATGTCCTCCTCGGTCGGCCGCGCCAGCCGCAGGAAGCGGTAGGTCTCGGCCTTGAAGGTCGAGACCGCCACGGTCCAGAGCCGGGCACCGCGCCGCAGGCGTTTGCCGCCCTCGGTCGCGTCGACGAAGGTCGGCCCCGACACCGGGCTCGAGCGGTTGAACCCCTCGACGCCTTTCACCGGCGACACCTGCCCAAACCCCTGCGCCCGCGACCAGGAATAGACCGCCGGGGCCTCGTAGCCGGTGTCGATGGCGAGCCGCGCGATCCTGAGATGCGCGCCGCGTTCATGTGGCCAGCTTCTGTCCAGCAGTGCCGTCAGCTCCGACCATGCGTCATGCCGGTCGGGCCCGCCCTCGATCACGACGTGGTCGACGAGCCAGGACTCAAGTCCGCGCCCCCAGGCCCAGACGTCGACCTCGATCCGGTCCTTCTGCACGTCAGCCCCGGCTGTCAGGAACAGCCCGCCTGCAGGCACCCTGCCGGATGCCCAGCGCTCGCGCCGGTCGTAGAGCCGCTGCCAGTCGGGCGCTTCGCCGGTCTCGACCCATGTCTCGCCAAGGATCGTGTTGCGGAACGCCTTGATCGCCTCGTCCGACCCCTGTGCCGCGTCCCAAGCCCGCACGATCCGCTCCCAGCTCAGCCAGCCGATCGGCGAGTAAAGCGCCGAGAGGTGATACCCGACCGTGGTCGGATCGGCGGCCGTGGCGGTCGCCCGCCACTCGCCGCCCTCCAGCATCGCCGTCTTGTGGTGTTCCGCGATGGGCGTCTCGCACCCCTCGCAGTGATATTCCGCCGTCTCCGGGCGGCCCTTCTGCCAGCGCAGCCGATCGAACTTCAGCCACTGCATCGCGCCGCAATGCGGGCACGGCACGAAGAACCGCCGCTGATCGCTCGCCTCGTATTCCCGCTCGATCCGGCTCAGCCCCCGGATGGTGGGCGTCGAGACCAGCAGCACCTTGCGCCGGTGCGCGAAGGTCAGCGACCGCGCTTCGGCCAGCGTCACCGGGTCGCCTTCCTCGTCGGCCGAGGCCGGATAGGCGTCGACCTCGTCGAGGAAGATGTAGCGCGCCGGGGTGGACCGAAGCCCGACCGCCGAGTTCGCGCCCGTCATGATCAGGATGCCGCCCGCGAACTCCTTCGACAGCATCGTGTTGCCCGCATCGCGGGATCGCGCGGGCTTCACCCGCTCCCGCAGCTCGGGGCTTTCGTCGATCAGCGGGTCGATCCGCTGGCGCGAGTTGCGCTTCGCCAGTTCCACCGTCGGCTGGACCGCCAGCATCGGCCCGGGCGCCTGGTGGATTGCAAACCCGATCCAGTTGTTGCCCGCCTCGGTCGCACCGACCTGCGCGGCCTTCATGAACACGATCCGCTGGGTCGGATCGCCGGGCGACAGCCGGTCCATGATCTCGCGCATGTAGGGCGTGCGCACCGTGCGATACCGCCCGGGTTCGGCCGAGGCGCGGCCCGAGAGCATCCGGTGCCGGTCCGCCCATTCCGAGACGGTCAGGTCGGGGTCGGGCCGCAGCCCGTTGCCCCAGGCGCGCAGGATCTCGCCTGCGCCGTCGAAGTCCGTCAGGCCATCATTATCACCGGAAGTCGGGCCGGACCTCGGCGAGTTCGTCGAGGTGGGCGCGTACATGTTTTTCCAGAACCTTCTGCATCGCGGCTGGCTCCACGGCGATCTGCTGGCCCGTCGCGTCGCGGCACGACGCGGAGAGCTCGGCCGCCATCAGCGCCGCCGCGCGCGCGGGCCAGTTCACCCACGTGTCCCGTTCCTCGCGCGCCAGGCGGAACACCAGCGCCAGCGCGCGGGCCCGCTCGATCAACTCCCCCTTCAGCTTCTGCAGACGGATGCGCCGTTCCTGCGCCTTCAGCACCTCGTTCGCGGTCTTCGCCTGAAGAAAGGTCGTGCCGCCGCCGACGGCAGGAACCGCCAGACCCTGTTCGCGCAGCGTGTCGCCGACGGCGGCCACCGCCGCCTCGGGGACGGGCTTCAGCTTCGGCGCGGGCGGCTTCCGCGTCTTCGACGGGTCGGTCGTCTCGGCCCGCCGCGCATCGCTGGCCGCCGCGTTGATGCTGCCGTCCGGATAGAGGACCAGCCGCTCGGCCGTCTTCGCCTTCTGGATCGCGCCCCGCGACAGGCCGACATGCGCGGCGTACTGGCGCTCGCTCATGCCCTGCATCGACGGCTCCGATTATCATTCAAGATCATGTGCTTATCGAGTTGATAAGCGTGGCAGACGGAGCGAACGTCACTCCAGCGAAGCGATGCAACTCACCAAGGAGCCACCCCGATGACCACCCGCCTGAACCCGATCACCACCCCGCGCCACGAACTCCGCGCCGAGAAGGCGCGCCGGAACAAGGAAGCCGCGCTCGCGGCCTTCATCGGCAAGAAGGCGGAGATCGACGAGATGCTCGCCCGCCTGCAGGCGCTCAGCGACGACCATTTCAACTGTCACCCGGACGAGGCGGGCTGGGCCATGGTCGGCACCCTCGAACACTACGCCAGCCTCCTGAAGCGCATCACCGACAGCGCCTTCGGCGAGGGCGAGCACGCCCGCTGATCTCCGGCAACGCCGGAACTCCCGCCGCGCGCCCTGCGCGGCTCGGGGTCGTAGAAGGCGCCGCATGACGCGGGCCCGAATACGGAGACGACCCCATGACCAAGATTTCCGATACCCAAGCCATCATCCTCAGCTCTGCCGCACAGCGCGAGGACCGCATCGCCCTGCCGCTCCCCGACAGCCTGCGCGGCGGCGCTGCCGCCAAGGTGGTCGGCGCGATGCTCGCTAAGGGCTTCCTGCAGGAGGTCGACGCGGACATGCGCAACGGCGAACCCGTCTGGCGCGAGACCGGCGACGGCCACGGCGTCACGCTGGTCGCCACAGACGCAGGGCTCGCCGCCATCGGCATCGAGCCCGAGGACGCGAACACCGCGCCTGCGGGCGCGACGGACGCGCCGACAGAGGAGCCCGCGCCGGACACTCCCTCCGAGGCCGAAACCGCGCCCAAGACGCGCACGCCGCGCGAGGGCACCAAGCAGGCCACGATGATCGCCATGCTGCGCGCGCCGGACGGCGCGACCATCGAGGATATCATGGCCGCGACCGGCTGGCAGTCGCACACGGTGCGCGGCGCGATGGCCGGGGCGCTGAAGAAGAAGCTCGGGCTCGAAGTGACCGCGGAGAAGGTCGAGAACCGGGGGCGCGTGTACAAGCTCCCCGCCGCCTGAGGCACCGGACCCCGACAAGTTGATGACCGCCGTCCCTCCGGGGCGGCGGTTGATCATCGCCGGTAACGGACAAAATCGACGCGAAGAGCCTTTTTCGGACTTTGGCCCCTTTAGGGATCGGATCGAGGCATCGGACAAACTCCGTCCGCACTGAGACATAGGGAAGAAGTGGATGTGCAGGCGGTGCCATCTGTTTCGGCTCTTCCGAGACGTTTCTGCTCTGGCCCGATGGACAAGAGCCTTCTTCCCGCAGAAAGTGCGATGTCATGGATATGAGCGAGAAAACAGACAAACAAATTCAGAATCTGATCGAGAATCACCGCCGCGCCGGGAAGCTCGACGCCCCGCTGGCCGTAGCGGCTATCGCAGAACAAGGTCGACGTAACAAAGTGTTCAACTTCAAGGCCGGCATCGAATTCTTGTTGCAGGCGGCGCATGACAAGCGTCCGGTTAACTATCGGCAGTTGGCCGAAGCTGGCGGTGTGCTGAAGCCCGGCGACGTTTGGCACCAACACATGGCCCGGAAGATCCCGCTGTCCCAAATCGTAGACTATGCCCACACCCACGACCTGCCAGCTATCACTGCGTTGATTGAGACAACGCAGGGAGTGACGGACAGTATTCTTGCAGGGTTCCAGAAAGGGCTCGACGATACCGGAATTCGCGTGCCATCGGGCATGTCCATCAAAGAGTTCTATTTTTCAGAACGGCAACGTGCCTTCGACTGGGCCGCCTCCCAAGAACCGCTCGGTTGAACTTGTGCTGAACCCTCAGTGAGTGTCCGCTCCGTCCGCATAGCCGACGGCGGTTACCGCATCCTGATCGCTTCGAACAACCGCCGCAAGGCGAAGGACCGAACGATGCTGACCACCGTGAACACCGCGCCCATCTTCAGGTTCTGGGCCAGCGTCGTGTGCAGCCCGAAGACCGGGAAGATCAGGATCTGCGTTACCACCGCGACGCCGTAACCGACGATCACGTTGGCGACGGCCTCGACCAGCGACATGAGGCGGGACTGCTTCATGCCTCCACCTCATCCATCGGCCAGCAGTTCAGCCGCGAGAGTTCGCAGCGCATGCGCCGCAACCAAGGGGACCACGCCGTTGCCACAGAGGCGAAGCCGGTCCACCCGGTGGGCCAGCCCATCAGCGCCTCGACGAACAGCGGGTTCAAGGTCCGGCGCGCATCGGAGGTATCGCCCCCAGCCATCGGCGTCACCAGGACCTGGCGGCCAAGCAGGCCGTTCACCGGGGTGTTCGCCAATGTCGTCGCCCCATCCTTGTGATCCCGCGCCGTCGGCGTCATCCACATCTGACTGGCATGGGTGAGGTCCGCTGTCCGACGGTTGCCTGCACTCGGCTTGTTGCCGTCCGTTGCCATCGGCGTCGGCCAATCCCGCGCCATCCGGTCCAGACCCTTCTCGTCGCGCCTGTCGCCGCCCCGGCTCCGAAAGCAGTCGATCTGCGGCGTCGGCCACAGCGCAGCCGTCGTCGCGAGGTTCATCCCGTGCTGGCCTGCTTCCTGCGAGGGCGTCGGTTTCGTCTGCCGGTTCTCGTTGGCGCTGGCCCTCGGAGTCGGCCAGAGCCGCAGCAGTTCCGTCCGGTTCCCGCCACTCGAACGGGTGCCAGAGCAGGCGCGCGGGGTCGGCCACGTCGTCCCCCTCGCGGATGGCGAGGATGAAGAGCCGCTCGCGCTTGTGGGGCGCGCCGACTTTCGCTGCCGTAAAGAGGCCTGCCGCAAGGCGGTAGCCCATTTCGACCAGTCCTGCGGCGACTTCGGGGAAGCCGAGGCGGAGATGATGGGCGACATTCTCGAGGAAGACGAAGGGCGGCTCGACCTCGCCGATGATGCGGGCGACATGCGGCCAGAGGTGTCGCGGGTCGTCCGCGCCCCGGCGCTTGCCTGCGACGGAGAACGGCTGGCACGGATAGCCCGCAGTGATGATGTCCACCGCGCCGCGCCACGGGCGGCCGTCGAAGGTTCCAACGTCGTCCCAGACAACAGCCCGATCCAGGGACGAGTCTTCCATCCGCGCCACGAGAGTGGCTGCGGCGTAGGTTTCCCGTTCGACATGGCCCACAGTTCGATATCCGGGCAAGGCGATGGTGAGCCCGAGGTCGAGACCGCCCGCGCCGGAGCAGAGGGAGAGGCCGAACAGGCATGCGTCTCCGGCCCCGGAAGCGCCTCCGGAGGAAGGTAGAGCCAGGTCATGCATGTCACGCGGCGGTCTTGCGCTTTCGCGCGGGTTCAGGGGCGGCGTCCGTGTCCGGCGTATCGGCCGTGGGTTCGGCGTCGTCGCCCAGCCGCTCGGTTTTCACCTCGGCGAAGGTCCGACCATCGCCGTCGAGGATCGCGTCGCGGCCGGTCTCGACCTGCCAGCGTTCGATGGCGACGTCGACATAGGCCGGGCTGATCTCCATCGCGAACACACGACGGCCGTTGGCTTCGCCCGCCATGATCTGCGAGCCCGAGCCCGAGAACGGCTCGTAGCAGAGGCCGCCCCGAGCGACGTGCTGGCGCATCGGGATCCCGAAGGCGTCGAGCGGTTTTGGCGTCGGATGGTCGGGACGGTCGTCCTTGGCGAAGCTCGGCAGCGCCCATGTCGATGGCAGGGTTTCTTCGGCCACCTTCGGCGGGCGGTTCGGGCGGCGCCAGCCCATGAAGCAGGGCTCGTGCTTCCAGAGGTAGTGGGACCGGGTCAGAACCCCGCGGTCCTTCACCCAGATGATCTGTTGGTGGACGAAGGCGCCCGCCTTTTCCCAGCAGGCTTCCAGCATCGCCTGGCGGCGCGAGGCGTGCCAGCAATACCAGGCGGCATCGTCGGCGATGGCCTCGGCGACCGCCGCAGCGATGAAGCCGTCGTAGAGTTCCGCTCCCTGCGAACTGTCGTCCCAGGTCGTGCCATAGGATGCGGACCAATCCTTGTTGCGGGTCGGATGGTTCGAGCCATCGTAATCGACGAGATACGGCGGGTCGGTCGCGAACAGGATCGCCCGCTCGCCATTCATCAGGCGGCGCACATCGGAAACGCTGGTGCTGTCACCGCAGAGCAGACGGTGGTCGCCGAGGATCCAGAGATCGCCAATGCGCGATGCCGGGTTGCGCGGTGGCTCGGGGATGGTCACCGGCGGCACGGAGCCCCCGGCGCCACCTTCTTCCCCGTCCCCCTCCGGCAAGAAGGCCAGCAGCTTGTCCAATTCGCCGTCGGAGAACCCGACCAGCGACAGGTCGAAATCCTCGGCCAGCAGGTCGTTCAGTTCTGCCGACAGCAGCGCCTCGTCCCAGGTGCCGAGTTCGGTCAGCTTGTTGTCCGCGATGCGGTATGCCCGCCGTTGCGCCTCGGTGAGGTGACCCAGCACGATCACCGGCGCTTCGGTCAGCCCCAGCTGCGTCGCGGCCAGCACGCGCCCGTGCCCGGCGATCAGTTCGCCGTCCTCGGCGACGAGGCATGGCACCGTCCAGCCGAACTCGGCCATGCTGGCGGCGATCTTGGCGACCTGGTCCGCGCCATGCCCCTTCGCGTTCTTCGCGTAGGGCTGGAGGCGCGACAGCGGCCAAGTCTCGATCGCGTCCGAGGCGAAGCTCAGCATCATGGTGGGCAAGGTTCCTCGGTCGGGTGGATACCGGTGGCTTCCGGACTCCGGATGCCGGGCTGGACTCCACACGGGGTCCAGCGGCAACCAGCGGTGTCCGGTCGTAAGGCCAGCGTTCATTGGTGTTTGCGCGGGGCGCGCGTGGGTCCGGCTTCCGGGTGGCTTCCCAAAAATCCGGCCCTGTCGCTGGCGATGTTCCGCGCTTCGCCCGCCAGCATACGAAAACGCCCAGGAAGGAACCGGAAACTGCCATGGGGTGGACCCCGGCCGGACCCTCGCCGGATGCCGGGGTCCAGAAGGTCCCCGTCAACGCAAAGGGGAGAGCGAGCTTTCCAGCGCACTCTCCCCATCTTGCCTTCGGAATAGCATGGATCTGTTGCAGATGTCGAAGGAAAAAGTGTTGCAACACATTGGAGTCACTGCGCATTCAGCCGTGCAGCAATCTTCGTCAGCGCCAGTTGCCAGCGACGCCACGCCGTCGTGCGGTCGCAGCCCAGCTCCCCGCTGATCTGCTTCCACGGCACACGGGCTGCGCGCGACCAGACCAGCTTGCGCTCCGCCTCCTCGATCCAGAGCACCCAGTCGAAGGTCTGCTCGAGCCGGGTGATCGCGGCGGCCGAGGGCCAGACCCGCATCGGCTGCGGCTCCATCGCCGCGATCTCGCGGCTGGTCCGCACGATGTCGGGCCAGGTGTTGAAATAGCCCTGCGCCTTCACCGGCGGCAGCTTGCGCAGGGTGCGGAACGCCTCCTCGAAATGATCGGCGACGCACTCTGCGGTCCATTCGCGATCAGCCATGACGCACCTCCCTGTCAGAGGGGCGCGGTCCGTAGAGCTTCTCACCAAGCTGGCGGACCAGTTCACGCTCGGGCCAGGTGAGGCGGTCGTCATCGGCGGAGACCGCGAGGACGCCCTGTTCCTGCCAGCCCTCGCGCTTTACCTGTTCGGGATCCCGGCGTCGGCCGCCGTAGCCATGGGGGTGCCATCTCATGCGACACCTCCCTTCGTCTCGATCGCCCAGAGCAGGATGGCGATGGCGTCGGCCTCGTTGTCATCGGCGGGGCTGAAGCCCCGGGCGCGGACGGCGGCGACCATGGCGGCCTTGCCTGCGTTGCCCTTGCCTGCGGCGTGACGCTTGATCGTGCCGACCGGGACGCCCTCGTAGGGCACGCCCCGCAGCTCTGCCCATGCGGTCAGTGTGGCCATGAGCCCGCCGTAGATGTGACTCGCGTCGGTGCCCGCGTGGCGGCGGACTTCCTCGAACCAGATCGCCGCGACCGGCCCGGAGAGCCGGTCGATCTCGGTCAGCCAGTTGGTGAAGCGCAGGTAGCGCATGCCGCCGCCGTCGAAGCGGCCGGGGCGCAGCGAGACGGTGCCGCTGGTGATCAGACCGTCATGGCCGCGGATTGCCCACCCGGTCGAAGTACCGAGGTCGAGCGCGAGGATGCAGCGGTTGCGGGGGGTGTCGAGCGGCAGCGATTCAAACCTTGCGCCGTCGCAATTGGGGATCAGAGTCGGCTGAGCCATGATGGGTCTCCTTTGCCGGTGGCCTGTGGCGGCGGAAGACGACGGCGGTCTGGTGCTTGGCGGTACGGGGCCGCCGTCGTCGGATCGGGAAGCACAAGGGAGCGTCACGGCGGCGCGCGCGGCTGGCCCGGACGTATGGGAGGAGTGGCCAACCCTGTGGGGTGGCCCTCCCATACGTAGTATGGGGGTTTGACACCTAACTGTTCCGGGGAGGGCAAGTGTCTGAAATCATTGCGGAATAAGACTTCATGAAGTCTTCGGGCATGAGTGAGGGACCTAACTCTTATTTGCCCGTAACCCGTTGATTTCGTTGAGTGCACAGTTGGCGCTGTCATATGAGTCAGGCCTCACTCATATGAGTTAGGTCGTCCTCGAGCCCCTCCGGGTAGACCCAGACGGCGGGGTTTTCGACCTGCAGGCAGAGCCCGGATTGGGGGCACTTGAAGTGGCTGGGCAGGACCGGACGGGCGCTTGTGGCGACCTCGCCGGTGTCCGGATCGACCTCCTCGACGGGCGCGCCGAACTGCATGCCCTCGACGCAAAGGTAGCCGAACCGCGACCGGGTGACGGGGAAGCCGAACCCCGAGGGGTCGCGCAGGAACTTCACGAAGCCCTTGGTCGCCAGCACGCTGAGGCGCTCGCGGATCGTGTGCTTGCTGCCCAGACCTCCCCGGTTCTCGAAGGTCTCGGCGAACTGCATGGCGGTGTAGAGGCGCTCGCTCGCAGCCTCATCCAGCAGCATGCCGAGGATGACATCGTGCTTGCGCAGCCGTTCGGCATCGAGCTTGGCGCCGACCTCCTTGCGCACCAGGCGCTCGTTCAGCGGGTTCAACTCGACCCACTCGCCCTTCACCTTGTCGATCAGCTTGCCGGGCAGCGCGGGGCCGTTCCGAAGCTCGATCTCCAGCCTGCGGACACTGCTGTCCTCGTCGGGCCGGCGCATGAGCAGCCCCGAGGTGTAGAAGCCGCGCAGCGCGCTGGCGCCGGAGAGCGCGAGGAAGGGATCGTCCTTGACCTGATGCTTGCTGGCCTTGCGGGTATGGTGGGCGAGGATGACGCCCGCGTCCGGATTGACCGCCTCGCGCAGGAGCTCGACCCGGTCCTTCAGGAAGAACATCATGGCGCTGTTGTCGTTTTCGCCGCCGCCCTCGGGGCCACCGTCGAAGAGGTTGCGGATCGGGTCGATGACGATGATGTCGGGCGGCGCGTTGGAGAATGCGGCCCGGATTGCCTCGGCCACGCGGGCGACACCCTCCGCGTCGAGCAGCAGCTTCAGTTTCGGCGTGGCGACGAAGGTGTCGCGCGCGGCGGCGATCACGGTGGCGGGCAGCGCGATCTGCTGCATGCGCTCGCGCAGGTAGTGATACTGGATCTCGGCTTGAAGGTAGAACACGCGCAGCGGCCGGGGCGGCGTGAAGCCGAGGAACGGCACGCCAGCCCGCGAAGGGGTCGAGGCGGCCCTCGTGGACGAGGCGTACGTAATGGCCGATGGCGGCGCTGGCCCCCTGGAAGCGGGACCAGTCATCAACCGCGCCCTCGCGCACCGGCGTTGTGAGCACAGCGTCGATGCCGGGCTTCGCGGTCGGCGCGGCAACATCGCTGGCGAAGCCCACGCCGGGCAGCGGCGGCATCTCTGCGACCTTTTCGGCGAAATCCGAAAGATCCAGCTCGACGTCGCGATGCTCGCGGATCTGCACGAGGCGTTGATGGCCGTGCTTGTGATAGACCGTGCCGGGCACCCGGATCGGCTGGTGCGCCGAGCGGAAATGCGTGTCGCCGCCGACCTTCACGGCGATCTCACCGCGCAGGCGGCAGAGGGTGGCCAGATCCTCACCTTCGACGGGTTCGGTCAGTTTCCACCAGACATGGAGCTTGGCCGCGCCCTCTGGCGTGCGCCCGCCGCTTTCGATGATGAGGGTCGGCGCGCCGAGGTGGCGGGTGACATGGTCCAGCTTGGCCGGGATATCGCCTGCGTCGAGATCGACGACGATAGCCTGCATCTGCAGCACATCGGCGGCGCGGGCCTGACCCTGCTCGGCGACGGTGCCGGGGATGACATAGACGGCGGCGCCCTCGCGGTTCGCCCATCCGGCGAAGGTTGCGAGTTTCTCGGGCGCAGTGTCGTCGGCCGGGATCCAGATGTTGTGCGGCTTGCCGTCTCGGCCCTGACCCTTGTCGACGAAGCCGCGGAGCGGGATCAGCCCCTCGCACCAGCTGAACACGGTGTCGAGGAAGACGGCGATCTGCTCGGGGTCGGGGTCGCAGCCGAAGGGGTTCTCGGACGGTGGCCCGTCGTTGAAGTCCATCCACGGGTTGAAGTGCAGGATGCCGTCGTCGCTCATGCGGGAAGCCTCCAGCAGCGCTCGGACCACGGGCAGAAGCGGCATTCGAAGAAGTCGGGCGTGGTGGCGACGCGCGGCAGAAGCTCGGCCGCGTCGGTCGCCTGCAGGATCCGCACGCCCCGGTCGGACATGCGCTGCGCGAGATCGGCGTCGAAGGGCACCAGTTCGTGGTGCATCTCGGCCGTGTCCTTGTTGATCGCGGTAAACACGGCGGGCGCGGCCGAGATGCCGGGGACCGTCCCTTCCATGTAGGCTTGATAGACCGCGATCTGCGCGGCGTAGACCGGCTTCGACTTGGTCACGCCATCCTTGACGCAGGCCCGCCAGTTCTTGGCGTTCATCGTCTTGCATTCCCAGAGCGCGGGAACGGCAAGCCCGAAGCCCTCAGGGCCCGCGGCGACGATGCCATCGACATGGCCCCGGATGCGCCCGCCCGCGACCGAGAAGCCGAACTGGCCGCCATCGGGCCGGTTGCCCTTCCGGGTGTATAGATCGAAGCCCGCGCCGCGCAGCCAGGCGACCGCCAGATCCTCGAGCGCATGGCCGATGGCGAAGATCCGCAGCGACTGGCCGCTGAAATCCTGGCCCTCGTCCTTCGGCGTCGCCGTAAACTCGAACTGCAGGGCCCGCTCGCAGGCATGGCCGAGGCGGGATCCGCCCAAGTAGTCGCGGGGCGGCCGCGTGGCCTGATCGGCGGTGAGCGCCTGATCGACGGTGGCGTTCACCCGGTCGGCGAAGCTGGGGCGGCGGTTATAGTCCAGCATGTTGGCCTCCCTCGTAGCTGCGGTGGGCGAGCCCGTGGCAGGTCGAGCAGAGCCATTCGACCGAGAGCGGCGCGTCATAGTCGTGGTGATGCGCTTCGAGGTCGGTCACGCAGCCACATCGCTGACACCAGACCGGCACGACTATCCGACAAGCCTTGACGGCACGCCTGACGATGCTGTGGGCCCGATATTTCTCGGCGTGGCGCAGGCGATAGCGACGCTGCGCCTCCCGATGCTTCTCGGGGTTCCTGAATTTCTGCGCGTAGGCGCGCTGGTATTCCCGGCGGCAGTCGCGGCACCAGGTCTGCCGACCATCGGGACTGAGCCGTCGGCGTCCGAACTCGCAGACGTCCTTCTCGACGCCGCATTTCGTGCAGAGCTTGGTCAAAACGGCACCTCCGGCGTCTGCGCCCGGGCGATGTCGGATATGGCCTCGCGGAAACCCTCGACGGCTTCCTCGATCAGCGCGCGCACCTGCGCCTCGGTCAGATCCGCAAGCGGGGTGGCCCAGCCGATCTCGTCCATCAGCAGCGCCACGCGCTTCATGGTGGCGGTGATCGCGGCGCGCTCTTCCTCGGTCAGGTCAACCATGGCGAAACGCTCCCTGGCCAAGCGCGTCCAGAAGGACTGGCAGGGCATCGAGCAGAACCAGACCGATGGCCGGCGCCGCTTCGACCGGTGCGGATCGAACCAGCCAAAACCACGGGTGGGTTGCCGGCAGACAGCACAGAGCGTCCCACGCGGATGCCAGAGCCGCCGCCGGTCCTCGGCGGTGATGGGTGTGGATGTGGGCATGGGTCATGCCGCCCTCCGTTCGGGTGCAGCCGCAGCGTCGATCAGTTGGCGGATGGCGCGCTTGTTGAAGCCGAAGGTCATCAGCGCCGAGGCGCGGTAGCGCGTCAGGCCGAAGTCATGGCGGCATTCGGGTGGCAGGTACTGCAGCTGCTTTTCGGTCGGCGGCTGGCGCAGCCAAGAGCGGGTCTTGAAGGCGCTCTCGTCGGTCTCGTGGGTGTTCAGCCAGTCGTCGGCCTGCGCGAGGCAGACGGTGCGCTCGCCCACACCCAGCAGATGCGGGCGTTCGCCCTTCGCCCCGCCGATGGCGTACCAGACCCCGTCCAGCCAGAAAATGCCGCCCCAGGCCGCGAAGCCCGTGGCCATCAGCGCGTCGTCCGTGCCGTAGAGGTCGACCCAGGCGAAGCTGGACCGCTTCAGCAGGTCGATCTCGGTCATCATGAAGCCCGAAAGCGGCGCGGCACCGCCGCCTTCACCGGCCTCTTCGTCCTCCCGCGGGAAAACCTCGCCGCAGAGCGGGCATTCGGTGGCGGCCAGCGGGATCTCCGCCTCGCAGGCCGGACAGGACTTGGTGGGCGCCTCGCCGGTCTCGGTCTTGCCGTCGAGATCGACATCCTGTTCCAGCGTGCCGTGGATCAGGCTCGATGTCCCGAAATCCAGCACGACGCAGTCGGTCTTGACGATGCCGGGATGTTCCTCGGGGTCGACGGTGCGCAGGCCGCGCCCGACCATCTGGATCATCGTGGACTTGTAGGAGCTGGGGCGCAGCAGCACGACGCAGGAGGTGGGCGGGTGATCCCAGCCCTCGGTCAGCACCGCCACGTTGACCACGACGCGGATATCGCCCGCCGCGTAGTCGGCGAGGATCGCCTTGCGGGTCTCGGCCGCCAGATCGCCGTGGATCAACGCGGCGGAAACGCCCGCCGTCCTGAAGGCGTCGGTGACATGTTCGGCGTGGGCGACGGTGGAGCAGAACACCACGGTCTGCCGATCGCCTGCCTTCTCCTTCCAGTGGCGGATCACCTCGTCGGTGACGGGCGCGCGATCCATGATGCCCGCCACCTCCGCCATGTCGAAATCCGACATCGTCTTGCGGACCGAGCGCAACTCGTCCTGCACGCCCACATCGATGACGAAGGTGCGCGGCGGGACGAGGTGGCCCGAGGCGATGAGCTCGCCCAGCCGCACCTGGTCGGCCACGTTGTCAAAAACCTCGCGCAGGCCTTTCCTGTCGCCCCGGTTCGGCGTCGCCGTGACCCCGAAGATCCGGGCGTCGGGATTGGCTTCGCGCACCCGGTCGATGATCCGGCGATAGCTGTCGGCGACGGCATGGTGCGCCTCGTCGACAACCAGCAGGTCGAGGCGCGGCATGTCAGCGAGGTTCGAAGCCCGCGCCAGCGTCGGCACCATGGCGAAGGCGACCTGGCCGCCCCAGGACTTCTCCGTGGCGTCGATGACCGAGGTAGCGACGCCGGGCACTACGCGCTGGAACTTGGCGCGGTTCTGCGCCGTCAACTCGTCGCGATGGGCGAGCACGCAGGCCTTGGCGCCCGAATTCTTTGACATGGCGCCGATCATCTCGCCGGTGACCGCCGAGAGCATGATGGTCTTGCCCGCACCGGTGGGCGCCACGCCCAGCGTGTTGCCGCGGGAAGCGAGCGCAGCCACGCTGCGCTCGACGAAGGTCTTCTGGCGGAGGCGCAGGCGCATGGCCGGGATCCCCCTTACTGCGCCCAGCTCGGCCGACCGGCGGCGCCGGGGGCGGACGCGGGCTGGCTGGGCTGGGTGGCCGTGGCGGGCTGCTGCACGGCGTGGCCCTGCGCCGGGGCGGCGGCGAACTGCGACGCGACCGTGCCCATCAGCGCGGCGTAGTCGCGGTGATCGGGCGTGACGGCAGCGCGGATCTCGTTCTTGTCTTCGCCGTTGGTGTCGGTGCCGATGTCGATGCGGGCGACGAACTCGACGCCGTCGAGATCGCCGAAGCCGTTGATGCGGCGGCGCGGCTGCGCCTCGGGCGAGTTGTCCTTGTCCGACACGCCGCGCGCCGAGTTGAGGATGCCGCGGATCAGGCCGCGCCCCATGTTGGCCCAGTCCGGGCCCTTCGGGCTGTAGAGGCCGATCAGCGACCAGACCTTGCGGCGGGCATAGGGCCCTTCGAGCACCGTGTATTCGGCGTCGAGATAGACGGCGCCGGTGGCGGCGCGGCGCGCCCAGCCGCCGGTCCAGCCCTGCGAGGGGTCGTCGAAGCCACCCGGGCGGAGCGTCAGGCGCACCTTGGCGAGCGTGCCCTTGGGGATGACGTTGGTGTTGGATTGGGCGGAGTTGAAGTCGTTCCAGGGTCCGGACATTGCGCGGCTCCTTTCAGTTGGAGGATGGGACGCGCAGAGGCGTCAGAAGGGGAAAGCCACCCCGGGGACCGGATCGGGACACCGGGCGTGGCGAGAGGCGCTCAGCCATGGCTGGGCTCCTGCGCGGGCGCGGGATCGGCCGGGGTCACCGGCGGCCAGGTCAGGCGTTCGGAGGCAGGCGCCGCGGGGCGCTGGATCTTCTCCATCAGCCGGCCGAGATGCGGGGCCTCGACCCTGTCGAGGCGACCGGAGCGGTCCTTGGCGGGATAGCCCCAGGGGTTCAGCGTCTGGCAGACGAAGGCGCGCTGCGACTGGCCGCCCGGGTCCGGGATGTCGGCCATGGTGATGACCTGATCCACGATTCCGGGCAGTTCGAGCCCGGTCTTCGAGCCGTCGATCTGCGGCTGGAAGACCTTGCGGTTGAAGTCGTCGAGCCGCTCGTCGAGGATGCCGACGAACCAGACATGCTTTCCGCGCGTGTGCTGCAGGTGGGTCAACCACCCAATCATCTCGCGGCCATGCAGCCCGTAGGCGCCGCGGATGTCGGGCTTCCCGGTTTTCTCGGAGAACGCCTCGGGCTGGCCACGGCACCACTGGAAGCAGAGCCGCCCGGCCACGGTGATCGAGTCGATGAAGACGGTCTCGTACTTCCCGATCACCGCCGGATCGCCGTAGCGCCCGCAGACCTCGTCGAAATGCGCCTGGCTGTAGGGCTGGTCCTCGCGCAGCGCCGGGTTCGGCCCGCCGATGAACACCGCGAAATCGCGGCATTCCTTCCAGGTGCGGGGCCGGAGGGTGTCGATCTCCAGACCCTCGACCGCCAGATCGCCAGCCTCGAGATCGAGGAAGAGCGTGGTCGAGGCGTTCAGCGTCCAGAGCAGGCTGGTCTTGCCGATGCCGGACCGGCCGAAGATGACGCCCTTGATGCCCTTGCGTTGCGCGAGCCGCTCATCGGCGCCGATGATGGGAAGGGCCATCACTGGCCCTCCTTCTTCATCACCGCCGTGGCGGCGCGGTCGGCACCGATGCACCCCGCCTCGCGGGCGAGCTTGTAGAGGCGCTTCAGCGCGTCGGCGCGGCGGTAGGCGGCCGTGCTATCGCGCTCCGCTTCCACGACCGCGAAGGCGATCTCGTCGACGGTCGCCTCGACGACCGGTAGCGGCTCGCGCGGCTCGTCACCCGCGCGCTGCGGAAAGGCGATGGTTTCGGGGAGGTCTTCGAGCGCGTAGCTCGCCTTGCGAAGACGGGTGATGTCGTCCGGCTGGTCCGGCATGGCTTTTCTCCGTGAGATGAGGTGATCGAGGAGGCCCATCACGCGGCCTCGCGGACGTCGGGCGCGGGCTCGGCGACGTAGATCGCCAGCAACGGCGTCCCGTCGGCATGGGCGCCGGCGTCCTCAATCTGATAGTTGCGGTTGGGCTCGCAGACCTCGGTCAGCTCCCAGCGGCGATAGAGCCCCGGAAGACGCCTGAAATCCTCGAGCGACAGATCGGCAGTGCGGTTCATGCGTGTCTGCTTTCGGTTGGAGGGAAGGCGCTCGGGGGCGCTCGAATGGGAAAAGCCACCGGCGGGACCGGATCGGGACATCGGCTCAGGGGATTTCCTCGAGGGCGTCGTGCAGCCGGCGCATGGCGCGCTGGTACCGCTTGCGGGCGGCGGCCTCGGTCAGCCCCAGTTCGACGGCGACCTCGGCTTGCGAGAAACCCTCGATCGCCACGCGGATCACGAGAAGGGCGTCATCGCCGAGCAACTTCCGCACGGCGCCGTTCAGCCGTGCATACCCGGCCGCGCCGATCCCGCTGTCACCGCTGTCCGCCACCTCGTCGGGATCGGCGCCGCTGGCGAGATGTTCGCGCGCCGTGTCGCGCCGGCGCACGCGGATCATGTCGCGCTCGACGTTGCGCAGGACCGTGGCCGCGATCCAGTTGACGCGCCCGAGGTCGAGCCCGCGGACCGCCTCGGTGGTGCGCGCCAGAACGTCGGAGGCGACCTCGTCGGCGGTGCCGATCCTGCGCCAGATCGACCGGCGGCGGATGGCGTCGAGGCCGGGCCAGAGCGCCAGCAACAGCAGCGTCAGGGCGCAGTCGGACGCGGGTCCGTCGCCCTGCGCCGCCCTGACGAGCGCGGAGAGGATCACGTTCTTCTGGCCCTGATCGCCGGGTGTGCGGTGCAGCCCATCCAGCAGGGCCGCTGGATCCCGGAACGGTGCGAGGTCGGCCTGCGCGCGCCGGACGGCGTCGAAGCTGCGCTGGAAGTGAAGGTTCGTGGATGAATGCATGAGGTGATCACGGATCTCGTGCCACGCGAAGGACATCGGACGCCTGCCTTGCGGCCAGGCGTCCGGCGCCTTCTCGTGGCCAGGTCAGGACGTCGCGCGTCTCTGCGATTTCAGGGGATTGGGTGAATGCGCGCCTCAGCGCGCGGGTGCGGTCGCGTTGTTCAGCGTGCCGCAGCCGCGGCAGGTGGCCTGAACCGGAAAGCCCACGAGATACTCGTGCCCCCGCGCGAAGCGCAGGTGCATGCGGCCGTCCCGGCAGACGCCGAGCAGCTTGTCACAGCGCGTGCAGCGCCATTCCGAGTTGTGGGTGGTGGGCTTGGTCTTTGCGGCGCCGGACCAGCTCGACTGGGCTGTCTGGCGCGGGGGGAAGGGAGTCGGCATGGAAGTGCTCCTCTGATGTGGAGCCCTTCCAATAATCAGCGGTTTGTTAGACCGTCCCGCCCGAAACCCTAGATGAACTCTAGATCACGCGCTGTCGGTCGCCTCGCCGAGACGCCAATAGCGATTGCTTGAGCCGTGCCGGATGTAAGTCGGATGCGCCTTCGCCCATGCGCCGGAAGAGAACAGCTGTCTGGGATTGTCGGACCCCATCCCGTCCATCAGGACCTTGGTCAGCCGCTGGCCTGTGCCATCGGTCGCCGCTTCAACAAGGCTTTCGAAGAGTTGGATCTGGCCCACGCCGTCGAGCGTGAGCGGCTCGAGACCAGGGATGATGAGCGTCGCAGAGCGAGGCGTGTGTCGCACAACCTGAGCGACTTGCGCAGAGGTCGCCAGCGTTCGGTTTGCCTCGAAGCGCCGGGCCATTTCCTCTCGGTCCAGATCGCCGAGGCTTCCGTCGTTCAGCAGCAGGTCGCGCAGCGCGATAACGACGTTCGGCCCGAGGAATTGCGGCGGCTCATCGGAAACGGCGAGTACGAGACCGGGACCCGCCGTGTGCCGCGAACGAAGCGCATTCTCGACACCGTCGCGGACCTTTGGATCGGCAAGGCGGCGCGCCAGGTAAAGTGGGACCTTTCGCTCACCCAGTGCCATCGGCCCAAGCGAGACGAGGAACTCGTTGATGGTTTCGATGTTCCTGATGCCGAGAGAGCCAGCTATCGCCTTGAGGATGGTTTCGGCGAGCCATGCTCGATCAATCCCGTACTCGATCGCATTGGTGTCGAGACGCAATCCATCCGCCTCTCCAAAGGAACCGGTTTGTCGAACCGTCCCTGGCTCCGGACCCGTTTGCTGCTCAACTTCGACAACCTCATCGTCATCCTCAGCGAGCCCAATCACCTGCCGCCCTTTGCGGGCAATCAATCTCGCACTGACCAGGCGCGCTGGATCGACGCCGGCGGAGTTGAAGAACGCACCTGCAACAGTGTCGCCGGGCAGGTCGTACAGCGACAGAAGAAAGCCGAACCACTGCGCCCGTTCCTGATCGGTGAGTGTCCGCAGGTTCTGCGTAAGACCCCAGTGTTCGAGCAGTCGGAACCCGAGGTCCCGAAGGAACGGATCGCGCATGCTCTGCACGTCCGAACTGCTGCCATCCGAGATCGAGACCCGGAAGGTTCCCTCCTTTCCGTCCGATCGACGGGTGTAACCAATTGCGATGGCGATTTTTGTGAAGCCGAAACTCCGGATCAGGTTGGCTGAATTGGAGACGTATTTCCGGACAACGTCCTCCATCTTGTCCTTTATGGTCACCTTGATGTTCAGTCTTCGGCCCCACGAGCCGAGGCGGACCTCGGCCTCGACTACCGCCGCCATCGTGATCTCGACGTCCTCGAGATCCGGACAATCCAGATCGAAGGAAGACCTGAAGCGTTCGAGGTTGAATTCCCGGCGGGTCAACGGCTTGGCCGACGGCGGGCGCCCTAGAACGACCTCCGCGAAGACCTTAGAGGTCTTTTCGCGAACGTCGCTGCTGGCAGACGCGACCTCGATTTTCTTCAGCTGGGGTGTGTAGATCAGGACAGCCTCATGCGAGGGCCTGTAGTAATGGACGGTCCAGCCCCCTTCCTCGCGATGATTGTCGATACTCGACAGGGGCCCGGGATGGCGCAGGGCGACCATGAAGGACGGCGGATAGTTGGCGGTCTCGGGCAATTCGAGGACGGACGCGGTGACCTTGCCCTTCAGTCCCAGAGCTTCCTGAACAGCGTCACAGAGCTTCTCGTCAGGAATTCCGTCTGTGTCGGCAACAGAAGCGTGGTCGAAGTCCACTTCGCAGCATGTGTAGTACGTCCGCCGTTCTCGATAGCGCCGCGCGGCATAGAAGCTCTGGGCGTCGTGGAAGTGCATCGGGAAGACCGTGCGCATCCAGATGCTCTTACACAGCAGGTCAGGCTGGGACTCATACTGGTCGTAGTCGACATTCTGCAGCCTTTGGCCCGCAACCGTTTCGAGTGAGGTCGCTCCCTTGTCCTGGCCCATGTCGAGCAGAGCGCCAGCGATGCCCTCAAGTAGCCCGATGATTTCCTTGTCCTCCGAACGCAGGTACGCACTCAGCGCTGCCCTGCCCTGATCATCGGTCGTGCCCTCAGTGATTTCCGGCGGAGCGAGAAGAGTGTCGTCGGGCCGTTTGAAGCTGGCGAGAAACTGCCGGACCAGCGCAGCGGGGGCGCCCTGAAGGATACTCCCGAGGTTCGGTCCGAATTCGCTCTTCCTCCGCGCCATGAACTCACCTCAATGAACAACTGCTCTCGATTGATTCAACCCACGATAATCATGGACATGTCCGTGATCGGCAAGCCCTGATGTTCTCTCCCTGTTCGCATTTCTGCATTCCGTTCTTCTGAGATGTCCTGTCCCGGGCGGCTGGGTGGCTTTTGATCGGTAACGACACCACCGAGCATAGCCACCGAGACATGAAACGCCCGAACCCGCTCCCTCCCGACCACATGACGCCCGCCGAGCGCCGCGCCGAGCTCTGCGGCCTGTTGGCGCTCGGGCTTGTTCGGTTGCGCATGCGGGAGAAGGGCGAAGTATCTGACGATACTGGAGAAAGTTGCCTACACTATCCGCCCGACCAATGCCGTCATGCAACTCCAACTCACCGGAGAAACGCATGACGAAGCCCGATCCCATCCCTGCGCGCCTAGCCGCGCTGAAGTCCATGTCCGTCACACAGTTGAAGGCGGAGTGGCAGACGATCTTTGCCACGGCGGCGCCGAACAACAGCCGGGCGTTCCTCGAGAGCCGGTTGGCCTACCGCATCCAGGAACTGACGTACGGCGGTCCGGATCGCGAAACCCGGCGCATGCTGGACCTGCTGGCCGACGAGGTCGGCGGCACACTGACGCGCAAGAGCCAGATCGCCGATCCTCGCAATCCCGTGGTCGGCACGAGGCTGATCCGCGAATGGAACGGGGTCGAGCACACGATCACGGTCTTGCGGGACGGATTCGAGTGGCAAGGCCGCCCATACAAATCCTTGTCCGCGATCGCGCGGGCGATCACCGGAACGCGCTGGAATGGCTACCGCTTCTTCGGGTTGCGCGAACGAAAGCGGGGGAATGATTGATGGATCAGCGTGCAAATGCCGTCCGCCGCCAGCGCTGCGCCATCTACACGCGCAAATCCTCCGAGGAAGGGCTGGAACAGGAATTCAACAGCCTGCACGCCCAGCGAGAGGCCTGCGAGGCCTATATCGCCAGCCAGCGCTCTGAGGGCTGGGTGCTGGTCCGCGATCAGTATGACGACGGCGGCATCTCAGGCGGAACGTTGGAACGGCCCGGCCTCAAGCAGCTTCTGGCCGACATCGAGGACGGCCTGATTGATGTGGTGGTCGTCTACAAGATCGACCGCCTGTCGCGGTCGCTGATGGATTTCTCGAAGCTGGTCGAGGTCTTCGATCGCAACGGTGTGACTTTTGTCTCGGTCACGCAGTCCTTCAACACGACGACTTCCATGGGGCGGCTGACGCTGAACATCCTGCTCAGCTTCGCCCAGTTCGAGCGTGAGGTCACGGCCGAGCGCATCCGCGACAAGGTCCGCGCGTCCCGCATGAAGGGCATGTGGATGGGCGGCTACGTCCCGCTCGGGTATGACGTGAAGGACCGCAAACTCGTGGTGAACGAGGAAGAGGCCGCCACCGTGCGGGGCATCTTCGAACGGTTCGTCGAGGTCGGCTCAGCGACCGTGCTGGCCCGCGAACTGCGCCGCAAAGGGGTCCGCAACAAGCAGGGCACCTTGGTCGACAAGGGATATCTCTACAGGGTGCTGGTGAACCGCGTCTATCGCGGCGACGCGGTCCACAAGGGCAAGGCCTATCCCGGCGAGCATCAGGCCATCATCGACGGGCAGCTGTGGGATGAGGTCCATGCCATCTTGCGGCAGAACCCGCGAAAGCGCGCCAACAACACGCGCGCGCAGGCGCCTGCGCTGCTTAAGGGGCTGATCTTTACGGCCACGGGCGCCGCCATGACCCCGAGCAGTACGAAGAGGGGCACGCGCCGATACCGGTACTACGTCTCGATGGACGTCATCAAGAATCGCGAACCCAGCGATGAGGGCATCCCGCGCCGCCTTCCTGCCGACCTCGTGGAAGCGGCCGTGGTGACCGAGTTGCGGCGGGTGATGCGCGCGCCCTCGATCACGGCGCAGGTCATTGCCCACTTGGCGCGCGAGGGCCACGCCTTCGCCGAGGCCGACGTGATCTCCGCGCTGCAGACGTTCGAAGACGTCTGGGGCCAGCTATTCCCTGCAGAGCAGACCCGGATCGTGCAGTTGCTGGTGCGCCGGGTCACCGTGACGTCCGAAGGGCTGGTGATCGATGTCCGGACCGACGGCGTCTCGGGCGTCATGCGCGACATGATGGCCCCACGAAAGAAGGTGGCGGCGGAATGATGAAACCCGACGAGTCCATCCAGATCTTCGTGCCGCTCAAGGTCCGTAAGCAGAACGGCAGGCCGAAGATCATGCCGCCCGCCACCTATTTGCCGAGCGAAGACCGGACACAGGATCCGCATATCCTGCGCGCAATTGGCCGGGCGTGGGGCTGGCGGCGGCGCATGGAGGCTGGCGAGTTCAATACGGTCACCGATCTGGCGAAAGCCGTGGGGCTGGCCGAACGCCATGTCAGCCGACAGCTGCGGCTCGCCTACCTCGCGCCGGGAGTCCTCAAGCGCCTCGTCTACAAGCGTGAGGTGCCCGCCGTGACCCTGTTGAAACTGACCGATGTCGCGGCCCTGCCATGGCACGAACAGCCGGAGCGGGTGTTCGACTGAGGCTCAGTGAAAACTCGCCTGAAACGTCGTCGCGGTCAGCGAGACATGCGCGTCCAGTGGCGGGTGCAGTTCGAACGCCTTCGGCTCGCGTGAGAAATTCCACAGCCGGAACAGGCGCCATTCCGACCGGCGCTCCTCGGCCACCGCCAGTTCGTTGCGGGTGATGTGGAAGGGCGTGCGCTCCCATCCGTTCGTGGTCTTGACCTCGATCAGCCGCGGGAGCCCGTCCGGAGCGAAACTCGCAATGTCGTAGCCTGCGCCGTCGCCATCCTCCTCCGACACCCAGCGTACCTTGCGCGCCAGATCGTCCCGTCCTGCCGAGCGAAGAGACGCCCGTTCATGCGCCAGCACGCGCTCCTCGCCCGCGCGGCCGAGGGCCCGGTTGCGCTCGTCCCGGCCCGCCACGTCGAACTTGCGGGCGATGTGCAGCATCTGGTCCAGCTCCTGCGGCGGGGGCTGGTTCGATAGCGTTGGCGGCGGCCCGAGCCAGATCTGCGCCGCTTCGCGCAGGCCAGCAGCGGTTTGCAGCCCCGGTTGGCGCCCGAACCAGGCCGGGTTCAGCGCCAGCCACCGCGCCACGGCATCCACCAGCGTCATCTGAAAATTGAACGCGGGCTTGTAGCCGGGGATCCAGTCCTCGCCGAGACCCTTCAGCACCGCGCTAATGTTCTGGTGCTTGAACTCGACGGACCCCTCGGACCGGTCGTTCAGCAGCGGAAGCAGCGCGCGGCGATGCTCGGCCTTGCTGTAGCGGCGCGCGGAGATGTCATCGGCCAGCATCGCGAAGTAATCCGCGACGATCAGGTCGTTCTCTTCATCTGTCCACGCCCCGTTCGACATTGCGCCAGGCTATGGGCGCGAAGTCTGTTTGTCATCAGAGACTTCCGGCAGGGTTCTCGCTGGTGTCACTGACCGTACGCTCTGGCGCGCTGACCATGCAATCGGCCGCCACGGAGCCGTCCTTTCGACCGCCCTGCGCCTTCGTGTCGGTCTCTGTCACCGGATTATCTCGCGAACGGGGCGAGCCCATGAACGCAGCAAGCCATTGGAAATGCGAGGATGTTTTGTGCCGTCCCATGGTCGTCGAGGGGCGCTCGAAGAGAGACGCAGGCCATTCGGAGACCCATTCTTCGGCAAGCGCCCAGTCTCCGGAGGGCGGATGGGCCTGCCAACGCCCTTTGAAACAAAAAGAAAAAAGGCCCCGATCGGGACCCTTGGACGGATTCAGTATCTGAATGTGGCGGAGAGGAAGGGATTCGAACCCTCGAGACGGTCTCCCGCCTACACACTTTCCAGGCGTGCGCCTTCGACCACTCGGCCACCTCTCCGCCGTCGCGTCTATCAAAGGGCGACAGGCGGCTGCAAGGCGTTTTTCAACATTTATCCATCGGTTTCTGCAGATTTTTTGGATGCCGTCGCGGCCGGACGGCCACGGGCGTGGCCTATGGGGGCAAAACCTGCGGGAAATGACCTGGGAGCTGTGAATTGCCGGTGCGCGCTTGGCGCACCGGGCAGGTTCAGCTCGAGACCTGTTCGCGCAGGATGGAGGCGGTCAGCGAGACCATAAGGTAGGCGCCGGCGAAAATCAGGAAGGCGAGGATCGTGTTCTCGAACTTGCGCGGATAGCTGGGATCCTCGGACGCGACCGGCGTCACCGATGTGGTCATGTAGCGCGCCTGGCTGTCGGCCTCGCGCCGCGCGGTTTCCAGGCGCTCCAGCGCGGATTGAAGCATCAGGTCGCGGGTGGCGAGGTCGGCTTCGGCCAGCTTGATCTGGACGGCCAGCTCTGCCAGCGACTGCTCGCCCGTGGTGGCGGTCGTCATCTCGGCGTTCAGGGTCGCCAGCAGCGCTTCGAGCCGCCGGATGTCGCCCCGTGTGCCATCCACCTTGGCCTGGTTCGGGCGGGAGTTGTCGAGCAGGGCCTGCAATTGCAGCCTCTTCTCCTGCAGCTCCAGCTCCCGGGTGTTGATCTGGGCGCGCAGGGCGCCGATCCGGCCCTCGGGATCGACGATATTGCCCTCCTGCTGCATGCGTACCAGCTTTTCCTGCGCGTCGCGCCGGTCGGTCTCGGCCTTCTCGAGGTTCACGAGCGCCGAGTCCACGGAGTCGTTTCGCTTGCGGGCGGTCAGGTTGTCGATGCGTTCCTCGGCGTAGCCGATGAGGGCCCGGCTGAACTCTGCCGCGAGTTCGGGGTCGGCGGCCGTCACCTCCATCTTGATGACGCCCTCCGTCGGGTCGAAGCTGATCTGCACGCTCTTCTTGTAGAGCTTGTAGGCGTCTTCGTTGGAGGCCTCGGGATCGAGCCGCTGGATGGGGTCGATGGAGGGCTGCGAGAAGTGGTCCTTGAAGCCCTCGTCGCGGTCTAGGCGCATCATCACCTCCTTCGACTGCAGGAAGCTTTGCGTGGCAATCGCGTCTTGCGACGTGTCGAAAGCGGAGCCGCTCAGCAGACTGGGCACGGCAGAGCCCGCGCCGTCGTTCTTGAGGATCAGGAACTCCGACTTGGTGGCGTACATCGGGGTCGCGACGTTGTAATAGTAGTAGCCCATCACCACCGTCGGCAGCAGTACGAAGACGGCCAGCCGGACCATCAGCAACAGCGTCTTCTTGCGCCGACGCTGGGCCAGGTCCTTCTGGATGCGCTTGATCTCGACCGCGCGCCGTTCGGCGGGGCTGATCGTTTCCGTCGACGGGAGCTTGTTCTTCTCCACCTCGACGGTCTGGGGCAGCTGGACCTTGAACTGCTGCGTCTCGCTCTGGGCCTCGGCGGGCTTCACCAGTTCAAGCATGTTGGTGCGCTGGAAAGGGTCGATGCCGCGTGCGCGCAACAACCGCACCGCGTCGAAATCGGAGGTCGGCGCAAGGCCGTGTTTCTGTGCCACGCGACGCGCCATGCGCAACTGGCGCCCGGTCAGACCCTCGTGGCGGATCGCGTCCATGTCGGTTTCGCCGGCGACCTGCGCGGCCGAGGCGACGTCGCCGCTGCGTGGGGCGTCCGAGGGCTGGGCTTGTGTCTGCGGGGGCTGCGATTGCGGCTGCATGTGGGCCGTCTGCGCGGCGGAGGGGGCGGCCCCTGTCTGCGAGAACATCGGTCGCGAATGAGCAGTGGCGGTCCGCACCGATGTCTCAGCCTGCGCGGGGGTCTGCGACACGGCCCGTGCCGGCGCCTGACCGGTCACGGGGGCCTGCGCCCGGGGCTGTTGCGATGCCGACCGGTCCGAGAGGCGTGCGGCGGCATCCGCGGCCGAGGCGGACGCTGCGGGGCGCGGGATGGGCCGTGATGCGCCAGTGTCCTCCGGAGGACGGCGCGACAGGCTGGCCCTGGGCTGGGCGGGCGGCTGTTGCGCGGCGGGGACCGGGCGCACCGGCGCCTCGGACACGTTATGGTCCGCGCCGGATGCGGCCTCTGCCGAGGTCGTCGGCGACCTGCGGATCCTGAACTTCTTAGCCTTGGGTTTCGTAGTCATACAATTGCTTCGCTTCTTCCAAGGAATCGAACATGTGGAGCTGACCGTCCATCAGGACCGCCGCCTTCTTCGCAAACTTTTCCAGGACCTTCGGCTGGTGCGACACGATGATGATTGTCGTCGTGCGCAGCCGTTCCGCAAGGAGGTCGCCGGCCTTCTGGTTGAACTCCGCATCGGTGGAGTTCGGCATCCCTTCGTCGATCAGGTACATGTCGAAGTCCAGCGCCAGCATCAGGGCGAACGTGAAACGCGCCCGCATGCCCGATGAATAGGTGCCGATGGGCTGGTCGAAGTACTCGTCCAGTCCGCACAGCCACCGGCAGAAGCTTTCGACGTAGTCCGGGTCGAGCCCGTACATCTTCGCGATGAAACGGGCGTTTTCCTTGGCAGAGATCTTCGAAACCACGCCGCCCATGAAGCCCAGCGGAAAGGAGATCCGGCAGCCGCGCCGTATCTCTCCCTCGTCGGGCTTTTCGAGACCGGCCATCATGCGGATGATCGTCGTCTTGCCCGTCCCGTTGGGCGCGAGAATGCCCAGGGATTCCCCGAGTTCGACACGGAAGGACGCCCGGTCAAGGATCACCTTGCGCTGGGTGCCGGTCCAGAAGGACTTCGAAACCATGTCGAATTCTAGCATTCAGGGATGCTCCCCGTTTCTGCCCGTTATCCCCGTGTGGGGTTTGGATTTTATTAAAAAAGGAATTTGGCTACATTATGACCCCGGGCCGAAACAAAGACAACGGACAGGGCGGTTCACTCGCCCGGGTTTGAAACAGTCCGGCGCAGTTTCGGGAGGGCGAGGGCCGCTTTCCGCTTCAGTACGGGGCGCGCCGTGGGACCATAGGCCACAAGCGCGGTGCGGTCCGCAAGGGCCGGCAGAAGAGTCAGCAGGGACAGGCGTTCGGGCTGGCCCAGACCGGCGATGCCGATGGGGCCGGGATAGAAGCTTTCCGACAGGACGCCCTCGGCCAGCAGGATGTGATGTTTCGCCAGCATGAGGTGGTGATAGCGGACGTGGCGCGTGCCCGCCGCGGCTTTTATCGGGCCGTCCGCCTCGGCCAGGTGGCGGGCGCGCACAAGCCGTTGTTCGGCCACCGATGGCGCGGGCCAGAGCAGACAATGCTGCGGCGAGACCAAGACCTCTTTCCGCGCGCCCAGCACGCCCGGCGGGATGCGGATCGGCTTCAGGTGCGGGTTCAGTTTCAGCGTGCGTGGCCCGTGTCCCCGCGCTCCGACCCAGATCAGCGGCTGCGGGCCTGCGTCCAGCGTCCATACGATGTCGCCGGGTTTCAGCGTCTCCACCGCACGCGAGCCGTAGGGTGTGGCGATCCGTGTTCCGGTGGTGAAGCAGGCGGTGACGAGATTGTCCTGATCGAGGTTGATCTTGACGTCATCCCCGCTCGGGTTGAAGTCGATGCCGCTTGTCTGGATCGAGGTGATGTCCGGCAGGTCACCGACACCGTCGTCGATGGCCATGAAGTAACGGTCAGAGCCGCCGCCGATGGGGCTGGCGACGATCCATGACACTTGGGACGAGAAGTCATCGCCGACGAGATCGACCGTGCTGCCGCCGTCGTAGGTCACCGTAACCGGGTTCGATGTGTTCGTCGGTGTGTAGATCTGGATGTTGTATGAAACGCCGTCGATGACGAGGATGCCATTGTCGGCGTCCGCCGTTTCATTGATCTCGTTGATCTCAGTGGCGGTGTTGCTGGATTCCTGATCGGAGTAGGTGGCGTTGTCGACAAAGCCGATGATATCACCGCCGCCCCCCGGCGCGGTGGTGTAGGTGGTGAAGGCACCTATGCCTGACAGCTCGATCAGGTCGTAGAGCGGCGTATTGCTTGCTCCCATGCCGGACTCCGTAGTTTTGTCCGGCAATCGTGGTAAACGCGTGCGTCAGGTCTGCGGCGGGTTTCGGACAATTCGGCGGCATTGCCCTGAGTGTTCAGCGCTCAAGAGGAACTGGGGCGTTCGTACAAAACGAAGAACGGCCGCCGGGGGTGCCGGCGGCCGTCCAGATTTCGCACGATCAGGCTTGTCAGAGTTCCTGCTTCTCCACCTTCGTTACCTTGCCGACGATGATCGACACCACGGCGGCAAAGAAGCTGAAGAGCGCGCCCATCTTTGCCGCATCCTGCACCGGGCCGGCATCGAAAGCGACGGACGCCACGAAAAGCGACACGGTAAAGCCGATGGCCGCAACGCAGCCGATCACCACGAGGTCGATGATCCTCATGCCTTCGGGGATGCCCAGGCCAAGCGGCCGTGCAGCGATCCAGCCGAAGATGAAGATACCCACCGGCTTGCCGATCAGCAGCCCCGCGAGAACCAGCCAGGTCGCAGCCCCCATGGAGGAGAACTCCACACCCGCGTTCAACAGGCCGAAGAAGAACAGGATGACCTCCACCGGGTATTTCAGCGCGTGTTCCATGGCGTTCAGCAGGTCGTGCAGGTGTTCCTCGGCGGCGGCGAACAGGCCGAAGGCGCGGTCAGCGTGCGGGATCGCCGGCACGATGGGCAGCAGGCCAAGCGCCGGATGCAGGCCGGACATCATGAAGCCGTACCAGGAAATGCAGCCCGCGATGGCGTAGGGCCAGAACGACAGCGTCTTGCGGACCCACGTCGAATTCGGGCGGTCCTGCTTGCCGATGTCCAGCTTCCGCGGGAGCGAGTTGAAGGCGAAGAACGCCACGAGCGACGCGCCCACCGACAGCAGCAGCCATGCCGGGGTAAGGTCGCCCGACGGGTAGAAGATCGCGAGGATGATGAGACCCGCGGCATCGTCGGCGATGGCCAGAAGCAGCAGGAAACGCACCGCCGGGTGGCCCGCACCGAAGACCAGGCGCCCGACGAGGTAGCTGAAGGCGATGTCGGTCGCGGTCGGGATGGCCCAGCCGTTGGCAACGGCGCTGTAGGTCTCGGAACCCATGACCATGGCAAGGCCGAGGTAGACGGCAATCGGACCGAACATGCCGCCCGCGGTGGCGAACAGCGGCGTCGCAGCCTTCTTGCCCCGCAAGGAACCCTGTTCGAGGATCACCGCCTCCCAGACTTCCTTTGCCGCGATGGCGAAGAACAGCGCCATGAGCACGTCGTTGACGAGGTAGTGCAGGGTCAGCGTCCGATGGCCGTCATGCGGATGGCCGATGGGCGCGTGGTCCCAGATCACGAATTCGACGAAGTGGTGATATGTGTCCGCCCAGTAGTGCGGCTGCCCCGCGACCGGAGCGATCACGTCGAGGTTGGCCCAGATCAGCGCTATGACAGCGCCGATGATCAGCAGCAGCGAATAGCTCGCCAGAAAATTCCAGACGCGATACATGAGGCCCCTCTCCCGTTCCTGCGTTGGTAATCGGGGTTATCCGATTGCGCGCGGCGGGGCAACGCAGGCCGCAGCCAAAATTGCCCGAGCGTCATGAGTTGCGGTGGCTTTGACACTTCCCTGCGCGAATGGCGCGGCGGCGGGGCCGCGGTTTGCCGGAAATCGGGCGATTCCAGACCGCTGAACGGGAAAGGCCCCCTGCAGAAACCGGCGCGATTCCGGACTTGCAGGGGACCTTGGTGGCCGGGTTGTCAGAGCCTCAGGCGATGGCGCCCCAGGCCAGTCCGGCGACGATGGAGCCCGCCAGTGCAAAGGCAAGGTAGGCGGCGAAGACGCGCGGCTTGACCAGCGCCCAGACCGCGATGGCGGCGGGGATGCAGCTGACGCCCCCGGCGAGCATGAAGCTCATCGCCGCGCCGTCCGCCATGCCCATGTTCAGCAGCTCGCTGACCAGCGGTACGGCCGCGTAACCGTTCAGGTAGGCGGGCATCCCGACCAGCGCCCCCAGCAGGATCGGCATCAGTCCGCTGCCGCCCAGCACCGAGGCGACTGCGTCGGCAGGGACGTAGTGGATCATCACCGCTTCGATGATGTAGGCCAGCGTGAGCCATTTCAGCAGGAACAGGGCATTGTCGGTGGCGGCCGAACGAAAGACCTCGCGACGTTCCGGCTCCTGCCAGAAGCGCCAGACCGGTTTGCCTTGGAACGGTTTCTTCACGCCGCAGCAGCCGCCGACCTTGGGCTTTGCACGCAGCGGGTCGGCGAAGACCGGAGAGGACTTCAGCATCATCGTGCCCAAGCCGCCCATCAGGCCGATGCCAACCGCGGCCAGCAACTTGGCGGTCGCGAACTCCATGCCCAGAACGCCCGCGGTTATCGAGAACATTGCCGGGTCCATCAACGGAGAGGCCAGCCAGAAGGCCATGACGGCGGACAGCGGCGCGCCGACGGCCAGCAGTGCGGCGATGAAGGGGATCACCTCGCACGAGCAGAAGGGGGACAGTCCGCCCAGAAGCGCGGCAAAGACGATCATCCGGGTTTCCCGGCCCTCGAAGGCCTTGGCAAGCAGCGTCTCCGCCCCTGTCGCCTTCAGGTAGGCGACGGCGAGGACCGCGAACAGGATGAACGGTGCGGTGTTCAGCAGCGCCCGGGCAGCGAAGGTCACGCTGGGCCAGAACTGCGGCGTGTCCAGCACCGCCACGGCAAGAAGGATCGCCGCAGACGCCATCCAGGCCCAGGAGATCCGCGCCCGGACCTGCGGCCAGAACGGCGTGTTCGAAGAGGTGTCAGCCATGGGAATGCTCCGTTGCACAGCTCGCATCGGCGCAGCAGTGCCGCAAAAGATAATCCGACAGCGCCCGGACTTCCGCGTAGTCCGCCCCGGCACAGATGATGCTTCTTCCCTGACGCGACTGGGTCACCAGACCGGCCGCGGCAAGGATTTTCAGGTGATGGGTCAGGGTCGATCCGCTGATCCCGCACCGTTCGCCCAGAACGCCGATGGGCAGCCCCTCCGACCCGGCACGCACCAGGACATCCAGAACCGCAAGGCGCTGTTCCGAACCGAGGGCCGCGAACTTCGACGCGGCGGTTTCGGGCGTCAGCCCGCTGTGAATCGTCATTTCCATACTTCTAAGGGTATCGAAATGAATCCGTCGCGCAAGTGTTATTTCAACAATCTTCGAAATGTCCGGTCCATGCGCGGGCTGGCCGGATCCAACGGCCGATCCGCTTGCCAGCGGGCGCCGCGCGGGCGACAGTCGCCGCACCCTGAAATCGGAGTTTCCAGATGCAGCCCGGCCCCCTGAACCTAATCACCGACGTGGCTGGTCTGCGGGTCGGGAACGCTTCGGACCCCACATTGAAATCGGGCACGACCGTCCTGACTGCCGACCGCCCCTTCACAGCCTCCGTCGCGATACACGGCGGCGCGCCCGGCACGCGAGAGACTGCGCTTCTCGCCCCCGACAAATCGGCGCCGGGCGTGGATGCGCTGGTGCTGTCGGGCGGCAGCGCCTTCGGCCTCGCCGCGGCGCAGGGAGTCATGGATGCGCTGCACGTACAGGGCAGGGGGTTCGAGGTCTTCTCGGCTCGCGTGCCCATCGTGCCCGCGGCGATCATCTTCGACCTCTTGAACGGCGGCGAGAAGCGTTGGACCGTGAACCCCTATCCGGACCTGGGCGCTCGCGCGCTCGCCGCCGCCGACACGACCTTTGCCATCGGGACGCAGGGGGCGGGCGCTGGCGGGCAGACGGCGCAGCACAAGGGCGGGCTTGGGTCGGCCTCGCTGGTGCTGGCGGACGGCACCACGGTGGGCGCGCTTGTCGCGGTGAACCCGATGGGAAGCGTGACGACTTCCTCGGGCCGGCACTTCCATGCGGCGCCCTACGAGGTAAACGCCGAATTTGGTGGCCTCGGCCCGGACCCCCAGCCGTCGCTGGCGTTGCTGCCCAGCCGCAAGGTCGGCGCCATGGCCCAGCAGGGCAACACCACCATCGCGATCGTCGCCACCGATGCCGCGCTCGACAAGGCACAGTGCAACCGTCTTGCCGTTGCGGCGCATGACGGCATCGCCCGGGCCATCCTGCCGGCGCATTCGCCGATGGACGGGGATCTGGTGTTCGCCGCCTCAATGGGGGACCGCCCACTGATAGAGCCAGGCGCACAGCTCGCCATGATCGGCCACGCCGCCAGCCTGTGCCTCAGCCGAGCAATCGCACGCGCGGTTTGGGAGGCAGAGCCCGAACCCTACGATACCCTCCCGGCGATCCGGCGGGAGCTTGGGCTCGTCTGAGGCAGGTTTGTCAGCGCAGGATCGGCGGCTTGTCGGGGTCGGAGCCCGGGGCGGCGCGTTCGAATTCCACCCGCGGTTTATCCGGCTCCGGCAGATCGAAGCGCAGACCGACACGAGCCAGACGCGCGCAGATCGGATCGTCGGCCTTAAGGAAGACCACGTCCAGCGCGCCCGCTTCGAGACCGGAGAACACCAGCGCCTCCTGCACCGCTCCGGCCAGAGCCGGTTCGGCCCGTTCCGGAGCGCCGACGATCCCCAGCAGGTGACCGCGCCCGCCGCCCTCATAGCCGACCTCCGCCAGCCACGCGCAGTCCGCCAGACCCGCCGCCGTGGCCAGCTTGGCGTCGAGCGCGGTCAGCAGGACTTCGGGCAGGGCGCGGGGTGCGGAGAGGGTTTCGGCGCGCGCCTCGGCCATGGCGGGGGCCTGCGACAGGGTCTCTGCCAGCCAGGCCAGCGCCTCCGGCGGCAGCAGGATCTGCGAGGGGCCGCTTTCGGGGTTCAGCGCCAGGCCTATGCCCTGACCGGCCAGCATGCCCGCAAGCGCACGGCCCGACATGGCGACATAGGGCACCGCGCGTCCGGCAAAGCCCGACATCCGCGCCTCCCGGTCGAAGACGAGGACGAAGCGCGCGTCGGCCACATCGAAGATTTCCGGTTCGATGGTGTCGCCTGCGGGCTCCCGTTCCAGCATCAGGAACAGCTCGCTCGACGCCAGCCGGTCGTAGAACCGCATCCGTGCGGCGTCGTCGTCCGGGGCGGCTTCCATTTCGGCAAAGGCGCGGTCCAGCGCGGTCTCGGGCATGTCAGGCATCCAGAACCTCTCTGACGCGGGCGCGCAGCACGGGCAGCAGGTCTGCCGCGAACCACGGGTTGCGTTTCAGCCAACCCGTATTGCGCCACGACGGATGCGGCAAGGGCAGGGCGTCGGGCAGAAAGTCGCGCCAGTTGCTCACCGTCTCGGTGACATTTGTCGTGACGCCCAGATGCCAGCGCTGCGCAATGCCGCCGATGGGCAGGGTCAGGCGGACCTCGGGCAGGCGGTCGACCAGCGGCGCGCGCCATGTCCTTGCGCAGATCGCAGGGGGCGGCAGGTCCGACCCCTTGCGGTAACCGGGAAAGCAGAACCCCATCGGCAGGATCGCCACGCGTGCCTCGTCATAGAACGTATCCGCGTCGAGGCCGAGCCAGTCGCGCAGCCGGTCTCCAGACGGATCGGTGAAGGGCCGCCCGGAATGGTGCACTTTCATCCCCGGCGCCTGCCCGGCAATCAGCAGGCGCGCGGTGGGCTTGGCGCGCAGCACGGGGCGCGGCGCATGCCCGGTTTCGGTCGCCGCAAAGCGGTCCTCGCAGATGCGGCAGCCGCGCACGTCCTCGATCAGGGCGGAAAGGTCGGTCATCTTTCGTAGCTAGGACCGGAACGGCCGTCCTTCAACGCGTCAGATGCAGCGCCCGCCGTCGACGTCCATGCAGACGCCGGTGATCATGCTGGCCTCGTCCGAGCACAGGTAGAGCGCCGCGTTCGCCAGGTCCTCCGGGGTGGAGAACCGGCCCAGCGGGATGGTCGACAGGAACTTGGCCCGCATCTCGGGCGTGTCCTCGCCGAGGAAGCTGGGCAGCAGCGGCGTGTCCCCGGCCACCGGGTTCAGCGCGTTCACCCGGATGCCGAAGGGGGCGAGTTCGACGGCCATCGCCTTGGTCGCGGTGTTCATCCAGCCCTTCGACGCGTTGTACCAGTTGAGCTTCGGACGCGGAGAGACCCCGGCGGTGGACGCGATGTTGAGGATCACGCCCGACCCGCGCGCCTTGAAGGCGGGCACCACGGCACGGGCAGTCAGGTAGACCGACTTGCAGTTCACCGCGAACACCCGGTCGAAGTCGTCCTCGCTCACGTCCTCCAGCGGTGTCGGAAGATGCGTGATGCCCGCGTTGTTGACCACGATGTCGGGCGTGCCGTGGGCGCCGGTGAAGCCGTCTATCATCTCCGCGACCGAGGTTGGGTCGGAGACGTCGACATGGGTGTGCGGCGCGCCGATCCGCGCCGCGACGCGCACGGCGGCGTCGGTGTTGATGTCGGCCACGAGCACCGTTGCACCTTCGGCGGCAAACCGGGCGGCGATGCCTTCGCCGAAGCCCGAGCCGGCCCCGGTCACGATGGCGCGTTTTCCCTGCAATCTCATCGCCCTGATCCTCAGTAGGTTGCGCGACCGCCGGACTGGTCAAAGACCGACGCGGTGGTGAAGGACGCCTCGTCCGAGGCCAGCCAGCAGGTCATGGCCGCGATCTCGTCGACCGTGCCGAAGCGGCCCATGGGGATCTTCGACTTCATGAAGTCGATGAAGGTCTGGGTCATCTGGTCGAAGATCGCGGTGTGCACGGCCGCGGGCGCGATGGCGTTGACCGTGATCCGGGTGTCCGCCAGTTCCTTGCCGAGGGACTTCGTCAGGCCGATGACCGCCGCCTTGGACGACGAATAGGCAGAGGCGTTGGGGTTGCCCTCCTTGCCCGCAACAGAGGCCATGTTGACGATCCGTCCGAACCCGTTCGGACGCATGATGCGCGCGGCGGCACGGTTGCAGTAGAACAGCCCGTGGACGTTCAGCGCATAGACCTTCAGCCAGTCCTCGGTGGGGTAGTCGATCACCGGCACGTTGGGCCCGGTGATCCCGGCAGAGCAGACCAGCGTGTCGAGATGCCCCATGGCCTGCGCGTCCTCCGCCATCGCGGCGTCAACCGCATCCGGGTCGGTGACGTCGACCTGGCGGGTCTTCAGCTGTGTGCCCTCGAGCTTTGCGAGGTTGTCGGCGCTGATGTCCCAGACCGTGACTGTGGCGCCCTCGTCGGCCAGGCGGCTGGCGATGGCCAGACCGATACCGGAAGCGCCGCCCGTGACGATGGCGGCGCGGTTGTTGAAACGCATGAATGATCCTCCCTTTACGGGAGGAGAGTGCGGCGAAGTGGACTTAAGGGCAAGGGGTCAGCCGGGCAGTCCCGCCGGCAAACGAGGCGCGGCGGCCAGCAGGCTGCGGGCATACTCCGTCCGCGGCGCCGTGAAGAGCTGTTCGGTGGCTGCGTCCTCCACGATCCTGCCGTGGCGCATGACCATTACGCGGTCGGTGACGGAGCGGACGACATGCAGGTCGTGGCTGATGAAGAGCCACGTCAGACCGTGCGTCTCCGACAGGCGGGCCAGCAGGTCGAGCACCTGCGCCCGCACCCGGACATCGAGGGCAGAAACCGCCTCGTCAAAGACGATCAGGTCCGGCGTGATGATGAGCGCCCGCGCGATGGCGAGCCGCTGACGCTGCCCGCCGGAGAAGGCGTGGATGTGTTTCGTGGCATCGTCGGGCGACAGGCCCACGGCGGTCAGCGCCTCGGCAACCGCATCCTTCGGCGGCGGTGCGTCGAGCAGGTGGAACGGCTCCGAGATCAGGCGCGCGACCCGGTGGCGCGGGTTGAAGCTGCCGTAGGGGTCCTGGAAGACCACCTGGATCCGACGCTGGGTGTCGCGATTGGGGCGGCCGTTTGCGAGAACCGGCTGGCCGTCGATCTCGATCCGGCCGTTGGCCAGCGGCTCAAGGCCGAGAAGCGCGCGCGTGAGCGTGGACTTGCCGCAGCCGGATTCGCCCACGAGGCCCAGCCGCTCGCCTTTGCGGATCGTGAAGCTGACATTGTCGACGGCGGTGAATCGGCGCTGCTTCGCGAATGGATGTGGACGGGGCAGGGGGTAGGTCACGCTGACATCGGTTGCCTGCAGCAACGGCTCGCCGGGCCGGCGGGCGGGCAGGTGGGCACGATGCGACGAGGCGGCGATGAGCGCGCGGGTATAGGTGTGCTGGGCCTGGTGCAGAAGCTGCGCGGTCGGTGCCGTCTCCACCACGCGACCCTTCTGCATGACGGCAATGCGGTCGGCCATGTCCGCCACCACGGCGAGGTCATGGGTGATGAGCAGGAGCGCCATGCCTTCGGTCCGGGTGAGGTCCTTCAGGAGGTCAAGGATCTGGGCCTGCGTGGTGACGTCGAGCGCGGTGGTCGGTTCGTCCGCGATCAGGAGGCGTGGCTTCAGCGCGATGGCCATGGCGATGATGACCCGCTGCCGCTGCCCGCCGGAAAGTTCGTGCGGATAGCGTCCGGGCGAGACGTCGAGGCCCACCTTCCGTAGCAGTCCGGTCACGTCGGGGGGCGTGGCGCGATGGATGCGGAAGACCTCTGCGATCTGGTGGCCGATGGTCTGGAGCGGGTTGAGCGCGGTCATCGGTTCCTGGAAGACCATGCCGATCTCGCGCCCGCGGATGCGGCGCAGGTCGCGGTCGGCAAGGCGGGTGAGGTCGGTATCGCCGAAGCGTATCGTTCCCGAGGCCACGACAGAGGCAGGCAGGAGCCCCATGACGGCGAGCGCGGTGAGCGACTTGCCTGAGCCGGATTCGCCGGTCAGGGCAAGCGTTTCGCCGTGGTTCATGTGGAACGACACGTCCTGCAGGACAGGCTTGCCATGGATGTTCGCGGTGAGACCGTCGACGTGGAGAAGCGGGTTCAAAACTCTTGAAGCGACCTGACCCGCGTGGGGCTCTGCCCCGCGGTCCTCCCGAGGGTATCTGGGCTTGGATGCAGACATCAGGTCCGGAGCGGCTTCAGGCGTGGGTCGAGGGCGTCGCGCAGGCCGTCGCCGAGGAGGTTCAGGCCGAGCACCATCAGAACGATGGTCAGGCCGGGGATCAGCGCGGTGTGTGGTGCTATGGTCACGAGGGTCTGGGCGTCGGCCAGCATGCGGCCCCAGCTGGGCGTGGGTGGCTGCGCGCCCAGCCCGACATAGGCGAGGCCTGCCTCGGCGAGGATGCCCAGCGAGAACTGGATCGTGGCCTGCACGATAAGCAGGTTGAGGATGTTGGGCAGGATGTGCTCGGCGCTGATCCGGGTGCGCGACTTGCCGCAGGTGCGGGCGGCGAGGATGAATTCCCGCGTCCAGAGCGACAGCGCCGCGCCGCGTGTCAGCCGGGCGAAGACAGGGATGTTGAAGATGCCGATGGCGATGATCGCATTGAGGGCGGAAGGCCCGAAGGTGGCTGTGATGAGGATCGCGATCACGAGGCTGGGGAAGGCAAAGACGAGGTCGGACGCGCGGGAGATCGCTTCGTCGATCAGTCCGCCCCGGTATGTGGCGGCGGTCAGGCCGAGAGGAACGCCGAGACCCGCACCGATGGCCACCGCAACGAGCGCCACGGCGATGGATGTGCGCGCGCCCGTCATGAGCATCGACAGGATGTCGCGCCCGAAGTGATCGGTGCCGAGCAGGTGTGCGCCCCCCGGCGGCAGGAGCCGTTGCGGGATGTCCACCTGCGTGACGTCGAACGGGGTCCAGACGAGCGACAGGAGGGCCGCCGCGACCATGAGCGCCGAGAGCGCGCCGCCTATGAGGAGCGCGGGTTTCATCGGCGGCGGAGCCTCGGGTCGGCCAGGGCGTAGGCGAGATCGGTGAGGAAATTCACCACGATCACCGCAAAGACCAGCAGCATGACCACCGATTCCACGGTGATCAGGTCGCGCTGGGAGATCGACTGGAAGATCAGCCGGCCGAGGCCGGGCAGGTAGAAGACCTGTTCGATGATGATCGCGCCGGCCAGCAGGAAGGAGAACTGCAGCCCGAGAATGGTCAGGACGGGGATCAGCGCGTTGCGCATGCCGTGACGGCGCAGCGCCTGGGCCGGGGATAGGCCCTTGGCGCGGGCGGTACGAATGTAATCCTCGTGCAGCGCATCGATCAGGCTGGACCTGAGGATGCGGGCAAGGATCGCCGCCTGCGGCAGGGCGAGCGCCACGGCGGGCAGGGTCAGGGCCTTGAGGGCGGCGCCGGGATCGTCCCAGCCGGGGAAGCCGCCGGACGGGAAGATGCGCCATGTGATGGCGAAGAGCGACACGAGCAGCATAGCGAACCAGAAGTTCGGCACGGCAACGCCCAGCTGGCTGACGCCCATGACCGCGATGTCCGCGGGTCTGCCACGGCGGGCCGCTGCCACGAGCCCCGCCGGGAAGGCCACGAGCACGGCGAGGAGGAGCGCGTAGATGGTCAGCGGCAGTGAGATCCAGAGCCTGTCCGCGACCATGTCGGCGACCGGCGTCCGGTAGGTGTAGGAGATGCCGAGGTCGCCTGTCAGAAGGCCGCCGACCCACGCGAGGTAACGCTCGGGCGGAGAGAGGTCGAGGTTCAGTTCCGCTCTCAGCGCCGCCAGTGTCTCGGGCTGCGCGTTGATGCCCAGCATGTAGGCGGCGGGGTCGCCCGGCGCGACCTCCACCACGAGGAAGATCACCAGAGAGGCGGCCGCGAGGCTGACGAAGAGCGAGAGCAGGCGGCGGGACAGGTAGGTCAGCATGGCAGGACGGGCGCCGGGGTCATTGCCGGTCTGCGTCGGCTTGCGGCTGGCCGGCCAGCGCAAAGAGCAGGTCGAGTTGCCTGTCGCGGGGAAGACCGTTCAGCGCCAGCTTCTGCATGCGCGACCCTTCGGTCAGCGTCCGGATGTCGTCGTCGGTCATCCGCGCGTAGTCGCGTTTCCAGTGGCGCAGCATGAGGTCCTTGTAGGAGCCCAGCTTGGCGGTCCGGGACCATTTGGCGCGTATGTCGGGCCGGGTGTCCAGCATGTGCTCGAAGAGGTAATGCGGCCAGAAGTAGGGATGCAGGGGGCGGTCCGCACCGCCACCGGGCGCCACGGACCACGCGCGTTTCTTCGGCTCCAGCACCTGTTTGGCCTTGGGCGCGCCGCCGGTCAGGGCCAGCTTCAGCGACGTCAGGCGGAAGGCCAGCGCGCCCTTGTCGCCGGGATCGAGTTCGCGTCGGCTGACCTGCTGGCGCCGGGGGCTTTGCCAGAATCGGACGGTCTCCTCCATCCATGCGGTCATGATCGGGTGGCCCGGCGTGGCGGCAAGAAACCAGTTCTCGACCGGGCGGCGGCGATAGGGATCGTGGAAGGCGAAGAAGCCTTCCCGGGTCAGCGCGGGCAGCCAGTCGTCGAGCGGGAGCACCGGCACGGTTGCCGCATCGACGTAGACGCCGCCCCGCGCCTCCAGTTCGTGCATACGGAAGATGTCGGCCTGCCCCTGGAATGTGGCCGGGGGATGCGGAATGCCTCGGTCCGCGAACGCCTGCCGCGCGTCGGTGGCGTTGAACATGCGCACCCGCCACGCCGGGTTCAGCGCGGCCCAGGCGTCCCAGCAGCGACGCACGATGGCGGGCGCCTGCGCCTCACCCTGCGCCCAGTAAAAGACAAGCCGTTTCGGCACCATGCACGAACCCTCCCGCCCCCGCTTATCGGGCGAAGGGGGTGGCGGGGGCAAGGGGCTGCCGCACATTGCGTTCGCGCCACGCTTGTTGCCACTGGATCATGTCGCAGGCGGATCAGATGACCGGCGGCTGCGACTGCACCCTGATGGAGAGGTTCATGCTGTCTGGATCGATCGGGCATGCATACCGGCCGGATCGCGGTCTGCTCCACCTGCCGCGGCGCCCTTAAGAACCCGATGCCGGGGCGGATACACCGGGCACGGACCAAACCGCATTATTCCGTTTCCAACTACCGACAGGTGCTTCGCATGGCTGATGCGAACGTCTGGCTGTGGCGCGTCATCCATCTGCCGGTCACCGCGAAACCGTTCAAGTTCAGCATACAGCCGTGCCCGGCCTGAACGTCACCCCAGGAATTCGAGCAAGGCGCGCGTCGTTTCCTCCGGCGACTGGTCGATGAAGAAATGCCCTCCGGGGACGGTGCCCGCCCGCATGTCCGCCAGCCGGTCGGCCCAGGTGGCGGGTACGTCGTAGGCCCGGGCCATTGCTCCGTCCGCGCCGTAGAGGACCAGAGACGGCACCTCGATCCGGCGGTCGATATCGGCCTCGTCCAGCGCGAAATCCACGTCGATTGCGGCGCGGTAGTCGTCGCACATGGCGCGGCGGCACTCGGGGTCGGCCCATGCCGCACGGTAGGCCTCCAGCTTCGGGAAGTCCGACAGCTGCGCGCCGCCCCAGCCCAGCAGGCAGCTTTCGTAATAGGCGTCGGGATCGGCGGCGATCATGTTTTCCGGGAGAGGGTGGGGCTGGCTGAGGAAGAACCAGTGGTAATAGGCGCGGGCAACAGGGTGCGTCAGCCGCGACAGCAGAAGATGCGTGGGCACGATGTCCATCAGGGTCAGGCTCAGCAGACACCCCGGCGCATCAAGGGCGAGCCGATGGGCCGTCCGGGCCCCCCGGTCATGGCCGACAAGGTGGAAGGCTTCGTACCCGAGGCGCGTCATCAACGCCGTCATGTCGCCCGCCATGGCGCGGAAACTGTAGGCTTCGACACCCTCCGGTTTGCCGCTTTCGCCGTAGCCGCGCAGGTCCGCGGCGACCACCGTGAACCGTTCGGCCAGCCTCGGCGCGACCTCCGCCCACATCGCACGGGTCTGGGGAAAACCGTGCAGCAGGAGGACGGCGGGACCGCGCCCGCCTCTCTCGTAGGCGATCTCTATCCCGTCGAGGTCCGCCCGGCCGGGCGTGAACCCCGGAATGTCTTTGCGCATGATCCCCTCCCGGCCCGCGTTGCCCGCATTTTGGCCCCGGGCGGGCGGCTGCCGTCAAGACGGGACCGCGATCCCGTCTTCCGGTTGTGCCCCGGCGAAGGGACGTTAGGCTGTGGACATAAAGACAAGGGAGAACGGCATGACGGTCCTGACCGAGGCAGAGGACATTTCGGATATCGCGTTTGGCTACATGGGCTCCAAGGCACTGTTCGCGGCGCTCGAATTCGGCGTGTTCACCGCCTTGTCGCAGGGCAATACGGGGTTGTCCGACTTCGCCCGGGCCACGGGGCTCCCGGAAGGGCGCTGCCGGACGCTGCTGTCCGCGCTGGTGGGGCTGGGGCTTGTCACGCATGACGATGCAGGTTTTGCGAATTCCCCGGCGGCGGAGTCGTTCCTCGTGAAAGGTGCGCGTCACGACTTTGGCGATTACCTGCGCCTTCAGGTCGGGCGGCAGATGTATCCGCTGATGGACCAGATCGAGAAGGCGCTGACCGGCGATCTCGACGACGGGGACACCGGGTCCTACGCGGAGTGGTTCGCCGATCCGGAGGAGGCGCGGCTTTATTCCGAAAGCCAGCACGCCGGGTCGCTCGGGCCCGCCCGCGGACTGGCAAAGAAGGTCGACCTGTCGGGCATCGGCAGCCTGCTCGACGTGGGCGGCGGCACGGGCGCCTTTGCCATCACGCTGGCCCGCAAGAACCCCAACCTGCGGATCACCGTACTGGATTTTCCCAACGTGGCGCGGCTTGGTGAGGCTTACGTGGCCGATGCGGGCCTGTCGTCGCAGATCGGCTACCGCCATGGCAACGCGCTTGAGGCCGATTGGCCCGGCGGGCAGAATGCAGTGCTGATGAGCTACCTGTTTTCCGGCGTGCCGGACCACAGCCACGCGGGCCTTCTGCGAAAGGCGTTCGACGCCCTCAACCCCGGCGGTCAGGTGCTGATCCACGACTTCATCGTCGACGCCGACCTGTCGGGGCCGAAGAACACCGCGCTCTGGCAGCTTCAGCACACCGCCTTCACGCCGGAGGCGCGATCGCTCGACGACGACTGGTTGACCGGCGCGCTGGAGGCCGCCGGGTTCAGCGATGCCGAGGTCGGGCCGCTGATCCCCGGGATGACCAAGCTGGCCACGGCTCGCAAGCCCTGAGCAGAGAGTGGCCGCGTGCGCTGCGCGCCACCGGCGGAAATCCTGACTTTGGGTGATTTGGCTGCTGACACAGGCGGCGAACCCCGGTAGCGTCCCGGCGAATTTAAAGAAACGAACCGATGCTACGGCTGAATCCTGTTCAATCCCAAACCTTTGACAGACTTTCCGAAGACGTCTTCGCTGGTCGCCTCGTGGAATACCTGTGTGAGGCTGTTCCCGCCTACCTGCCGCTCTTTCCGGCCCCCCAGCGCAAGGTGATCGTCCGCAACATCATCGCGCGTGCGCGCGCATCCAGTTTCGAATGGGAAAGCAGTATCGGCCTGCTGGGCGACCTTATGCTATCCGTCGCACCGAACCTGTGGTCCGACGCCCGGATCGGTCCGCTGCTGCATGCCGCGCGTGATTCCGATCTTCAGTTCCAACTCGCGACCTTGTCGCAGGACGACTGGGACCGGGCAGAGGCGCGGCGCAGCGACGTCCTCGCCTGGCTGCCTCCGGCGCTGGATGGGGCAGCGGGCTGGGCGCCTGCCGATGCGTGTCTGGACGTGATGCTCTGGGATTCCTCCAAGGATTGCCGCGTTGCCCTGCGTGGCGATGTCGCGCGGGCCATGTCGGATTTCGGGCTGGGCAACTCTCTCGATGCGTTCTGCGTCTGCGCAGGCTGGGTGCATCTTTACGGCCCCGACCGGATGGACGAGAGGCGCCATCCATGGCTGCGCGACATCCTGTCTCCGGCGATGGCCGGTCCGGTCCGGCTTGCGGCCCTGAGGGCGCGGGTCATGCTCGACCACGCGCGGCGGGTCTGACATGGGATTCTGGTCTGGCGTTCAATCGGGCTTTGTCGGCGCGGCCAAGGGCACTTGGGAGGGTGTGAAGGGCGCGGGCAGCTACGCATGGGATTTCGCCACCGACGGCGCGACTCGGGAAGCGGCATGGCAAGGCGCCGTGTCCGCCAGCCAGAGCGCCGGGCAATACGCGACCGACAGTTGGAACGACCCTTCGAAACCGTTCCGCGATCTGGGCAATGCCGCTTCGGACGCCTATGCGGCCGCAGACAACTTTGCCCGCACCGCCGATGCGGAACAATGGGGAGAGCTGGCGGGAGGCGGAGCCTTCACCGTCGCGACCCTGCCGGTGGGCGGGCTTGCGGCCAAGGGCGTGGCCCGCGGCGGTGCCGCACTGAACGCGGCCCGAGGCACAAGGGCCGTGAATGCCGCACGCCGGGCCGGCACGCTCGCCGACGACGCTCCGCCCTGTGCCACCTGCGCTGCACGGCGCGCACCGCCCAAGCGCGCCCCGCACCTGCGGAGCGACCTGTCCGACGAATGGTTCGATCCGGACACGGGCGAACTGCGCTGGCCGCCCAACGACGGTTTCGAGGGGACGCCCACCACGGAAACGCTGCAACCGGGCACGCGGATCGACCGTTTCAGCGGACGCACCGGCGAGGCGGATACCGGCAGTTTCCTGTCACCGGAAGGCGCCTCCTTCGAGTCGCGCGCGCTTCCCTACGAGCAATCCATGCAGCGCCACGCGGTTTACGAGGTAGTGGAGCCGTTCGAGGTGCAGTCCGGCAGCGCCGCGTCGTGGTTCGACCAGCCCGGCGGGGCGACGCAGTACAAGACCGGTGCCTCGGTCGGCGACCTGATCCGGCAGGGCAAGATCCGGCAAGTTCAGTGAGGACACAGAAAATGACAGTCGAGGAAATGAAGGCCTATCTCGCCGCCCATGGAGTCGAGGACGGCTCGGTCTACACGCATGGCGGCCTTGGCGCGGGAGAGATCGACGGGATCGAGTTCATCGACGGCGCCTGGCATACGTACTTCAGCGAACGCGGTTCCAAGAACAATTACCGCCGCTGGGACAGCGAGGCAGAGGCGGTGGCCTGGATGCTGCCCCGCGCCGAAGATCTCGCCCGGCTCTACCGCATCTGGAAAGACTGATGACCCTGTTCGAACTGCGCGAGATGCTGGAGCAGAACGGCGCGGTCTACGGGCGGCATTTCACATTCGGCGGGTTGGGCGACGGCGTGCCGGGGATCGAACTGCGCCGGGGCCGCTATTACACCTATCGTGCCGAACGGGACGGCGGTTTCCGCAAGACCGATTTCCGGTTGCAGCCCTCGGAAGACGAGGCCTGCGCCGTGCTGGAGCGTCAGGCGATCGAGTTGGCAGAAGCCGACGGCGCCTGGACGGGCTGAGACCGCCCGGCCTATTCCGTCCAGCGCACCTCGGTCAGGTCGGTGGCCTGTGTCGGGGCATTGGTCCAGATCCCCTCGAGCCGCGCATCCGCGATGGTCGGGAAGGCAAGCTGGAAGAGGTAGCCGTTCACGTAATCCCGCGCGATCATCTCCTGCGCCTGATGCAGTAGCTCGGTGCGGGCCTCGGGCTCGGACGTGGCGGTCAGCTTGTCCATCAGCGCCACGAACTCCGGCTTGCCGTACTGGAAGTAGTAGTCGGGCCGCGCGTAGATGCCGATGTCGAAGGGTTCGGTGTGGGACACGATGGTCAGCCCGAAGTCCTTGCCATTGAAGACCTGCTCCAGCCACTGAGCCCATTCGAGGTTGGTGATCTCGGTCTCGATCCCGACCTCGCGCAACTGGGCGGCAATGATCTCGCCGCCGCGGCGGGCGTAGGACGGCGGCGGCAGCTTCAGCGTTGTGGAGAATCCGTCGGCCAGCCCGGCCTCGGCCAGAAGCGCCTTCGACTTCTCGGGGTCGAAATCCGAAAGCGCGGTCAGGTCCTCGTAGTCGGGGTTGTGCGGGGCGAAATGCGTACCGATGGGCGTGCCCAGCCCGAACATCGCGCCGTCGATCACCGCCTGCCGGTCGATGGCATGAGCCACCGCCTCGCGCACGCGCACATCGTCGAAGGGCGCCACGGCATTGTTCATGGCAAGGATCGTCTCGCCCTCGGTCGAGCCCCTGAGCACCTTGAAGCGAGGGTCGGCCTCGAACTGTGGCAGGTTCTCCGGTGCGGGGTAGCCCGCGAAGGCGTCGATGTCCTGAGCCATCATCGCGGCGAAGGCCGCCGTCGGATCGGAAATGAACTTGAAGGTCGCCTGCGTCAGTGCCGGTGCGTCGCCCCAGTAGTCATCGTTGCGGACCAGCGTGATCGAGTCGCCCTGCCGCCAGTCCTCGAACCGGAAGGGCCCGGTGCCCACGGGACGCGCCTTGATGTCGTCAATCGATTCGGGCGCGACGATCACCGCATCGCCCCAGGCGAGGTTGAACAGAAGGTTGCCGTCCGGCTGCGACAGAGTGACCTTCACCGTCACAGGGTCAACGGCCTCGACCGAAGCGATGCCGGCGAAAAGCTGCTTCTGCGCATTGGTGGAGTCCTCTGCGCGAGCCCGGTCGAGGCTGAAGACCACGTCCTCCGCATCGAAGTCGGTCCCGTCATGGAACGTCGCCCTCTCGACCAGGTGAAAGGTGTAGGTCAGCCCGTCGTCGGAGATCTCCCATTCGCGGGCGAGGCCGGGGACAACCGCGCCGGTTTCCGTGAATTTCGTCAATCCTTCGAAGACGTTGGTATACAGCACGCTATCGATCGCCCCGGCGGCCGCGGAGGTCGGGTCGAGGTGCGGCGGCTCCAGTTGCAGGGCGATGGTGAGATCGGTCTGCTGGGCCTGCGCAAACGTGGCAGTACCGGCCAGCAGCGCGGCGAGGACAAGGCGTTTCATGCTGTCTCCCATGGGGCAAGTACGCTCTTGATGGAATTTTCCCCGTAAATCTTCAAGCACTGATGCCTAAATGATAAGTATGGGCGCGCCCTACGTGATAGGTAGCGCCGCAGCGCGGCATGTGATACGAGCGCGCAACTTTGTGACGGTATCGGCGGTGTTTGCGACATTTCCTGACCCAAGCGTCAGGCCATGAAGGAGGAGTGGACCATGAGCACGACGGGACACATGCGGGCCAGAACGCCCGAGGACATTCGCATGGCGAAAGGTGGTACGCCGCTGGTGAGCCTGACGGCCTATACCACGCCAATGGCACAGATGATGGACGAGCACGTGGATTTCGTGCTGGTCGGCGATTCCGTCGGCATGGTCCTGCACGGTCTGGAATCGACGCTCGGCGTGACCATGGAGATGATGATCCTGCACGGCCAGGCGGTGCGGCGCGGGTTGTCGAAAGCGATGATGGTCGTGGACATGCCCTTCGGATCCTACGAGGAATCGAAGGAACAGGCCTTCCGCAACGCCGCGCGCATCATGCGCGAGACGGGCGCCCCGGCGGTCAAGCTGGAAGGCGGCGTGGACATGGCCGAAACGATCTCTTTCCTGACCGCGCGCGGCATCCCGGTGATGGCGCACATCGGCCTGACGCCGCAGTCGATCCACACGCTGGGCGGCTACAAGGTGCAGGGCCGGGGTGCTGCGGCGGGCAAGCTGCTGGCGGACGCCCGGGCGGTCGAAAACGCCGGTGCGTTTGCCGTGGTGCTCGAAAAGGTGCCGCAGCGGCTGGCGGACGCGGTGACGGCGCAGGTCTCGATCCCCACCATCGGCATCGGCGCGTCGGCGGGATGCGACGGTCAGATCCTCGTGGTCGACGACATGCTGGGCCTTTTCACCGCCTTCAAGCCGAAGTTCGTGAAGCGTTACGCCACCCTTGGTGCCGACGGGTCCGAGGCGATTGCGGCCTACGCCGAGGACGTGCGCGCCCGTCGCTTTCCGGCGGCAGAGCACGTCTTTTCCGACGTGGAACCCGCGGCTTGAGCTTCATGGTCAACGGGCCGGAGATCGTCAGGGCGCGTGACGACCTGCGCGCGCGAGTTGACGCATGGCACGCGGACGGCGCTGTTGTCGGCGTCGTGCCGACCATGGGCGCGCTGCACGATGGCCACCTGTCGCTGGTCGAGGCGGCAAAGCGCGACTGCGACCGGGTGATCGTCACGCTTTTCGTGAACCCGAGGCAGTTCAACAGCGCCTCGGACCTTGCGACCTACCCGCGCACGGAAGAAAGCGACGCGGCGAAACTGGCACCGTTCGGCGTGGACGCCCTTTATGCCCCATCGGTAACCGAGATCTATCCGGCGGGGTTCTGCACGACGGTGTCGGTGGCCGGCCTGACGGACGTGCTGTGCGGCGCGCACCGGCCCGGACACTTCGACGGCGTCGCGACGGTGGTGACAAAGCTCTTCACGCAGACGAAGGCGGACCGCGCCTACTTCGGGCAGAAGGACTACCAGCAGTTGCAGGTCGTGCGCCGTATGGCGATGGACCTCGACCTCGAAGTGACAATCGTGGGTTGCCCGACGGTGCGGGAAACCGACGGGCTGGCGATGTCGTCGCGGAACCTGAAGCTGACGGACAAGGGGCGGGCAGCCGCACCTGCGCTGGCGCGGGAAATGCGGGCAATGGCCCTGCAACTGCGGCGCGGCGAACCGCTGGACGCGCTGCGGGGCGCGGCGGTGGAACGTCTGGAAGGCGCAGGGTTCGAAAAGGTGGAATACCTCGAACTGCGCGGCGCCGAGGACCTCGAACTGCTGGAGCGCGCAGTGGGACCCGCCCGGCTGTTTGCCGCCGCCTGGCTCGACGGGGTGCGGCTGATCGACAATATCGAGGTGTGACGGGCCGGGTGCGGACGCAGTTTGCCCGTGCCGGGCAAAGGCACCGCGCCCACCGTCCCGCAAGCCGCACCTGACCAACGTCAGGGCAGGCGGATGCGCGGCGCCTCTCCCAGCGGAATGATCCCCAGCGACACCTCTCCGCCGGAGAGTGTCAGAGGCAGGTCGATGGTGTCCTGCCGTCCGTTCAGTCCTGCTGCCAGCGTCAGGCCGCGGATCAGCGTCTCGACCAGCGACTCGGGCAGGTCGCCGCTGTCGCGCGCGCTGTCGAGCAGGCTGCGCCAGTTCTCCGCCCGGAGCGTCATCCTGCCGTCCGGCCGCCCGAGGCTGTCGATCTCGACCCGCCCGGCCAGCTGAAGATCGAGATCGTTCAGGCGGTACTCGGCCTTCGCGAGGTCGATGGATGCGGGTTGCGGGCGCGGCCCGGCCAACGACCCCAGCGTCCACGGGCGGTCGAAGACAAACCGCCCCTCGATGTCTAGGCCGTTGGATCGGCCGCGGCTCAGCGCGCCCTGCGGCGTGGCGACCGCGCCTGCCCCGAGGGCGAGCCTGTACCCGGTGTCCTGCCCCGCGATCCGGTGGAAGTTCGCCAGCACGGCCGCCAGCGCGATGTCGGCACCGTCGCGGGTGATGTTCAGCGTCTCCGCCTCGGCGTTGAGACGCAGGAGCGTGCCGTCAGCTTCCGTCACCAGCGACGCCCGCAGCCCGTCCGAGGTCACCTCGTGCGTGGTGTCGCCGCTGCCGAAAGTCTGCCGGTCCGGGAAGGCCACGATCACGTGGCCGGTCTTGTAGCTGAGCCCGAGGATCTGCAGGAACGGCGCCTCCCACGACAGGCCGCTTTCGGGGTCGGCGAGGCGTGGCTGCGTGATCGTCGCGTCGAGGCGGCTGGGGAAGCCGCGCACCCGAAGCGCGTCGTACTCCGCCACCCAGCCCTCGGCGCGGCGGGCGTCGAACCAGTCCCGTATCTCGCCGCGCAAGCCATGCGCCTGCACGCCCCAGTACGCGCCCCAAAGGACAGCCGCGCCGATCAGAACCAACAGGTAGCGTTTCACCGCGCCCCCCTTTTCATTGCCCGAGAGCCGTGTTTACAGAGACACCGTTTACAGGCTGTGACCTGTCGCGCAAAGGGCCGCGAACATCCGCGGCGGAAGGGAAGGACAATGACGCTCTGGGTCTTCGGCTATGCTTCGCTGCTCTGGAACCCCGGCTTCGAGGTCGCAGAGCAGGTTCAGGGCCGCCTGCACGGCTACGCCCGCAGCTTCTGCATGTACTCGATCCACCACCGCGGCACCGAGGAGAACCCCGGGCTGGTCCTCGCGCTCGACGCGCAGGAGGGCGCGTTTTGCGACGGCATGTGCCTGCGTGCGGCCCCTGGGACCGAAGAGGCGACGCTCGATTACCTGCGCGAACGCGAACTGATCTCCTCTGCCTACCTGGAAAAACGCCTGCCGGTGGCGCTGTCAGACGGACGCAGGGTCGAGGCGGTGTCCTACGTCATCGACCCGCACCACGTGCAGTACTGCCACCTGCCGCTCGAGGAGCAGGCCCGCATCATCGCGCGTGCCACAGGCGGGCGGGGGCCGAACACCGAATACCTTTACAACACCGCGCAGCATCTGGACGAAATCGGCGTGCCCGATGCCGACCTGCATTGGCTGACCGAGCAGGTGAAGGCGCTCACCGCGGGCTGATGCCGCGCAAGGGTGTGTCAGGATGCAACATTTTCCCGCTGTCGGGAGCGCAGCGGTATACCCCGCTTCATGACTTCTTGGCGAAACCTGCGTAAACCCTTAGGTATGAAGCAGTAACACAAGGTGACGACAGTCCAGATGGACATTTCCGACCGCGAGGCAGAGCCGCATTTCAGCCAGCCAATCCGCCAGGTGATCCTCATGCTGGCCGCACTCGGCTTGTCTGGCGTGGGCGCCGTCCTTGCCGCGCCGAGCGTGCTGCCGGTCTTCGAGTCGAACCCCTACCTGAACGGCTTCATCCTGATCGTCTTTGTCGTGGGTGTCTTCGCCTGCTTCTGGCAGGTCTGGAGCCTGATGGTCTCTGTCCGCTGGATCGAGGAATTCACCGCCTCCGGCACCACGGAAAGCCGTCCGCCGACCCTGCTGGCGCCGCTGGCCGCGCTGCTGGGCGGACGCCGCGACCGGCGGATGCAGATCAACACCACCTCGACACGGTCGATCCTCGACTCCGTCGCCACACGGATCGACGAACTGCGGGAGATCACCCGCTACATCGTCTCCCTGCTGATCTTCCTGGGCCTGCTTGGCACCTTCTACGGCCTGGCCACCACCGTTCCTGCGCTGGTCGATACCATCCGCAGCCTCGCCCCTCAGGAAGGGGAGGAGGGCGTCGCCGTCTTCTCTCGCCTGATGAGCGGCCTTGAATCGCAGCTGGGCGGCATGGGCGTGGCCTTTGCCTCCTCGCTTCTGGGCCTGGCCTGTTCGCTGATCGTGGGCCTGCTCGAACTCTTCGCCGGCCACGGTCAGAACCGCTTCTACCGCGAGCTGGAGGAATGGCTCTCCTCCATCACCAAACTTGGCTTCTCGTCCGACACCGAAGGCCCGGACCTTGGCGCCGCCGGGATCGTGCTGGACCGCATGGCCGAACAGATGGGCCAGTTGCAGGACCTCTTTGCGGAGTCCGAGCTGGGCCGGTCGGAGGTCGACACCCGGCTGTCGCAACTGGCGGATTCCATCGAACGCCTGACCGAACGGATCGAGGCGACAGCCCCCTCGGCCACCTCCCTCGCGCGTATCGCGGAAGGGCAGGAACTGCTGGCCGAGGCGATACGCGCAAAGGAAAGCAGCGAAGGTCTGGATGCCGAAAGCCGGATGCGGCTGCGGTCGATCGACGTGCAGATGCTGCGCATCCTCGAAGAAATCAGCGCCGGACGGCAGGAAAGCATGGCCGAACTGCGCACCGACATTGCGGCGCTCGGCCGTGCCATGGGAACATCGCGCAACACCCGGCCCCGGGGGGAATAGCCATGTCCCCGGCCCCTAGCAGGAGCGGATAGATGTCGCTGTCACGACGGACAGGCGCACGCTTTCAGGCGAACATCTGGCCCGGTTTCGTGGATGCCATGACCGGGCTCCTGCTGGTGCTGACCTTCGTCCTGTCGATCTTCATGGTCATCCAGTTCGTGCTGAACGAAACGATCAGCGGACAGGAAAGCGAACTCGACAACCTTTCCACCGAACTCTCCGCGCTGGCGCAGGCGCTCGGCGTCGCAGAACGCAGGAATGCCGAACTGACCAGCAACCTCGGGGACCTCGAGGCGACGCTGTCCAGCCGCGACACCCAGCTCGACGAGGCCCAGAGCATCATCAACGCGCTGACCGCAACGCGCGACCGTCAGGCGGAGCAGCTTGAGACCGCCTCCAGCCGTATTTCCGATTTCGAGGCGCAAGTCGCCGCGCTGATCCTCGAACGCGACAGCGCCCAGTCGCGCGTGATCGACCTGACCCAGGCGCGCGATGACCTGACGGCCGAGCGCAACGCCCTGACCGCCGCCCGCGATGCGCTGGTGGAGGAGCGGGATGCCCTGACGGCTGAACGGGACGCGCTGTCGGGCGAACGCGACGAACTGTCCGCTGCGCTTGGCTCCGCGCGCACGCAACTGGATGCCCAGCAGGAGGCCGCGGCCCTCGCCGCCCGCCGCCGCGAGGCACTCGAAGCGCTGATTGCCGACCTTCGGGCGAGGAATACCGAGGCAGAAGCCAAGGTGGGCAGTCTGACGGCGCAGGTCGGCGACCTTGAGCAGGCGCTGACGGAGGAAGAGGCCGAGAGACTGGCGGAGGCAGAGGCCGCCAAGGCCCTGCGCGCCCGGCTCGAGAACGCCGATGCAGAGCTGACCTCGATGACGCTGGCGCTGGAAAAGGCGCGGTCCGAGGCGGAAGAGACCCTGACCCTGCTGGCTGCCGCCCGTTCGGCAGAGGCCGACCTGAACGCCCGCCTTGCCGCCGCGCTGCTGGATGGCGAGGAATCGGCAAGCGCGCTTCAGACCCGGATCGAAGAGCTGGAGGCCCGGCTGGACGACGCCCGCAGCGCCGGAGAACAGACCGACGAGCGGCTGGCCCGGCTGCGCGACGACCTGATCTCGGAACAGGAGGCCCGCCGCGCGGCAGAGGAGAGCCTTGCCGAGGAACAGCGCCGCCGCAACGAGACGGAGCGCGACCTGGCCGGGCTGCAGGCCGATGCCGACACGCGCGCGACGCAGATGTCGGACCTGTCCGCGAAACTCGCTGCGGCGCTGGCCCGGCTTTCCGAAGCGGAAGCGCGGGAGGCCGAGATCGCCACGCTGCGCGACCGCAACGCGGCGCTTGTGTCCCAGCTGTCGGCCGCACAGGGGGCCGCCGCTGACCGTGCCGCCGAACGCGACGCGGCAGAGGCGCAGCGCGCCGAACTGGACCGCAGTCTTGAAGAGGTCCGGCGCGAGCTTGTGGCCGCGCATGACGACCTTGAACGCCTGCGGGCAGAGGCCGAGGGGCTGAACGCCCGCATCGCGGCCATGCAGTCGCAGGATACGACGCAGACGTCGCGGATCGAGGATCTGCGCGGGCGGGTCGCCCAGACGCAGGCACAACTGGACGCCGCGCTGCAACGCGTCGAAGACCGCGGAAGGCGGATCGAAGGGCTGGAAGCTGAGAACCGCAGCCTCGTCTCGCGCCTGGCGGAAGTCGGCGGCACGGCCGAGGAACGCGACGCGGAGGTCGAGTCGCTGCGCGCTAGCCGCACCCGGCTGGAGAACGATCTGCAGGTGGCGTTGGCGCGTGCCGAAGCGCGCGATCTGGAGATTTCCGAACTGCGCCAGTTGCTGGCAGAGGCCGAGGCCCGCGCCGCCCAGCAGGGTGACGATGCCCGCTCGCTCGAGGAAAAGCTGGCGGCGGCGCTTGCCGAACGGATTACGGCCCAGACCACCGCCGAGGATACCCGGGATCGCCTTGCCGCCGCGCTGGCCCGCCAACGCGAGGCTGAACAGGCGCTTGATACGCAGCTCGACGAGGCAGAGGAACGTCAGTTGCTGCTCAGCCAGGCCCGGGACGAACTGGCACAGACCCGCGAGCGCGCCAGCCAGTCGCAACTGAAGGTCGAGGCGCTGAACCGCAACGTCGCCGAGCTGCGCAAGCAACTGGGCGAACTGCAGGCGCTGCTGGATGATGCGAAGGCACGCGACGCGGCCTCGGAGGTACAGCTGCAGAACCTCGGGTCCGAGCTGAACGCGGCTCTGGCCCGTGTCGCGCAGGAAGAACGCCGGCGGCGGGTCCTGGAAGAGGAAGAGCGCAAACGGCTGGAGGCCGAGAAGAAGGATCTGGAGGCCTACCGCTCCGAGTTCTTCGGGCGCCTCCGCCAGGTCGTGGCTGACCGGGACGACATCCGAATCGAAGGCGACCGCTTCGTGTTCTCTTCGGAGGTTCTGTTCGAGCAGGGCTCTGCCGACCTGTCCCCGTTGGGCCGCCGCGAGATCGCCAAGGTGTCGAACATCCTGCGTACACTGGCGCGGGACATCCCCGAGGAGATCGACTGGATCATCCGGGTCGACGGCCACACCGACAACGTGCCTGTGCGCGGCAGCGCCGAGTTCGAGGACAACTGGGACCTGAGCCAGGCCCGTGCGCGCGCCGTGGTGAAGGACATGATCGACAACTACGGCATCCCGCCCAACCGCCTTGCCGCGAACGGGTTCGGGGAATACCAGCCGGTCAATCCCGCGGACACTGCCGAAGCCCGCGCACAGAACCGCCGGATCGAACTGAAACTGACCGAGAAGTAAGGCTCAGCGCACCGTCACATGGGCAAAGCGATGGGCGATGACCTTGCCTGCGCGGGTCAGCAGCGCCTCGCCGAGGTATTCGCCCGGCGGCCAGCCTTCGGGCGGGGCCTGTTTGCCGGCAGCGCGCATGATGCTGACCTGGGGCGCCTTCAGCACGCTCTCGCGGCGAAAGATCTCCGTGCCGTCTGGGCCCGTGGCGAAGAGCGTGAGAAGGTCGCCATGCTCTGGATGACCGGCGTGGGCGTAGACCACCAGAGGTGTGCCGGGTGTGCCTTGGGCCAGCCGGGCGCTGCCGTCGCGCACGGCGTCGAATTCCGGCACATGGTCGGAAAAGCCCGCCGTGATCAGCCCGGTCGTCGTGTAGGGCAGGTCGACGGCCCAGAGGCTGCCCTCCGCCGCGCCGCATGTGCCCGTCGCCTCCGGGCGGAAGGGGTCGATCACGGCGCCCGCGCGCAGGACCTGGAAATGCAGGTGGGGGTGGTTGGTCTGGCCTGACAGGCCGACCATGCCCAGGGCTGTGCCGGTCTCGACGCGGGTTCCTGGCTGGACACGCACGGAGCCTTCCCTGAGGTGGCAGTACATCGTCTGCAAGTCGTTGCCATGGTCCACCAGAACGGCGTTGCCGCAGGCATTCTGGGAGGTCACGCCGCGCATCAGCCGGTCGTCGGCCATGCCGTCGCGGACGCGCAGGACCGTGCCCGGCGCCGCGGCGCGCACCGTGACACCGCTGTCTATGGCGCCGAAGTCGAGCAGGGCGATATCGGTGCCCTTGTGCCCGTCACGGCTGTTGATGCCGCAGGCGTAGTCCTGCTGCCGGCCCTGTTCGGGGGCGTTGTCGACGTAGTCCTCGATGAAGCAGGTCGTGCCGATCTCGCAGTCGAGCGGCAGGGCGAACTGCGTCTCGGCGACTGAGGTCTGGGCGAAGGCGTGGCAGGCGAGGAAGATCAGGGAAAACAGGCGCATGTCGGTCCGGGCGGCGGGTCGGGCGCTCGTCGCCTTCGGCAACATCGCCCCGCCCGCCGTCCCGTAAGGCCGCTTGGCAGGCGCATGTGAAAAGGGCGCCCGAAGGCGCCCTCTTTGCGATCAGTCCGCGGTCAGCAGCGGCGGCTTCTTGGAGCCGAGGCGCGGCTTGTCCGGCCCGTCCAGTTTCAACACCAGTTCGCCGTCCTTTACCGACACCTTCACGATGCCGCCCTTGGTAAGCTTGCCGAACAGCAGCTCCTCGGCCAGCGGCTTCTTGATGTGCTCCTGGATGACGCGGCCCAGAGGACGCGCGCCCATCTTGTCGTCGTAGCCCTTGTCCGCCAGCCATTCGGCGGCGGGGCGGGTCAGCTCGATGGTCACGTTGCGATCCATGAGCTGCGCTTCGAGCTGCAGCACGAACTTCTCGACCACGGCGAGGATGGTTTCCTTCGGCAGCGGCGCGAAGCTGATGACCGCGTCCAGACGGTTGCGGAACTCCGGTGTGAAAGTCCGCTCGATCGCGGCGGTGTCCTCGCCCTCACGGCGGTCGCGACCGAAGCCGATGGCCGCCTTGGCCTGTTCCGCGGCGCCCGCGTTGGAGGTCATGATCAGGATCACGTTCCGGAAATCCACCGACCGGCCGTTGTGGTCGGTCAGCGTGCCGTGGTCCATCACCTGCAGCAGGATGTTGAACACATCCGGGTGCGCCTTCTCGATCTCGTCGAGCAGCAGCACGCAGTGCGGGTGCTGGTCCACGCCATCCGTCAGCTGGCCACCCTGATCGAAACCGACATAGCCCGGAGGCGCGCCGATCAGGCGGGAGACCGCGTGCTTCTCCATGTACTCCGACATGTCGAAGCGCAGCAGTTCGACACCCAGCGTGGACGCCAGTTGCTTCGCCACTTCGGTCTTGCCGACACCGGTCGGGCCCGCGAAGAGGTAGTTGCCGATCGGCTTCTCCGGTTCGCGCAGACCCGCCCGGGCCAGCTTGATCGCGGAGGACAGGGCGGCAATCGCCGCATCCTGACCGAAGACGACCCGCTTCAGCGTCGCTTCGAGATCCTTCAGCACCTCTGCGTCGTCCTTCGACACGTTCTTGGGCGGGATGCGGGCGATCTTCGCCACGACTTCCTCGATCTCCTTGGTGCCGATGGACTTCCGGCGCTTCGACGCTGCCACGAGGTGCTGGGCCGCGCCCGCTTCGTCGATCACGTCGATGGCCTTGTCCGGCAGCTTGCGGTCGTTGATATAGCGCGCCGAAAGCTCGACGGCGGTCTTGATCGCGTCGCCGGTGTACCTGATGGCATGGTGCTCCTCGAAGTAGGGCTTCAGGCCCTTGAGGATCTTGATGGTGTCTTCGACCGAAGGTTCGTTCACGTCGATCTTCTGGAACCGGCGCGACAGGGCGCGGTCCTTTTCGAAGTGCTGGCGGAACTCCTTGTAGGTGGTCGACCCCATGGTGCGCAGCTTGCCGCCCTGAAGCGCGGGCTTTAGCAGGTTCGATGCGTCCATGGCGCCGCCGGACGTTGCGCCGGCGCCGATCACGGTGTGGATCTCGTCGATGAAGAGCACGGCGTCGGGGTGATCCTCCAGTTCCTGGACAACCGCCTTCAGCCGCTCCTCGAAGTCGCCGCGGTAACGGGTACCCGCCAGAAGAGCGCCCATGTCGAGCGAGTAGATCGTGGCCTCGGACAGGACCTCCGGCACTTCACCCGCGACGATCTTGCGGGCGAGACCCTCGGCGATGGCGGTCTTGCCGACGCCCGGGTCGCCCACCAGAAGCGGGTTGTTCTTGCGGCGGCGGCACAGCACCTGGATGCAGCGCTCCACCTCCTGATCGCGTCCGATCAGCGGGTCGATGTCACCGATCTCCGCCTTGGCGTTCAGGTCGACGCAGTACTTGCCGAGCGCCGACTCCTTGTCGTTGGCGGGTGCCGCGCTTTCGGTCTGGGCGGCCTCTTCCTCTGCCTCGGTTGCGCCCTGCACGGGACGCGATTCGCCGTAGGCGGGGTTCTTGGCGACGCCATGCGCGATGAAGTTCACCGCGTCGTAGCGCGTCATGTCCTGCTCCTGCAGGAAATAGGCGGCATTCGACTCACGCTCCGCGAAGATCGCGACCAGCACGTTGGCGCCCGTCACCTCCGTCCGGCCGGACGACTGGACGTGGATCGCGGCGCGCTGGATGACGCGCTGGAAGGCGGCCGTGGGAACGGCCTCCGACCCCTCGATGTCGGTCACGAGGTTGGAAAGATCGTCGTCGATGAACTCCACCAAGGTGGTGCGCAACTCCTCCGTATCGACGGAGCAGGCTTTCATCACCCGCGATGCGTCAGGTTCGTCGATCAGCGCCAGCAGCAGATGCTCCAGCGTGGCGAATTCGTGGCTTCGCGAGTTCGCCAGCGCCAGCGCGGAGTGTATGGCCTGCTCAAGGGTGTTCGAGAATGAAGGCACTTGGTGCTCCTCTTGTCTGCGCTGTCCGTACTCGGGTCCAGCATTGCCCCGTTAAGTTAAAGTTTGGTCGATTAGTGACTGTCTTCAAGTTTTTTCTTTTCACGCATCTGTCACATGGCACGCTTGACAACAGGTCTGCCGAACCCTTCATCGTCGCGAACCCGGTTAACGGGTGTGGGTCCGCGAAAATCGCGTCAGAACTTGTCCTTGCGTGCGCGGATCTCGGTGAAGACCTCCAGGTCGGAGGCGTCCTCCATGCCGAGTGCCTTCTTGACCGACGCCTGGCCGGCCCGCAGGAACGGGTTTGTCTGGAGTTCAACATAAAGCGGCACCTGAGCGGTTGGCTGTCCCCGACCGCGGGCCACGGTGATCATCTGTGCTCGTGATATAAGTCCCGGGTTGTCCGGTTCAATGGTCTTGGCGAAGGCGGCGTTGCTCTCGCCGTACTCGTGGCCGGAACAGACGATGGTCTGCGGGTCGAGCGCGGCAAGCGTCGAGAGACTGTCCCACATCATCTCGGGCGTGCCTTCGAAGATCCGTCCGCAGCCCATGACCATGAGGCTGTCGGCGCTGAACAGGCACTTTGCCTCCGGGTAGTGGTAGGCCACGTGTCCCAGCGTATGGCCGGGAACCGGGATCACCTCGCACAGTCCGTCGTCGGTGCCGCCGGAAAACCCCGGTTCCAGCGCCATGTCGAGCTCGGGGAGCTTGTCCTTTTCTGCCGCGGGGCCCATGACCTTGCAGCCGTATTTCTCGCGCAACTCGTCCACGCCGCCGACATGGTCGTGGTGGTGGTGCGTGATCATGATGACGTCGGGCTTCCAGCCGCGATGCTCCAGGACATTGATCAGCGGCTTGGCTTCGGGCGCGTCGATCAGCGCGATCCCGTCCGGACCCTTGACGATGTAGGCGTAATTGTCCTTCAGGCAGGGGACGGTCACAATGTCCAGTGGCATGGCGTTTCCTTGAATGCTTTGTAAGATGCCCTCAGAGTGACCTATCCGGCCCGACTTCTCAACTGGAGACACCATGCACCTGGACGTGCAGGCGTTGCGCGATTTCTACTACCGAAGTGCGCTGGGGCGCGCGGCGCAGAAGATCCTGCGGGCGGAAGTGCTGCGTGGCTGGTCCCCCGAGGACGTGCACGGCCAGACGGTCGCGGGCTACGGTTTTGCCGTGCCGATGCTGCGCCCCTACCTGAAGGAGGCGCGCCGGGTCGTGGCCCTGATGCCCGCACCACAGGGCGTGATGCCCTGGCCTGCCGGTCTGCCCAACGTGTCTGTGCTGTCGGAAGAGGTGTCCTGGCCGCTGGAGACGGGGCATGTGGACCGCCTGATCCTGATGCACGGGCTAGAGACATCGGAACGGCCGTCCGACCTGCTGGACGAGGCGTACCGCGTGCTCGGCCCCGGCGGACGCGCCCTGTTCATCCTGCCCAACCGCTCCGGTCTCTGGGCGCGGGCGGACTGGACGCCGTTCGGTTACGGGCGGCCCTATTCCATCGGCCAGCTCGAAACGCAGCTCAAGCGGCACGACTTCGTTCCCGAGCGGCATGTCTCCGTGCTGTACCAGCCGCCGTCGGCGCGCCGCTTCTGGATGAAGACCGGCCCGTTCTGGGAGCGGCTGGGGAGGCTGATCCCGTTCACCGCCGGGGGCGTCATGATCGTCGAAGCCTCCAAGCGGCACCCGCCGACGCGCGCCGGACTTGGGCAGAAGAAGCGGGTGCCGAACCCGCTGGAGGTCCTTTCGCCGAAGCCGGGCAAGGTCGCCGGGCCGGTCTGAGGTTTGAGTGTCCTGACCGGGGAAAGGGCGGTCGGGCCGGGGTGGGCTGTGCTCGACAGGAGCGGCGTCAGATACCGGAAAGTCTCATGATCGGGTGTGCGTGATACCCAAAACGCATTCGGCGTGCGACTGATTGCGTAAACATCGGTCACCGAGAAACAGGGTTCGCAACGGCACCTGTCCCGTGCCAAGCTGTTGCCAGTGCCGGGAATCGTCGCCAAATGCACGAAAAAGTGCGCTTTTCCTGCACGAAGTTTGGGCACGAAAGGTCGCACTTCGGGCAACCGACTGAAAAGTATGGGTTTAGCGCCCACGTTAAATCTCTCTAAGGATGTTGCGAGGTGGGGGAGGCTCTGCTACATCCGCCGCGATTTACTTGCCTTGACGAAAAATCAGGGTTCCAGGAGCCTCCGGACGCCCCGCCAGACGGCGGGCGCGTGACGGGGGCCGAAAATCGGAAGGGTGGACGTGTCTGACAGCTCGATTTCCTCCGGCATCGCCGAGCGCTATGCCACCGCCGTCTTCGAGATCGTGAAGGAGAACAACAATCTCCCGCGTCTCGAAGAGAACCTCAACGACCTGACCGCTGCGCTGAACGACAGCGCCGACCTGCGTGAACTGCTGGTCAATCCGGTATATTCGCGCCAAGAGCAGGAGAATGCGATTTCTGCCGTGGCCGAAGCCATGGGCATGATCCCGGCGATGAAGAACGTATTGGGCCTGATGGCCCGGAAACGCCGCCTGTTCGTCGTGCCCGCCATGATCAGGCGCCTGCGCGAGATGATCGCGGAGCACAAAGGCGAAGTCACCGCAGAGGTGACCTCTGCCGTGGCGCTGACCGACGAGCAGTCCGCAAACCTCGCCGCCACGCTGAAGGAAAAGGTCGGCAAGGACGTCAAGATCAGTACCACCGTGGATGAAAGCCTCATCGGCGGTCTTATCGTCAAGGTGGGCTCGAAGATGATCGACACCTCGATCCGCTCGAAGCTCAACTCCCTCCAGAATGCAATGAAAGAGGTCGGATAAATGGGTATCCAAGCAGCAGAGATTTCTGCGATCCTGAAGGACCAGATCAAGAACTTCGGCCAGGATGCCGAAGTTGCCGAAGTGGGTCGCGTGCTGAGCGTTGGGGACGGTATCGCCCGTGTCCACGGCCTCGACAACGTGCAGGCCGGCGAGATGGTCGAGTTCCCGGGTGGCATCATGGGCATGGCCCTGAACCTCGAAACCGACAACGTCGGTATCGTGATCTTCGGCTCCGACCGGGACATCAAGGAAGGCGACACCGTCAAGCGCACGAACTCCATCGTGGACGTTCCTGCTGGTGAAGGCCTGCTGGGCCGCGTTGTCGACGGCCTCGGCAACCCGCTCGACGGCAAGGGCGCCGTCCAGTTCGAAGAGCGTCGCATCGCCGACGTGAAGGCGCCGGGCATCATCCCGCGCAAATCCGTGCACGAGCCCATGGCGACCGGCCTGAAGGCCGTCGACGCCATGATCCCGATCGGCCGCGGCCAGCGCGAGCTGATCATCGGCGACCGTCAGACCGGCAAGACCGCCGTGGCACTGGACGCCATCCTGAACCAGAAGTCGTACAACGACGCGGCCAAGGACGACTCCGACAAGCTGTACTGCATCTACGTCGCCATCGGTCAGAAGCGCTCCACCGTGGCGCAGCTGGTGAAGAAGCTCGAGGAAACCGGCGCGATCGACTACACGATCGTCGTGGCCGCAACCGCGTCCGACCCGGCGCCGATGCAGTTCCTCGCACCGTACTCCGCCACCGCGATGGCCGAGTACTTCCGCGACAACGGCAAGCACGCACTCATTATCTACGATGACCTGTCCAAGCAGGCCGTGTCCTACCGCCAGATGTCCCTGCTGCTGCGCCGCCCTCCGGGTCGCGAAGCTTACCCGGGCGACGTTTTCTACCTCCACTCGCGCCTGCTGGAGCGTTCGGCAAAGCTGAACGAGGACAACGGTGCCGGCTCGCTGACCGCGCTGCCGATCATCGAAACTCAGGGCGGCGACGTGTCGGCCTTCATTCCGACCAACGTGATCTCGATCACCGACGGCCAGATCTTCCTCGAGACCGAACTGTTCTACCAGGGCATCCGCCCGGCCGTGAACACCGGTCTGTCGGTTTCGCGTGTGGGCTCCTCCGCGCAGACCAACTCGATGAAGTCCGTCGCGGGCCCGATCAAGCTGTCGCTTGCGCAGTACCGTGAAATGGCCGCCTTCGCCCAGTTCGGTTCCGACCTCGACGCCGCGACCCAGCGCCTGCTGAACCGTGGTGCGCGTCTGACCGAGCTGATGAAGCAACCGCAATACTCGCCGCTGACCAACGCCGAAATCGTCGTCGTCATCTGCGCCGGTACGCTGGGCTACCTCGACAAGGTTGCCGTGTCCGACGTGGGCCGCTTCGAGAAGGGTCTGCTGCAGCACGTCCGGGGCAAGCACTCCGACCTGCTGGACTGGATCACCAACGAAGATCCGAAGATCAAGGGTGACGCAGAAGCCAGAATCAAGGCGGTTCTCGACGAATACGCAGCGGACTTCTCGTAAGAGGATCATCCGATGCCCAATCTCAAGGATCTCAAAAACAGGATCGCGTCGGTCAAATCGACCCGCAAGATCACCAAGGCCATGCAGATGGTCGCGGCAGCAAAACTGCGCCGCGCCCAGGAAGCGGCCGAGGCGGCCCGCCCCTACGCGGAACGCTTCAACGCGGTGATGGCGTCGCTGGCCGCTTCGGTCGGAGACAGTGACAGCGCTCCCCGCCTTCTGGCGGGGACCGGCAAGGACGACGTACATCTGCTGGTGGTCATGACCGCCGAACGCGGGCTGTGCGGCGGCTTCAACACCAACATCGTCAAGCTGGCGAAGGCACGGATTGCCGAGCTGCGTGGCAAGGGAAAAACGGTCAAGATCCTGACCGTCGGCAAGAAGGGCCGGGAACAGCTGAAGCGTGACTACGCTGATCTGTTCGTCGGTCATGTCGACCTCTCCCAGGTCAAGCGTCTCGGCTACGGCAACGCGCAGGACATCGCGCGCGACGTGCTTGGCCGCTTCGACAATGGTGAGTTCGACGTGGCGACGATCTTCTACGCCAAGTTCAACTCTGTGATCTCCCAGGACCCCACGGCCCTGCAGATCATCCCGGCCTCCTACGAGACCGTGGAAGAGGAGCAGAACGACGCGACGACGCTCTACGATTACGAGCCGGATGAAGAATCGATCCTCGCAGACCTGCTGCCGCGTGGCGTGGCAACGCAGATCTTCGCTGCCCTGCTGGAAAACGGTGCCTCCGAACAGGGTGCCCGTATGTCGGCCATGGACAACGCGACCCGCAACGCGGGCGAGATGATCGACAAGCTGACGATCGAGTACAACCGCTCGCGTCAGGCCGTCATCACCAACGAGCTTATCGAAATTATTTCGGGCGCCGAGGCGCTCTGAGGAACCCGGAGAGAAACCAATGACAGCACAAGGCAAGATCACCCAGGTGATTGGCGCCGTGGTCGACGTCCAGTTCGAAGACCACCTGCCGGCAATTCTGAACGCGCTGAACACCGAGAACAACGGCAAGAAGCTGGTCCTCGAAGTGGCTCAGCACCTCGGCGAAAACACCGTCCGCACCATCGCCATGGACGCGACCGAAGGTCTGGTCCGCGGTCAGGAAGTGTCCGACACCGGCGCACCGATCTCCGTGCCGGTCGGCAACGCGACGCTGGGCCGTATCCTCAACGTCGTCGGCGAGCCGGTGGACGAAGGCGCACCGATCGAAGCGGACGAATACCGCCCGATCCACGCCGCAGCCCCGGCCTTCTCCGAGCAGTCGACTGAATCGGAAATCCTCGTGACCGGGATCAAGGTCATCGACCTGCTGGCACCCTACTCCAAGGGCGGCAAGATCGGCCTCTTCGGCGGCGCCGGCGTGGGCAAGACCGTTCTCATCATGGAACTCATCAACAACATCGCAAAGGTGCACTCGGGCTTCTCCGTGTTCGCCGGTGTTGGCGAGCGGACCCGTGAGGGCAACGACCTCTACCACGAGATGATCGAATCCAACGTCATCAAGCCGGACAACCTCGCGGAAAGCCAAGTGGCGCTTGTGTACGGCCAGATGAACGAGCCTCCGGGTGCGCGTGCCCGTGTCGCCCTTACCGGCCTGACCCTGGCCGAGCAGTTCCGCGACCAGTCCGGGACCGACGTTCTGTTCTTCGTGGACAACATCTTCCGCTTCACGCAGGCCGGTTCCGAGGTGTCCGCACTTCTGGGCCGTATCCCCTCCGCCGTGGGTTACCAGCCGACGCTGGCCACCGACATGGGCCAGATGCAGGAACGCATCACCTCGACCAAGGCCGGCTCGATCACCTCGATCCAGGCCGTCTACGTTCCCGCCGACGACCTTACCGACCCGGCTCCGGCAACCACCTTCGCCCACCTCGACGCAACCACGGTTCTGTCGCGCGCGATCTCCGAGCTGGGCATTTACCCGGCCGTGGACCCGCTCGACTCCACCTCGCGTCTGATGGATCCGGGCATCGTGGGTGAAGAGCACTACCAGGTCGCCCGTGACGTCCAGGGTATCCTGCAGCGCTACAAGTCGCTCCAGGACATCATCGCCATCCTCGGGATGGACGAACTGTCGGAAGAGGACAAGCTGACCGTGGCCCGCGCCCGGAAGATCCAGCGCTTCCTCTCCCAGCCGTTCGACGTGGCGAAGGTCTTCACCGGCTCCGACGGTGTGCAGGTTCCGCTGGAAGACACCATCTCGTCCTTCAAGGCGGTTGTCGCCGGCGAATACGACCACCTGCCGGAATCGGCGTTCTACATGGTGGGCGGCATCGACGAAGTGAAGGCGAAAGCCGAGAAGCTGGCCGCAGAGGCTGCCTAAATCGGACCCTGTCGGGGGGCCGCTGCTGGCCCCCTGATGAGACAAGGAGTTTCACATGGCAGACACGATGCAATTCGACCTGGTGTCGCCGGAGCGCAAGCTCCTGTCGGCAGAGGTCACCTCGGTGCAGATCCCGGGTGCGGACGGCGACATGACCGCCATGCCGAACCACGCGCCGACCATCACGACGCTGCGTCCGGGCCTCCTGACGGTGGAAACCACCGGCGGCACTGAAGTCTTCGTCGTGACCGGCGGTTTCGCCGAGATCGGTGAAAGCGTGTCGGTTCTGGCGGAGAAGGCTCTGCCGAAGGCCGACATGGATCAGGCGACCTACGAGGCGCTGGTGAAGGAGGCCCACGAGGCCTACCAGCAGACCAAGGAAGCCTACAAGAACGAGCCGGGCCCGGTCGACGAGGCAGCCAAGCTGCTGCAGGACATGGTGGCCGTTGGCGGTCACATCGGGCTCGACCCGCTGCAGCCGTCGCTCTGACGCCGACCTTCCAAGGTACGCACGACATTCGGAGAACCCCGCCTGCTCAGGCGGGGTTTTTCTTTTCCCGCGTTACGCCGGTGTCGGGTAGGGTTGGACAAAGGGGGCGGCGTGCGGGGCAGGGCGCCACTTTGCCGGTCGTTCCACAAGCCGCTGAAACCCCCGCCACACGGATTGAACACGGCGCCTTCTGCGCCTACCTTCCGCCGCGTATCGTTTCCTGCCGGGCCTCGTCATGCAGACCAATCGCGGAGCCCTGTGGTTCATCCTCGCGACACTCCTTCTCGATGCCATAGGCATCGGGCTGATCTTCCCGATCATGCCCGACCTGATGGAGCGCGTGGGTGCCGGGGACACGGCGACGGGGGCCTTCTGGGGCGGGGTGCTGATGGCGGCCTACGCAGGCGCACAGTTCCTCTGCGGACCGGCAATCGGCGGCATCTCCGACGCACTCGGCCGCAAGCCGGTGCTGCTGGTGACGCTGGCCGCTCTGGCGGTCGACTATCTCATCATGGCGCTGGCAACCGGGTTCTGGGTCCTGCTGGTGGGCCGGGTTCTGGCCGGTGTCGCGGGCGCCACCTACATCACGGCCACCGCGTACCTCGCCGATATCTCGAAGCCCGAGGACAGGGCCGCGAACTTCGGCCTGATCGGCGCGGCCTTCGGCGTCGGTTTCGTGATCGGCCCGGCGCTTGGCGGGCTGCTGGCGGGCATCCACGTCACAGCACCGTTCTGGGCGGCGGGCGCGCTGGCGGCGGCCAACTTCGTCTTCGGCCTGTTCGTCCTGCCCGAAAGCCTCGCCCCGGAGAAACGCCGCCGCTTCGACAGGCGTGACCTCAACCCGTTCGGCAGCATCCTCGCCGCCGCCCGCCTGCCGGGGCTGGGTCTGCCGCTGGCCGGGCTCTTCGTGTTCGAGTTCTCCAACATGGTCTACCCGGTGCTATGGGCCTTCTGGCTGCGCGAAGCCTTTGGCTGGTCGTCCGTGCTGATCGGAGCCTCGCTGGCCTGCTATGGCATCGGCGTGGCGCTGACGCAGGGGGCCCTGATGCGGCTGCTGATCCCGCGCATCGGGACGTGGCACACACTGATGCTGGCCGTGGTGGCCGGCATCGTCGCCTCGCTGGCCTATGGCGTGGCGTCCGCCGCATGGGTGGTCTGGGTCTTCCTGCCCTTCGCCTGCCTGTCGGACATGGCCCCGCCCAACGCGACCGGGATCGCCACGAACCTTGTGGGCGATGACCGGCTGGGCCTGTTGCAGGGGGTCATCGGATCGCTCGGCGCTGTCGCCGCGATCACCGCGCCGCTGATCGTGACGCCACTGTTCCGGATCTTCGCCGCGCCCGACGCGCCACTGTACCTGCCCGGGGCGCCCTTCCTCATGACCGCTGCCCTTCTGGTCATCAGCGGCGCCATATTCTGGCCGATGCGCAGGCAAGCCACCGCCACAGCGTGATCGCACGCTTGCCCTTGGCCCGGCTCTGAGACAAAAGCGGCGCATACCCTCACCTTCTGCCGAAAGCCTGTCGCCATGATCTTCGACTGGAGCTCCATTCTGCGCGAGTTCATCACTCTCTTCGTCGTCGTCGATCCGATCGGGACGTTGCCGGTGTTCTACTTCGCCACCGCCCGCGTGCCGCATGCCCTGCACTGGAAATTCGCCCTGCGCGCCGTGCTGGTGGCATGGGTGGTGTTGATGGCGTTCCTTGTCGCCGGACAATGGCTACTTGAAGGGCTGGGTCTGCGGTTCGGGTCGTTCCAGATCGCAGGCGGGATCATCCTCTTCCTGTTCGCCCTCACGATGATCTTCGGCGAATCGAAACCGGAGCACGAGATCGAGGAGGCGACGCGTGAGCACCTCTCCGGCGCCGTCTTCCCGCTGGCGATGCCCTCCATCGCCTCGCCGGGCGCGATGCTGGCCATCGTTGTGCTGACAGACAACCACGCGCATTCAGTGCCGGATCAGTTGATGACGGCAGGTCTGCTGACAATCGTCCTGATCCTGACACTGCTGCTGTTGCTCCTCGGGTCGCAGCTCAAGCGGATACTCGGCTCGACCGGGGCCAGCGTCGTCAGCCGGGTCATGGGGATCATCCTCGCCACTGTGGCGGTCGATGCCGTGCTGGGCGGCCTGGATGCGGTCGGCGTGATGCAGGTGGAAAGCGCGCCCGGCGGTTTGTCGATTTCCGAGTGACACCGCGCGCCGATTGCCTGTAAGACCTGCCCGAAAGCAGACAACCTGCGGTAATAAAAGACGAGGCGGGACATGCGCAAGTTTCCCGGCGCCGCCCTTGGCGTCGATCAGGGCACCGAAGAGGTCTTTACCGACTTCGAGGACGGTGGCGAGATGTGGACGGGGCATGGCACGCGCGAACGGCGCAAGGCCGTGACCTTCTCGGAACCCTTCCGCTCGCCTCCGGTGGTGCAGGTCGCGCTGACGCTGTGGGACATGGATTCCCAGTCCAACGTCCGCGCCGACATCAGCGCGGAGAAAGTGACACCCGCGGGGTTCGAGATGGTCTTCCGGACATGGGCCGACACGCGTGTCGCGCGGGTACGGATGAGCTGGATCGCCTTCGGCGAAGCGTCGAGCCCCGACGACTGGGATCTTTACTGACCCCATGGGGGAGGGAAGGGCGGCGTCGTGCGCCGCCCGCTCCAATGCCGCTTACAGGATGCCTTCGTAGATCGGGCCGAGGGTGTCGGTCTCGAACAGCGACGAGACGGACGTGCCGTTCCAGATGTTCAGGATGGACTGCGCGAAGAGCGGCGCGGTCGGCAGCACGCGGATGTTCGAAGCGGAACTGACCGGGCCGGTCGGCTGGATGGTGTCGGTCAGGACAAGCGTCTTCAGGACCGATTTCGACACGCGCTCCACCGCGGGGCCGGACATGACGCCGTGGCTGATGTAGGCATGCACCTCGGTCGCGCCGTGGTCCATGATGACCTCGGCCGCCTTGCAGAGCGTCCCGGCGGTGTCGCACATGTCGTCGACGATGATGCAGCGCTTGCCGGTCACGTCACCGATGACCGTCATCTCGGCGATCTCGCCCGGCTTCTCCCGGCGCTTGTCGACGATGGAGAGCGGCGCGTTGATCCGCTTCGCCAGCTCACGCGCGCGCGCAACGCCGCCCACGTCCGGCGAGATCACCATCACGTCGGACAGGTCGGCGAACTGGTTCTTGATGTCGATGGCGAAGATCGGCGAGGCATAGAGGTTGTCCACCGGGATGTCGAAGAACCCCTGGATCTGCGCCGCGTGCAGGTCCATCGTCAGGATGCGCTCGATCCCGGACTCGACCATCATGTTGGCCACCAGCTTGGCGGTGATCGGCGTGCGCGCCTTGGTGCGGCGGTCCTGCCGGGCGTAGCCGAAGTAGGGGATCACCGCGGTGATGCGCGATGCCGAGGACCGGCGCAGCGCATCCGCCATGATGAGCAGTTCCATCAGGTTGTCGTTGGCCGGGTTGGAGGTCGGCTGGATGATGAACATGTCCTCGCCGCGCACGTTCTCGTAGACCTCGACAAAGATCTCCTGGTCGTTGAACCGTTCCACCCGGGCCTGCACCAGCCCCACGGACATGCCGCGGTACAGCGACATGCGGCGGGCGATGGCCTCGGCGAGGGGACGGTTAGCGTTGCCTGCGATAAGCTTGGGTTCAACGACGGTGGGCATGGGCAGCTCCGGGGTAGGTCCGTGCAGGGAGAATGACGGATTCGTGACGTTGCGGTCCCGTTAACACGGCCCTAGGGTCGGTTCCAGCACGGGAAAGGGAGACGCGGCATATGGCCCGGATCGACTACTATCTGTCCATGATTTCACCGTTCACGTATTTCTGCGGCACCCGCCCGGCAGAGATCGCGGCCAGGCACGGGGCGGAGCTGGTCTACAAGCCGCTCGACATCATGCAGCTTTTCGCGCGAACGGGCGGGACGCCCCTGCCGCAGCGCCACCCTTCGCGTCAGGCCTACCGCCTGCAGGAGCTTGCCCGCAGCTCGCAGAAATCCGGTCTGCCCTACCACGAGAAGCCGATGTTCTTTCCGGCCAACGCGGCGCCTGCCTCTTACGCCGTGATCGCGGCGCAGAAGGCGGGCGGTGGCGATCTGGCCGGGCTGGTGCACGGCCTGCTGGCCGACTGCTGGGCGGAACAGAAGGACATCGCTGACGACGCAGTGATCGGCGACCGGCTGGAGGCGGCAGGTTTCGACCGGGGGCTGACGTTCACCGGGATGCTCGCTGGTGCCGAGACCTACTCTGCCAACCTCGAAGAAGCGGTGGAACGCGGTGTATTCGGGTCTCCCTTCTGGGTGGTCGACGACGGCGCACTGTTCTGGGGCCGCGACCGGCTGGACGACCTCGACGCGCACCTCGGAGGCGCGGGGTGAAGGACGCGGCGGCGCTGTCCGTCCGGGAGTTCGGCGCAGGGGCGGAACCCGTCCTGGCGCTGCACTGCGGGCTGGGGACGTCGGGCATGTGGAAGGACGTCGCTGCCGGCCTCGGCGACACGACCGTCACGGCACCGGATCTGCCGGGCCACGGGCGCAGCGGCCCGTTTCCGGATGGCGTCGACGTCCACGATGCTGCCTGCGATGCGGTGCGCCCCCTCTTGGACAGGCCGATGCACCTCGTGGGTCACAGCTTCGGCGCCACCGTCGCCCTGCGGCTCGCACAGGACACCCCCGGGCACGTCCTGTCGCTGACGCTGATCGAGCCGGTCTTCTTCGCCGCCGCGGCTGACGGTCCGGTCAAGTCGGCGCATTACGAACGGGAGGCCGCACATTTCGCGGGGTTCGAGCGTGGCGACCTGATGGGAACGGCGCAAGGCTTCAACAGTGTCTGGGGCGGCGGTGCCCCTTGGGAGAGCTTTCCCGAAAGGGCCCGCCAGCTCATGGCGTCGCAGATGCCCTTCGTGATCGGCACCGAACCGAGCCTCTGGCGGGACATCCACGGGATGCTCCACCCCGACAGGATGGCGCGCCTTTCGATGCCGGTGTCCCTTGTGCGTGGCGGCGATTCCGTCCCGATCATCGCAGAAATCCATCACGGTCTTCTGAGCCGTCTGCCGCATGGCCGGGAGGCTGTCATTCCGGGCGCCGGGCACATGCTGGTCATGACCCACGCCGACGATGTGGCGCGGCAAATCTGCGTGACCATGGTGGAGGCGAAAGCCCGCAGCGCCGTCACGCCACGCTGAACCCGCGCGGCGCCAGGCGGGCTTCAGGACTTCTTGCCGACCTTCGGTTCGGTCCCTGCGCGCAGACGGGTAATGTTGTCCTTGTGGCGATACAGCACGACAAAGGTCAGGATCAGGCTGGTGATCGTCAGGTCGGTTCGCCCCATGACAAGCGTCCACGGCGCGACGGAGGCCACCGACGCCAGTGCCCCGACCGAGGAGATGCGGCTGATCGCGAAGGCCGCGGCCCAGGTTGCACAGCAGAGGAGGCCCACGGGCCAGGCCAGTGCCAGCATCGTGCCCAGAAAGGTCGCCATGCCCTTGCCGCCCCGGAAGCCCAGCCAGACCGGAAAGCAGTGCCCCAGCATGGCCGCAAGGCCTGCGAGCTGGGCCGCGCTGTCGTCGCCGGACAGCCAGCGCGCCAGCAGAACGGCGATGGCGCCCTTGCCGCTGTCGAGGATCAGTGTCGCCAGCGCGGCGGGCTTGCTGCCGGTGCGCAGCACGTTGGTCGCGCCGATGTTGCCGGACCCGATCTGGCGGAGGTCGCCCAGACCCATTGCACGGGTGATGACGATGCCGAAGGGGACGGAGCCCAGCAGATAGCCAAGGACGGTCCAGATCAGGAGGGTCATGCGCGGGTCCTTTTCAGGCTTCTCAGGCTTCGTAGACGCGGTCGCCCGCAACCCATGTGCCCAGCACCTTGCCTTGCAGGCGGGCGCCGTCGAAGGGCGTGTTCTTGGACTTCGAGCGCAGCTTGAAGCGGTCGAGGATCACGGGCTTGTCCGGATCGAACAGCACGAGGTCGGCAGGTGCCCCGGCGGTCAGCCGTCCGCAGTCCAGACCCAGCCGCTTTGCCGGGTTCAGCGCCAGCGCGCGGAAAAGCGTCGGCAGGGTCATTTCCTCGGCGTGGTAGAGGCGGAGGAGCACGGTCAGCATCGTCTCGAGCCCCACGGCGCCCGAGGCCGCCTCCTCGAAGGGCAGGCGCTTCGATTCCTCGTCCTGCGGGGTGTGGAAGGACCCGATGATGTCGATCAGGCCGGAGCGCACCGCTTCGACGATGGCCTTGCGGTCGTCCTCGGCCCGGAGCGGCGGCTTGACCTTGAAGAAGGTGCGATAGTCGGCCACGTCCATCTCGTTCAGCGTGAGATGGTGCATGGAGGTGCCCGCCGTGACGTCGAAGCCGTTGGCCTTCGCGCGTTCCAGCGTCGGCAGTGCGCGGGCGGCGGTGATCTGGTCGGCGTGGTAGCGCGCGCCCGTCATCTCGACCATGCCGATGTCGCGGTCGAGGCCCATGCGCTCGGCCATCGGGCTGACGGAGGGCAGGCCGCGCAGGGAGGCGAACTTGCCCGAGGTGGCAGAGGCGCCCTTCGACAGGCCGGGGTCCTGCGGATGGCCGATGATGAGCGCGCCCAGAGACCGGGCATAGGTCATGGCCCGCGACAAAACCTTGGTGTCCGTCACGACGTGGTCGCAGTCGGTGAAGGCCACGGCGCCCGCGTCCATGAGAAAGCCGATCTCGGTCATTTCCCGACCTGCGCGGCCCTTGGTCAGGGCGGCCATGGGCAGGACGTTCACCCGGCATTCCTCGGCCGCGCGGCGGCGGATGAAGTCGAGCTGTTCCGGCGTGTCGATCGGCGGATGCGTGTCGGGCCGGGTGACGATGGTCGTCACGCCGCCCGCCGCTGCCGCCTGACCGGCAGTGCCGTAGGATTCCTTGTGCCGTTCGCCCGGCTCGCCGACCTTCACGCCGATGTCCACGATCCCCGGCGCAAGGCAGTTGCCCTTGCAGTCCACCCGGACCACCGAGTCAGGGATCACAGATGTGAACGAAAACCCTGCATTTTCAGCAGCCTGGGTCGAAATTTCCTTGATGCGCCCATCTTCGACGAGCAAGGCGCCCATGGTGTCGGTGCCTGCGTCTGGGTCGATCAGGCGGGCGTTGGTGAAGAGGGTCTGGGACATGCGGGCATCACTTGGTCGGTTTCCTTCCCTCTACGGCAAATCCCGGGGCGGGGGAACCCGCCTGTGACGGCCCTGCGGAACCCGCATGTCGCGGGGCTGCGACCGGCGCAAAAGCCTGTACGGACAACAGGCGCCGCGCCTTACAGAACGAGGACGAGCACCAAGACCACGAGCGCGGCGAGGGCCAAAGCGGTGATCAGGATGGCGCGGGACAGCCCGGTCATCGAAGACTCCCCGCCGCCGGACAGGCTGCCCTCGGCAGAGGTGCTGCGCAGGCTGGCCGAACGCGCCTTAGCCGGGGCTGCCGACCAGCTTCCGACGTGGCTGAGCGGAGTGTTGACGTTCAGCGTCTGGGAGGTCGAATCGAAGGCCTGTGGCGGCAGGATCACCACGTGCCCCGTCAGCGCGTCGATGCGCGCCCTGTCCGCCCCCAGCGCCTTTGTGGGCAGGTCGTAGGCCTCCGACAGGTATTGCGACAGCGGCATGGGACCCAGATCGCGCAGGTCGACCGTCTCGACGAAGCCGGGGCGCAGCTTGGTTGCGCCAAGCCCGTATTTCAGGGGCCATTCCCCCGTGCCGGCCATGGCCGTGAAGCGTTCGACGGCCTCCGGCGGCAGATCGAGCCGGAACAGGTGGACGGTCGAAGCGTCGGAGCCGTTGATGTCGATCTGTGTCACATTGGGCCTCATGGAAGCGCGGAGGGGATACTTATCAACGCAGCAGGGATGGTGTTTCGTTGCCGAAATAATTTATACCATGACTTCGGTCGGACGGGCGCGGAGATTGCGCGCCAAGAGGTCCATCGCCGCCATGCGCACGGCGACACCCATCTCCACCTGATCCTGAATGACCGAACGGTTGATGTCGTCGGCGATGGTGCCGTCGATCTCCACCCCGCGGTTCATCGGGCCGGGGTGCATCACGATGGCGTCGTCCTTGGCGTGCGACAGCTTCTCGGCGTCGAGGCCGTAGCGGTGGTAATACTCGCGCTCGGACGGGATGAAGCCGCCGTCCATGCGTTCCTTCTGCAGGCGGAGCATCATAACAACGTCGGCGTCCTTCAGCCCTTCGCGCATGTCCTGGTAGACCTCTGCTCCGAAGTCTTCGATCCCGGCGGGCATCAGCGTGGCGGGGCCGACGAGGCGGATGCGGTTCTCCATCTTGTGCAGCAGCAGCAGGTTGGACCGCGCGACGCGGCTGTGGGCGACGTCGCCGCAGATCGCGATGGTCAGGCGGTGCAGGCGGCCCTTGGCCCGGCGGATCGTCAGCGCGTCGAGCAGCGCCTGCGTGGGATGTTCGTGCCGACCGTCGCCGGCGTTCAGCACGGCGCAGTTCACCTTCTGCGCCAGAAGGTCGACCGCGCCGGAATGCGGGTGGCGGACCACCAGCAGGTCCGGATGCATCGCATTCAGCGTCAGGGCCGTGTCGATCAGCGTCTCGCCCTTCTTGATGGACGACGCCTGCATCGACATGTTCATCACGTCCGCGCCCAGACGCTTGCCCGCCAGTTCGAAACTGGCCTGCGTGCGGGTCGAATTCTCGAAGAACATGTTGATCTGGGTGAGACCCGCCAGCGCCTGCGCGTGCTTGTCGCGGCGGCGGTTGAGCGCGGCGTACTGGTCGGCGAGGTCGAGCAGGGTCGTGATCTCGTCCGGACGCAGGGGTTCGATCCCCAGAAGATGGCGGTGGTCGAAGCGCATGGTCACCCCTGTCGAAGTCGCACCTGTCTTACGAAGCGCGTCCCCCGGGGGCAAGGGGCAGGTGGCGGGCGGCGGATTCGAGTATTTGTGAAGCAGAGAAGCCGGGCGGATTTTCCTTTGCCCGGCTTGGGCGTAATGTGGCCTCCATGGAATCGGCACTGGACTGGCACGCCGCGCGTGCCGCCCTCGACTGGCAACTGGAGATGGGTGTCTCCGAGGCGCTTTGCGAAGCGCCCGTGGACCGTTTTGCCCTGGAGGATGTGGCGAAGGCGGAGCGTCTTGCGCCCCGCCGCGGCGGCGCCGTGGCCGCGCCGGTGGCGGAACCCGAGGCCGATCCTGTAGCCGAGGCCGAAGCGGCGGCTGCGGCGGCTGTCGACCTGCCCTCGCTGGAGGCGGCGCTGGCTGGCTACGACCACTGCGAGCTGAAGCGCGGCGCGCGGTCGCTGGTGTTCTCGGACGGGGTGGCAGCGGCGCGGGTGATGTTCGTGGGCGAGGCGCCGGGCCGGGACGAGGACCTGCAGGGCAAGCCGTTTGTCGGCCGGGCGGGGCAGTTGCTGGACCGGATGCTGGCGGCGGTGGGACTGTCGCGCGCGGAGTCGGTCTATATCACCAACGTGCTGCCCTGGCGCCCGCCGCAGAACCGCGACCCGAAGCCGGACGAGATCGCGATGATGCTGCCTTTCCTGAAAAAGCACATCGCGCTGGTAGATCCCGATTTGCTGGTGATCGTGGGCAATATTTCCGCGCAGGCGCTTCTGGGTCGGCGGGGTATCACCCGGCTGCGCGGCACCTGGCAGGAGGCGGAGGGCCGCCCGGCGCTGCCCATGGTGCATCCCGCCTACCTGCTGCGCAATCCGGGTTTCAAACGCGAGGCGTGGAACGACATGCTGGAGTTGAAGGTCAAGTTGAGGAGCCTCGGGTGATGGCGTGGACGATCGTCGATCCGGTGATGTTGCTGGCTTTTTTGCCTGCGGGGCTGGCGCTGAACGTCACGCCGGGCCCGGACATGCTGTTCTGCATGGCGCAGGGGCTGCGTGGCGGCCCGCGGTGCGGCTGGGCGGCTTCCGCAGGTGTTGCCGCGGGCGGGATGGTGCACGTGCTGCTGGCGGGGCTGGGGCTGGGTGCGCTGGTCGCCGCGGTGCCGGGCGCCTTCGACGCGATCCGCTGGGCGGGTGCGGCCTACCTCGTCTACATCGCGTGGAAGACCTGGCGGACGCCGCTGGCCGGTGTGGACGCGCCGCCGCTGGCACCGGCGCGTGCGGCGCGGCAGGGCTTTGTCGTGAACATGACCAACCCGAAGTTCATCCTGTTCGTGCTGGCCTTCGTGCCGCAGTTCGTCGATCCCGCGCGCCCCGTCCTGCCGCAGTTCCTGATCTTCGGCACGATGATGGGGGCGGGCGGCCTCCTGGTGAACGGGCTTGTCGGGCAGTTCGCCGGGCGCCTGCGCCGCCATCTGCAGGGCGGCACGGGAACGGAGCGCGGTTTGCGCTACGCCTGCGCGACGCTTTTCGGCGGGCTTGCGGTGCGGCTGGCGCTCTGACCGTGATCGGACGGTGTCTTCTCCTGCTGGTGATGAGCCTTGCCGGCGCTGCGCAGGCCCAGGGCATCGACTACGCGGCGATCTTCGCGCGCGAGGCGGCCCGCGTGACAGAGGCCGGGTCGGAAAACGGCGCTGCTGTCGAGACGCTGCAGATGGAGAACGGGATCGAGCTTCGGCGCCTGACGGCGGAAGACGGGACCGTCACCTACGAAGGCATAGACCGCAGCGGGCTGGGCGCGGTCGGCTGCCTCTACCGCATCTATTTCGAACTCGATGCCGCCGGGCGGTTCTGCCCCTGGGCGCCGCCGCCCGAGGCGGCGCAGACCTTCGAGCAGCGCCTGAACCGGATCGCGACCTTCGTGGCGGAAAATGGCGAGCCCCGCCTGCCGCCCGAGGAGGTGCCCGCCATGCTGGACGCCGCGCGGGAGGCCTACGGTCGGGAAGTGGCTCGGCTGGGATGCCCGGAGCCGGGCGAGGGGATGCAGGGATTTGCCGCGGCGCTGGCCTCCGAAGCGATGGACCCGGTGCTTGACATGGCGCTCTCCGTGCCGAGATTGCCGGTCACGCTTCCCTGTCTGTAAAAAGGCCTGCCCCATGTCCCGTATCGACGAGTCCAAGGAATTCATCCCGGTGCGCATCGCGGTGCTGACGGTCAGCGACACCCGGTCGCTGGCGGAGGACCGCTCGGGCGACACGCTGGTCGCGCGGCTGACCGAAGCGGGGCATGTCCTTGCGGATCGCGACATCGTGAAGGACGAGCGCGCGGTCATCGCCGACCGGCTGCGCATCTGGATCGCGGACCCGGAGGTGGATGTGGTGATCTCGACCGGCGGCACTGGGCTGACCGGGCGCGACGTCACGGTGGAGGCGCACCGCGACGTCTACGAGAAGGAAATCGTTGCCTTCGGAACGGTCTTCACCATTGTTTCCATGCAGAAAATCGGAACGAGCGCAGTGCAGAGCAGGGCCACGGGCGGGGTTGCCGGGGGCACGTATCTATTCGCGTTGCCGGGCAGCACGGGCGCCTGCAAGGACGCCTGGGACGAGATCCTGAAGTGGCAGCTCGACTACCGTCACCGCCCCTGCAACTTCGTCGAAATTTTTCCGCGCCTCGACGAACACAAGCGACGAAAGTGATCCGACCGTGCGTATAATGATGTAAGTCCTTTCGCGGCGCTTGTTTTCGGGAGGTCATTCTATACGTGCGACGTGACGCGATGCTGCACCTCAACGGGAGACGGTCCGGATGCGATTTCTACGCAAGAGCCTGACGGGGCTCTTCCTGTTTGCGCTGACGCTGGGCCTGCTGGCGTGGGCGGGACTGATGGTGCGCGATGCGATCGTCGCCCGGATGAACGAGGAGCCGGGCCGCCGGCCTGCGCAGGAACGGGTATTCGCGGTGAACGTCGTGGACGTGTCCTTCGGCACCGAACGCCCCGTCCTGTCGGCCTTCGGCGAGGTGCAGAGTGTGCGGACGCTGGAACTGCGCGCGGCAGCCTCGGGGACCTTGGTCGACCTCGACCCCGAATTTGTCGAAGGCGGGCAGGTGGATGCCGGGCAGCTTCTGGCGCGGATCGACCCGGCCAATGCCGAGGCGGCGGTGGAACGGGCGGAAAGTGATCTTCTGGATGCGCAGGCGGAGCTGCGCGAGGCGGAGCGCGCCATCGGCATCGCCCGCGACGAACTGGTCGCGGCGAGCGAACAGGTGCGGCTGCGCGAGCAGGCGCTGCAACGGTCCCGCGATCTGCTGGAGCGACGGGTGGGCACCGAGGCGGCGGTAGAGACGGCGGAACTGGCCCTGTCGTCTGCGCGCCAGTCGGTGCTGAACCAGCGGCAGGCCGTGGCCACCGCAGAGGCCCGCATCGACCAGGCGAAGACGGCGCAGCGGCGGGCGGAGATCGCAGCGGCAGAGGCCGAGCGCGGGCTTCAGGACACGGAAATCCGGGCGCAGTTCGCGGGCACGCTGACCGAGGTGACGGTTGTCGCCGGGCGCTTGGTCTCGGCCAACGAACAGCTGGCGCAGCTTGTCGACCCGGAGGCGCTGGAAGTGGCGTTTCGCGTTTCGACGCCGCAATACGTGCGCTTGCTGGACGATACGGGCCGGTTGAAGGAAGCCCCCGTGTCGGTGCGGCTTGACGTCCTGGGGACAGAGATCGCCACGACGGGCCGCCTGTCCCGGGCCGGTGCCTCCGTCGGCGAAGGCCAGACCGGGCGGCTTTTGTTCGCGACGCTCGACGGGGCGCGCGGCTTCAAGCCCGGGGACTTCGTGACGGTGGAGGTCGAGGAACCCGAACTGCCGAACGTCGCCCGCCTGCCCGCAACGGCGCTTGGCGCGGATGGTGCGGTGCTGGCGCTCGACCCGGAGGGGCGGCTGGAGGTGGTGCCCGTCACCCTGATGCGCCGTCAGGGCGACGACATCCTGATCCGCGCGGACGCTCTGGAAGGGCGTGAGGTCGTGGCGCAGCGCACACCGCTTCTTGGCGCCGGGATCAAGGTGCAGCCGCTCAGGCCCGGTGTCACGGAAGAGGCGCAGGTGCCCGAGATGCTGGAACTGACGGCAGAGAGGCGCGCGCGGCTGGTGGCCTTCGTCGAGGGCAACAACCGGATGCCGGAGGAGGCCAAGACCCGGATCCTTGCGCAGCTGCAGGAAAACCAGGTCCCCGCCGACATGGTGCAGAGGATCGAAGAGCGCATGGGCGGCTGACACGCCGCGATGACGTTGCAAACACCCGTTCCGGAGGGGGCGCATGGTACGTGAACTGCCAAAATCCGCCGGGGGTATCTTCGGCTATTTCACCCGGCATCCCACGCTGGCGAACCTGCTACTGGTGATCCTGCTGGCCTCGGGCCTTCTGGCCGTGCCTAACATGCGGGCGCAGTTCTTTCCGGACGTGATCGTGGACGAGATCGACGTGTCGGTGTCCTGGGACGGCGCCGGCGCCGAGGACATCGACGCCGCCATCGTGCAGCTTCTGGAACCGGCGCTGCTGGCGGTCGAGGGGGTCGAATCCTCCCGCTCCAATTCCCGCGAGGGCCGCGCCAGCATCGAGCTGGAGTTCGAGCCGGGCTGGGACATCGCCCGGGCCGCGGACGATGTGCAGCAGGTTGTGGACGGGATCACAGGTCTGCCCGACGACGCCGACGAACCGAGCGTCAGCCGGGGCGGCTGGCGCGACCGCGTGACCGACGTGGTGATCACCGGGCCGGTGGGTGTCGACCAGCTTGCACGGTTTGCGGACGAATTCACCGTGCGCCTGTTCGCCGAAGGCGTGACGCGCACGACGATCCAGGGCGTCGCCGCGCCGCAGATACTGGTGGAGGTGCCCTCGACCAGCCTCATCGCGCATGACGTCACCATGCAGGAGATCGCCGAGGCCATCGCGGCGGAGGTGGACGCCGATCCGGCAGGCGACGTGGCTGGGGCCGGGGCACGGGTCCGCACCGGGATCGAGAAACGCTCTGCCGACGACATCGCCGCCATTGCCCTGCGCTCCAACCCGAACGGGTCCAAGCTGACCATCGGCGACGTGGCGCAATTGCGCGAGGAAGGCGTCGACCGTCAGCGCAGCTATTTCGTCGGTCCCAACCCGGCGATCACGGTGCGGGTCGACCGGTCCGACCGGGGTGACGCCATCGGCATCCAGGAACAGGTCGAGGAGGTCGCCGCCGCCTACCAGTCCACGCTGCCCGAAGGCGTGACCATCGAACTGATCCGCACCCGGTCAGAGGCGATCACCGGGCGGCTCAACATCCTGATGGACAACGCTTCCATGGGGCTTCTGCTGGTGGTGGCGCTGCTGTTCCTGTTCCTGAACACGCGCACGGCCTTCTGGGTGGCGGCGGGGATCCCCACGTCGCTGCTGGCGGCCATCGCGCTGATGTACGTGGGCGGGCTGACGATCAACATGATCTCGCTCTTCGCGCTGATCATCACCCTGGGCATCGTGGTCGACGATGCCATCGTGGTGGGGGAACACGCCGATCACCTGTCCCGGCAGGGCTTCGGCCCCTACGAGGCGGCGGAACGGTCGGCCTCCCGCATGGCGCTGCCGGTGTTCTCCGCGACGCTGACCACGGTCATCGCCTTCTTCGGGCTGACGGCCATCGGCGGCACGTTCGGAGAGATGATCGCCGACATCCCCTTTACCGTCATCACGGTGCTGCTCGCCTCGCTGGTGGAGTGTTTCCTGATCCTGCCGAACCACATGGCCCACGCGTTGAAGCCCCGCGTCGCGACCGGGTTCCGCGCGTGGCGCGCGGCGGCAGGTTTTGTCGGAGAGGTGATCGTCGGCACGCTGGCGGTCGGGCTGATCCTGCTGGCGATCCTGTCGCTTCCCGGCGCTGCCGACGGCGTCTGGGGCACCATGGGCGAGACGCCGGGCTGGATCGCCGGCCTGCATGAAAGCGCCGTCGCGTTGCGCGGCACGATCCTTGCCCAGCCGCTGTGGATCGGTGCGCTGCTGGTTGCGCTGGTCGCCGCCGCGCTGGGGCTCCGGCTGATCCGGATGGACGGGGCACGGCGCCGGGCAGCACTGAACGATCTGTCGGACATGGGCATCGACAGCGCCAGCCGTGTGGTCAACCGGGGCTTCCGGCAGGTCCGGGAACGCGGCTTCCGCCCCTTGATGGCGGTGGTCATCCGGGCGCGCTACGTGGTGCTTGCAACCGCGACGCTGGTGCTGGCAACGCAGGCGGTGCTGTTCATCAGCGGCGACGTGCAGTGGCGCTTCTTCAACTCGCCGGAACGCGGATCGATTAGCGGCAACTTCGCCATGGCGCCGGGCGCCACGCGCGAGGATACGCTGGCGCAGATGCGGCTTTTGCAGAAGACGACGGAGGAGCTTGGCCGCGAATACGAGGAACGCTACGGCCGCAACCCGCTGGACTATGTCATGGCAGAGATCGGCGGCGGCTCCGGACGCGGCCTGTCGAGCGCGGACACCAAGGACGCCGACCAGCTTGGCGGCATTTCCATCGAGCTGATCGAGGCGGACGCGCGGCCCTATTCCTCCTTCGCCTTTGTCGGAGAGTTGCAGGAACGGGTCGAGAAGCATCCGCTGGTCGAGGAAATCTCGTTCCGCGGCTGGCGCTCCGGCCCCGGCGGCGATGCGCTCGACGTGAAGTTTATCGGCTCCGATTCCGAGACGCTGAAAGCCGCCGCCGAGGATCTGAAGGCCGCCGTCGCCGCCTTCCCAGAAGTGTCGGCGGTGGAGGACAACCTCGCCTACGACAAGGAGGAACTGATCCTCGACCTGACGCCGCAGGGCCAGGCGCTTGGCTTCGACATCGACGGGCTGGGCCGCGTGCTGCGCAACCGGCTGGGCGGGATTGAGGCGGCAAGCTACCCGGTGGGGCCGCGCTCTGCCGAGATCCGCGTGGAACTGCCGGAGGGCGAACTGACGGCGGACTTCCTCGAACGGATGATGCTGCGCACGCCCGAAGGTGCCTACGTGCCGCTGGCCGACATCGTGCGGGTGGAGCGGCGGACGGGCTTTTCGACCGTGCGGCGCGAGAACGGCATCCGGCAGATTTCCGTCAACGGCGACATTTCCGAGGACGATCCAGCCCGCGCGACGGAGATCATGACCGCGCTGGAAGAGGTCATCCTGCCGCGCATCGCCAACACCCGGCAGGTGGACTACGACATCTCCGGCCTGTCAGAGCAGGAGGATGAGTTCCTCGCTGATGCGGAGCTGGGGCTGGCGATGGTGTTGCTGGGCATCTACCTCGTGCTGTCCTGGGTCTTTGCCAGCTGGACGCGCCCCTTGGTGGTGATGGCGATCATCCCCTTCGGACTGGTGGGGGCGGTCTATGGCCACTGGCTGTGGGACGTGCCGCTGAGCATGTTCACGGTAGTCGGCCTCTTGGGGATGACCGGGATCATCATCAACGATTCCATCGTGCTGGTGACGCAGATCGACGAATATGCCCGCGACCGAGGCCTGATCCCGGCGATCATCGACGGCGCGGCGGACCGTCTGCGCGCGGTCTTCCTGACCTCGGCCACGACGGTGCTGGGCCTGGCGCCGCTGCTCTACGAACGCTCGGCCGATGCCCAGTTCCTGAAACCCACGGTCATCACGCTGGTCTACGGTCTTGGCTTCGGCATGGTGCTGGTGCTGCTGGTCGTGCCCTCGCTGGTGGCCGTACAGCACGACGTGTCGGTCGCCTGGTCGGCGCTGAAGCGCGGCTGGCGCTTCCGCAGCGGGCCGGTACGCGGACTGCTGGTCGGCGGGACGCTGGCGGTAGTGGCCTGGCTGGGGCTGACGCTGGGCATGGTGGCCTTTGCCGGCGGCATGCCCGCGGTACTGGCACCGTTCGGCGATCCGGCGTCGAAGGGCACGGCGCTCGCGGTCTTCCTGATCGGAGCGGCGGTGCTGGTGCTGGCCCTCTGGCTGGCGGCGGCGCTGGCGGTCCTGATGCGGCGCGGGCCGGTGAAGGCAGGCGGCGCATAGCCCCGCCCTACATCGGGTCGCTACAAGCAACAACGGCGGCATCATGGAATGCCGCCGGGATCGCCTTGCGTCTTGGGGGTAAACCGAACGGTCGTGTCAGTCGCAGCCGCGGACTTCGACCGGCATCCGGCCGCCCAGCACGGTCAGCACCATCTCGGAGCGGTCCAGCGCAAAGGCGGCGCGGGACAGGTGGGTCACGCGCGTCTCTGCCACCAGTTGGCCGCCGCGCAGCGATGTCTGCGGCTCTGCCACCCACAGTTCCGGATCGGCGAATTCGATCACCGTTTCCTCGTTGCCGGTGGCGCCGGGCAGGGTGAGGGCGACGTTCAGCCCGATGCCCTTGGGCGTGGCCGAGACCGTGCAGGTGACGGAGGTCACGCCCGCATCGCCGCGACCGAAGGGCACGTCGGCCATCGCAGCGGCGATCCGCGGATCGGGCTTGCGGGAACCGGCGGGCAGAGTGGCCGAAACCTTCAGCCGCTGGGGCAGGCAGACGTCCTTGCAGATGCCGATCTCGATGGTGCCGTTGAGCTGCGCGTCCTTGCCGGCATTGCGGAGGGAGACGCGCAGGGGCAGGACGACCTCGTCATGATAGCCGACGGAGCGCATCCCGGACTGCCAGAACACCTGCGGGCTGGGCCAAGAGACGGTCACGGCACGGGTGTTCTGCGCGCCTTGCCAGTCGAAGCTGGGCGGGATGCCCGCATCGCCGGGGCTGCGCCAGTAGGTCTTCCACCCGGGGGCAAGCCGCAGGTGCAGCGCCGCGATATGGTCTCCATTGGGCAGGCGCCATCCGGGAAGGATCGTGGCGTCGAGCATGCCGTCGTAGCGCTCTGCCCGGGCAGGCGCGGGCAGGATCAGCGAAGCGGCCAGAACCGGGGCCAGAAAGGCGCGCAGAATTTTCTTCATGCGGACAGGGATGCTATGGACGTCGCCAAAAGGGAAGTCACCTTGAAGTGAGAGCCCCGAGAGGGGTGGCGGCGAGGCCACGTTCTTGCGCATGGCCCGGGCCTGTCGCATGGTGGGGAGAAAGCCGACCGCGCCAGAACGTCGGCTGCAGGACTTGAAGGTGGGCATGGCGGAAAACAGTGACATTGCGACGAGGAACCTGACGGGGCATCTGCTGATCGCGATGCCGGGCATGGCCGATCCGAGGTTCGATCTGAGCGTGGTCTTCATTTGCGACCATTCCGACGAGGGCGCGATGGGCCTGATCGTCAACAAGCCGACGCCGGACATCGACATGTCAGCCTTGCTGTCCCAGCTTTCGATCGAGAATCCGGCGGGGCTGGACGGCACCAAGGTGCGCTATGGCGGGCCGGTGGAGATGGGCCGCGGCTTCGTGCTGCATTCGCCCGACTACACGTCGGTCGTGACGACGCTGGACGTGACGCCGGATCTGAAGATGACCGCAACGCTCGACGTGCTCGAGGACCTGGGCCAGGGCCAGGGGCCGGAGCGGTGGCTCATGATGCTGGGCTATGCCGGCTGGGGGCCGGGCCAGCTGGAGAACGAGATCGCCGAGAACGCCTGGCTGGTCGGCCCGTCGTCCGCCGACCTGATCTTCGACCTGACCGACGGGCAGAAGTGGGAGGCGGCGCTGGAAAGCATCGGCGTCTCGCCGCTTTTGCTGTCGAGCGAGGGCGGGCGGGCCTGACGGACCGGGAGGCGGCGATGCCGATGCCATGGACCTATCGCCACGCCGAAAAGGAATGGCGGGCCATCCTCGACGATCTGAAAGAGCACATGGGCCTCGAGTCCGACAACATGGCCTACACTGCGCTGGATGGTGTGCTGCAGGTGTTCCGCCGCCGCCTGACCGCCCAGCAGGGACTGGACTTCGCCTCTGTCCTGCCCTGCGTGGTGCGGGCAGTGTTCGTGGCGGGCTGGCAGGTGGAGGAGACGCCTCCGCCGTTCGGTCCCCGGGCCGAGCTTGTCCGTGAGGCACAGGCGGTGCGGCGCCACCACAACCTGACCCCCGGAAATGCCATCGAGGTCGTCGCGCGCGCCATCCGTCCCCACGTCAACCCGGCGGACTTCGCAAGGGTGTTGCAACGCCTGCCGGAGGGCGCGGCGGCGTTCTGGGAGGTACCGGGCGTGCCTGAGGCCGACCTCAGGCCGAGGATCTACTGAATACTGGCAGGGGCGGCGTGAAACCCCGCCCTACCCAGCGTAGCCGACAGTGGCTTCGCGCCGCGCCGGATCAGCGGTCGGCGGCGGCCCGGCTGAGGCGGTCGTTGATCGCCACGCCCAACCCCAGATGCGGGATCGGCGAGATGGCGATGACCTTCGGCGCCTTGGCGTCGAGCTGGTGCAGGTACTCGAAGAGGTTCGCAGCCGCCTCCGTCAGGTCGCCGGACGGCGAAAGGTTCAGGTCCGCCTCCACATCTCCGAACCCGAGGCTGGCCTCGCCCGGTTCGAACTCGATGGCGTTCAGCCGCACGGCGGCGCGGGGCGCGTAATGCGACTTGGTCTGGCCGGGGGCGGAGATCGTGTCCGAGCCGTGCCGTTCCGCAATCCGGCGTCCGAGAACATGGCCAAGCGCCTCGCGTGTGATTCCGCCGGGCCGGAGCAGCGTCGGACGGCCCGCCAGCCCGAGGATCGTCGATTCCAGCCCGACCTTGCACGGCCCGCCGTCGAGGATCGCATCCACCCGGTCGCCGAGGCTGGCCGCGACATGCTCGGCCCGCGTGGGACTGATCTGGCCGGAGACGTTGGCCGAAGGCGCCGCCACCGGCACCCCCGCCGCGCGCAAGAGGTCGCGTGCCACGGGCGCCGCGGGCATGCGCACCGCGATGGTGTCGAGCCCGGCGGTCACCAGCTTCGACACACGGGCGCCTTCGCGGAGCGGCAGGACGAGCGTCAGGGGCCCGGGCCAGAAGCTCTGGGCAATGGCCTCCGCCTCTTCGGACCACGCCACCATCGCCTTCAGCGCGTCGAGGTCGGCGAAATGCACGATTAGCGGGTTGAAACTGGGACGTCCCTTGGCAGCATAGATCGCGGCCACGGCATGGTCGTCGCGGGCGTCCGCACCGAGCCCGTAGACGGTCTCGGTCGGGAAGGCCACGAGCCGTCCGTCACGCAGCAGGGAGGCTGCGCGCGCGAGGCCGGTGGGGTCGGGGAGAAGTCGCTCTGTCATGCGGCCCGGTTTTGACGTGGCGTTTCTGTTGCCGCCACTCTCAGCGGTCATACGCTTGTTATACGGGTCCGCTTGCTACTAGAGAGATGTGGGCTTGCCAAGCCGGAGGGGCAATTAGATGACGTATCGCGCGCCATTGGGCGATTTTTCTCGCATTCTGAAACATGTGGTCGGCTATGAACGGGTCTCGGCCACGGAACGGTTCGCCGACGCCTCGCTTGAAACCGTCGAAGCGGTGCTCTCGGAAGCGGCGAAGATGTGCGAAGAGGTCATGGCGCCGCTGCAACGCAACGGCGACCTGGATCCGGCGCGGCTGGAGAACGGCGTGGTGCGTACGTCGGAGGGTTTTGCCGAAGGGTACCGGGCCATCGCCGAAGGCGGCTGGATCGCGGCCTCGGCCGAGGAAGCGTCGGGCGGGATGGGGCTGCCGCTGACGGTCACCACCTGCGTCAACGACATGATGTCGGGCGCCTGCCTTGCGCTGCAACTGAACCCGCTGATGACCCAAGGCCAGATCGAGGCGCTTGAGAACCACGCCTCGGACGAGCTGAAGGCGCTCTACCTGCCGAAGCTGGTGACCGGCGAGTGGGCAGGCACCATGAACCTGACGGAGCCGCAGGCCGGGTCCGACGTGGGCGCGCTGTCGACGAAGGCCGTGCCGAACGGCGACGGGACCTACGCCATCACTGGCCAGAAGATCTATATCTCGTGGGGCGACAACGACTTCACCGGGAACGTCTGCCACCTCGTGCTGGGGCGGCTGCCGGACGCGGTGCCGGGGACCAAGGGCATTTCGCTGTTCCTCGTCCCGAAGTTCCTGCCGGACGAGAACGGCGAACCGGGCGCGCGCAACGACCTGCGGGTGGTGTCGCTGGAGCACAAGATGGGGCTGCACGGCTCTCCGACCTGCGTGATGTCATACGAGGGCGCGACCGGCTGGCTTGTCGGTGAGGAAAACGACGGCATGCGCGCAATGTTCACCATGATGAACAACGCCCGCCTTGGCGTGGGCGTGCAGGGCATCGGTGTGGCCGAAGGCGCCTACCAGCACGCAGTGGCCTATGCCGAGGAGCGCAAGCAGGGCCGGTCGGAGACCGGGACCATCCTCGGCCACGCCGACGTGCGCCGCATGCTGGCCGAGATGAAGGCCGACATCTTCGCCGCCCGGTCCATCGGGCTGATGCTGGCCGTGGCGCTCGACATGGCGCGGGCCACCGGGGACAAGGGCTGGGCCACCCGCGCGGGCGTGCTGACGCCCATCGCCAAGGCCTTCGGCACCGACGTGGGGATCGAGGTCGCGTCGAAGGGTGTGCAGGTGCACGGCGGCATGGGCTACATCGAGGAAACCGGCGCCGCCCAGTACCTGCGCGACGTGCGCGTGACGGCAATCTACGAAGGCACCAACGGCATCCAGGCGATGGATCTCGTGGGCCGCAAGCTGATGGACGGCGGAGAGGCGGTCTTTGCCCTGATCGATTCCATGCAGAGCTACATCGAGGGCGTGAAGAGCGACATCCCCGAACTGGCCGAAGCCGCGTGGCAGGCGTCGGAGAACCTGCGCGACGCGACGGAGGCACTTCTGGCGATGGACATGACGGACCGATTCGCCGGTGCCGTGCCCTACCTCAGGGCGTTTGCGCGGGTGCTGGGCGCCACCGCCCATCTGCGCGCCGCCTGTGCGGAGCGCGACAGCGCCACCGAACGGCTGGCCCGGTTCTACATCCTGCGCATGCTTCCCGAGCACGCGTCGCTCTGCGCGCAGGCGCGGGCGGGTGCCCTGGTCCCGGCAGAGGACTTCGCGGCATGATGGACGGCAGCCCTGGACACATCCGTTTCCCCTTCGACACCCCGCCCGCCGCGGGCGAGGCCATCGAGGTGGCCGAGGGCGTGCTGTGGATGCGTCTGCCGCTGCCGATGAAGCTGGACCACGTCAACGTCTACGCACTGGACGACGGCGCGTCGTGGACGATCGTCGACACCGGCATGAACTCCTCGAAGACGCGCGGCATCTGGGAGAGCCTGCTGGCCGGGCCCCTGGCGGGGAAGCCTGTGAGCCGGGTGCTGGTCACCCACCACCATCCCGACCACATCGGGCTGGCCGGGTGGTTCCAGGAGCAGGGGGCAGAGCTTCTGACCTCGCGCACCGCATGGCTGCTGGCCCGGATGCTGCAACTCGACCCCAACGACTCGCCGCCGCCCGAGGTGGTGGCCTACTGGCGCGCCGCGGGGATGAGCGACGAGATCATCGCGTCCCGCATGGACGAGCCGCCTTACATGTTCCGCCGCACCGTCTGGCCGCTGCCCTTCGGGGTCCAGCGGCTGAAACAGGGCGACACGCTGCGCGCGGGCGGGCGGGACTGGGCGGTCCATACCGGCGGCGGTCATGCGCCGGAGCATGTCACTCTCTGGGAAACGGACGGATCTCTGGTCATCGCCGGGGACCAGATCCTGCCGTCGATCTCGCCCAACCTCGGGGTCTACGCCACAGAGCCCGAGGCGGATCCGGTGGCCGACTGGCTCGACGCCTGCGAACGCCTGTCGGTGCTTGCGCGCGAGGATCACCTTGTCCTCGGCGGGCACAAGCTGCCGTTTCAAGGTCTGCCGGCGCGGATGGGGCAACTGATCTCGAACCATCACGGGGCGCTGGAAAGACTGGAGGATTTCCTGTCGGAGCCCGCCACCGCCGCGGGCTGTTTCCAGCCACTCTTCATGCGCCGGATCGGTGCGGGCGAATACGGGCTGGCGCTGGTGGAGGCGATGGCGCATTGCCTGCACCTCTGGCACACCGGGCGCGCCACGCGCGAGGTGACAGAGGACGGGCGCTGGCTGTTCCAGCGAGTCTTGCCGAGCTGACGCGCGACGACCCGCTTTCGGCCGTGGCACGGGGCTTTGCCCCCCGGCCCCCCCAAGCTATCCTCAACCGGACGACTGAAGGAGTGCGGGCCGCGATGCTGCCCCGAGGAGGACCCATGGACGACCGGATCGCGACCGCGGCCGAAGCGCACGAGAACGCGGCCATGCCGCAGCGGCGCGAGGTGCACACCGAGGAAGACACCCCTGAGAATGCCAACGAACTGCCGGAGGCGGTGCGCAACACGCCGGTCGAACAGAAAAGCCCGGCCCGCTGGGC